>CAYGSZ010000038.1:0-6228 GCA_964352705.1 uncultured Rhodobacterales bacterium
CGCACACAAGCCTTAGCCACCTTTATAAGCAGCCAAGTCTTCAGTCAGGTCAGCAAGCAACAGCCGTAAATAGTAATCGCCGCCACCCGTGGCACGCACATTATCGAGAAAAGAAGTCATGTCGTCTTTTGAGGCATTCAAGCTACACTCGTCAAACAACCCTTTCGTGACATGACGAACATAGGAAACCTGTGCCGCCAGACGCCCCGCCTTAGCCGACTTCGCCCACCACATTTCCGCATCGCAGATATCGTCGGAGGCATCCGAGCGGTTGTTGGTAATTAAAGCGCCCATGACAAACTGCGCCTGCCGGTGGCCAGCCTGCGCGGCTTTTTCCATCGTCGCCACGGCATCAGCACTGCGACCATTATAGAAATAAACGCGAGCCAACTGATAGGTCAACCGCGGGTTGCCAGGGTCGGCTCTCAGATCAGCTTCACAGGCTGCAATCGCTGCCGGTTGATCAACATCAGCCGTAGCAACGCCAGCAATAACACGATCTGGATCTTCTGGGTGCGAGGCAAGACGATCACACGAGGTGATCGTCTCTTGTGCCGTCGCTTCTATGGGCGCAATGCCGCCTAAAACCAGACCACAGGCCACTAAACTAAAAGCGCTAAGTTTCAGTCTATTTTGCATGGTCAGAGGCCGCGTAGGTTGCCGCAACTTCCTCAACCAATATCTGCTGGTAGTAGCCGTCTGCTTGACCGCGCGCGGCCTCAATGAAACCCGTAATTTCAGATGAGCTGGCTTGAATATCGCAGCCTTCAAATTTGCCATGCGCAACATGACGCGGATAACTGACACGGGCCGCAAAACGGCCCTGACGCGCGGACCGCACCCACAAGTCTTCAACCTTGCAAGCGTCTCGCTTGATACCTTGTAAGGCTTCGTCGGTGATATACCCAAGCACGAACTGGGCCTGCATTGATCCGGCTTCTGCGGCAAACTCAAGATGCGGCAAAGACTGAGAAGCATCACCGCCGTAAAATAAAACGCGGCCCAGTTGATACTGCAGGCGACGATTTTCTGGATCAGCGGCAACAGCAGCTTCGCAAGCGGCCTGCCCTGCCAAAAGAAGAACATCATCAACGCCAGGCGCAACACGATCGGGGTCTTCAGGATGAGACACCAAGATATCACACTCGGTGATGACCTCATCTTCCGCAAGAGTTGGGGAGACAAATGCAAGGGTAACGGCTGCGACCGTGAGACTAAGAGCTTTCATGATTAATTTCTCTCCTGGTAGGAATTAAAATCTTCAGTAACATCGGCTGTCCACATAGTGCGGTAATAATCTGACGCCATACCTTTAGCCGTCTCCAAGAAGCCCGCCATTTCATCGGTGCTGGCTTGAACCGTGCAATCATCAAAGCGACCGCGCACAACGTGGTGGGGGTAACTGACCAAAGCGGCAAAGCGGCCCTGACGTGCAGACCTAAGCCAAAGCGCCTCGGCTTTGCAGAGGTCTTGTTCTATGCCGCCGAGACCGCCGCCATAAATATAACCAAGAACGAACTGCGCCTGACGATGCCCGGCGTCCGCCGAGAAAATGAGATGCGGAAGCGCTTCTTCCCCTCGGCCGGAATAAAAATAGGCGCGACCCAAAAGATAGCGAAGCCGTCGATTTTCAGGCTGCATATCCGTGTCCGCCGTACAGGCGGCAATGGCTGCCGGTTTACGCATATCTGACTGGCTGATGCCGGGGGCAACCCGTTCCGGATCAGAGCCGTGCGATGCGAGACGATCACATTCGGTCACGGCCTCCGGGTCTGGCGCGGCGTTGGCTGAAACTGTCGCCATCATCATAAGTAGGGTGGCAAGTAATAATCGCATTGTGTCCCTCCCGTTTGCGCAAATGCGCTTCATATTTGTCTAGGGGATACTTTCAAGGTCTTGACGCAGGTTGGCAATGAGCAAACCACCCACATAGTCTAATTGTGGGGCAGCCTGATCTAAAAAGGCTGCCATGGCCACCTTAGAAGCACGCTGCGCACAGCCTTCAAATCGACCTTGAAGGGCGAAATCGACATAACTGACCTGAGCATTGGCATGATTTTGCTGTGCAGCAGCCCGCCAAAGCTGCTCGACTCGACAGATATCTTGCGGCACGCCGTCGTAACCGCGTGTCATGATCAACCCCAATAGAAACTTGGCCTGGCGGTAGCCTTGCTGGATGGCACGTTCAAACGAGTCCAAAGCAAGAGTCGTCTGACCATCGTAAAAAAGCACCCGCGCCAACTGATAGGAAAAACGGGCCTCATCAGGATAGGTCTCAACCGCGAAACGACAGGCCATGATTGCGACAGGGATATCCACCTCCACTCGAGGCACACCTTCGGTCACCCGATCTGGGTCCGGCGGATTCGCAGCCAGGCGATCACACCCAACAATAACGTCCGAAGCGACCTCTGCAGCAACAGCAGGCGCAGCCCAAACGAAAGCAGATAAAATAAGACAAGTTAATTGTCGCACCTTGGTCCTCCCTAAGAGGGGATGCTATACCCCGGGTCAATAGCCTGCGCAAACAGGCGCGCTTCAAACGTCCGAGGGGAGAAAGTCGTGGAGATCGATCTGTATCAGGTGTTGGTGTATTTGCACTTGCTTTGCTTCGTATACTGGTTGGGCGGCGACCTCGGGGTTTATTACTCTTCTGGCATTCTGATCAAATCCGGACTGACGAAAGAAGCGCGCACCTCTGTGCTGAAAGTCATGCACTGGCTCGATCAATTCCCACGGGTGTGCATGCCCTTAGTGATTGCGCTCGGCTTTACCATGGGCAGCATGCGTTGGTTTGACATGGCCAGTCTTTGGCTGTGGGTCATCTGGGTGGTCGCAGGCATTTGGGTTTTCTTTGTGATTTACCTGTTTCTCGGCAACGGCAACCCGGGGACAATAGCCTTTGTGCGCCGGGTCGACTTGGCGATGCGCTGGGTTATTGCCATCGCCGTGACCGCCATCGGCATCATGTCCTTGATGGGCAGTGGCATCACAGAAGACAACTGGTTGGCCGCCAAGCTGCTGATTTGGGCAGGCACTGTGTTCTGCGGTATTTCATCCCGCTACACCATGAAGCCATTCGGCGCTGCGTTTGGCCGGGTTATGACAGAAGGAGAAACCCCAGAAGATATCGCCCAGATGAAAAGCGCGCTCTACACCACGCGCATTCCCATCTTTACCATTTGGGGTTTGGTTGCCATCGCCGGAGCCATTGGCCTTTGGAAACCTTTCTAGGCTGACAACCAGAGACGTTAAGGAGAACACCATATGTATCATCTTGAAGGAAAAGTGGCGATCATCACGGGCGCTGGCCGACCACAAGGCCTGGGCGAAGCCATGGCCGTGCGCCTGGCCCAAGAAGGCTGCAAGGTTGTCATTCACGACATCGGTAAAGTGAAAGGCGATATCGCGCCCAAACATGGCGTTGGTACGTCCGACGAAATTGACCAAGTCGTCGAAGGCATCAAGGCCAAAGGCGGCAACGCGGTTGGTTATGCCGCAGATATGCTGGTGGAATCCGAAGTCGAGGGCTTGATCAACTTCGCCGTTAAGACCTATGGCCGCCTGGACATCCTGGTGAACAACGCGGGCATTGGATACCTGTTCGGACCATTGATTGAGATGACACAAGAGCAATGGGATGCCGTGCTAGGTGTGAACCTGCGCGGCTGTTTTTTTGGCATCAAGCACGCCGCCAAGCAGATGATCAAACAAGGCAACGGCGGCCGCATCATCAACATTGCCAGCCAGGCGGCGAAGTCCGGTTTTGGCAACACGGCGGCTTACACCTCCTCTAAACACGGCCTTGTTGGCCTGACCCGCGTGGCCGGCATAGAACTCGCTCCGCACAAAATTACGGTCAATGCGATCTGCCCCAATCATGTCACCACTGGTCTCGGCGCATGGCAGAATGATTTTATGTCGAAGGCTCAAGGCAAAACTGAAGAAGAATATCTGGATGGCATGCGGGCGCGCATTCCCATGGGCCGCGTCGGCTTGGTGGACGATATTGCCAAAGCCTGTGCCTTCCTGTGTTCGGATCAGGCGGACTACATCACCGCAGAATCTATGAATGTGTCCGGCGGCGAGGAGTACCACTAGATATGTCAGCCCCTACATTTACATGGCCCGACACTAAACGCCTGGCCGTCTCGGTTGTTGTGAACGTTGAAGAAGGGGCGGAAGAAAGCATCGCCGACGGCGACCGAATGCCCGAACCCGTTGACGAACTGCAAGTCGTCATGAACAAGGGCCGCAATCTGGGCAATGAGTCCAACTACCAATACGGCATCCGCGCGGGAGCCCCGAGGGTTCTGAAACTGCTGCGGGATCAAGGCGTTACCGCGACGTTTACTGCTGCGGCCCTCGCCTTGGAACGCGCGCCCGACCTCGCCAAAGAAATTGTCTCAGACGGGCATGAAGTGTGCGCCCATGGCTATCGTTGGGCACATCAGCATTGGATGAAGGAAGACATGGAGCGCGACTTCATCCGTAAGGCGGCGGAGTCCATTGAGAAAACCTGCGGCACGCGTCCACAGGGGTGGTTGTCGCGCTATGTGCTGACGGAGAACACACGGCGTCTGCTGGTGGAAGAAGGCTACACCTATCATATGGACGATTATTCTGATGACACTCCTCGTTGGGATGTTGTGGAGGGAAAACCCATTTTGATTTCACCCTATGCGCTGGACACCAACGACATGAAAATGTGGATGGACCCGGCTTACACGCCTGACCAGTGGGAGCGTTACCTGATCGACACCTTTGACTGGCTTTATGAAGAAGGGACGCAATCACGCAACAAGCTCATGTCCGTAGGCGTACATTTGCGCATTATCGGTCGCCCGGGACGCATGAAAGCGTTTCAGAATTTTCTGGCCCATGCCGCGTCCAGAAAAGATGTCTGGTTTGCGACCCGCGCCCAAATCGCCGACGCCTATGCGTCACAAGTCCCAGCCCCCGTCTAAATTCAAACCCGTTACCTCAAGTCACAGATCCCAAGGAGCATGTCATGGTCGTAGAAGCTGCTAAGGTCGGAGAAAACCGCTACCGCGAGCGCGGTGGTCGTTACTTTGAAGATTTCAAAGTCGGCGACATTTATGAGCACCGGCCTGGACGCACGGTGACACTGACCGACAACATCTGGTTCACCACCCTGACCATGAACTCGCACCCGGTTCACTTCGATGCTGAATACGCCAAGCATACAGAATTTGGTCAACCGCTGATCGTGTCCACGCTGACGCTAGCGATCATCACCGGCATGAGTGTTTCCGATGTCAGTCAGAAGGCGATCGCAAATCTTGGATGGACCGATATTATGTTGCCGCACCCTGTGTATGCAGGCGACACGATTTACGCAGAGTCTGAGGTGCTTTCCACGCGACCAAGCAAGTCCCGGCCCGGACAAGGCATCGTTAAAGTTAAAACCACCGGCTTTAATCAAAACAAAGACGTCATTTGCACCTACGAGCGCACTGTTTTGGTGATGGGACGTGACAACAACGTGGAAGAAAAGGCAGGATATTAACCGTCTGACCGATTGCAGCTGAACGGAGTGAAAAGCATGAGACTCTTCGTCACTTTATCCTTTCTCACGATCATCGCCCTTCCCAGTGCTGGTTTTAGTGCCGACACTACAAACACTGAAGCTCAAGCAATATCGTCCAACTCAGGCCCCGCCGCCATCACGCGCATGTCGATGGTGCGCCGTCTGTATGATTTTTCCAAAGACATTCCCGCCATTCGCACCGCCAATGAACCGGGCCATCAGAAACATCTTTTGAAGTTTGGCCAGACCATCGTTTCATCGGCTTTGCTGGCCGATGACGGCACACGGATCGGCAGCGTCTCGATCAGCGACATCGCAGATATGGAGACTATTAACAGCTATGTGTACGACGACCCCTTCACACAGGGGGGCATCTACAAAGACATCACCATTGAACAGCTGGATGTGTATAAAATTGATGGACGCTACAACCGTGCCCCCGCGTGGTTTGCGCCCGAGCTTGAACGGCGTCAGAAAGCAAACGGATTCGACCGCGCGGTTAAACCAACAGGCACTGAACCTGCACCTGCGATGTATCTCATCCAGAAGAGCTACGCGGATAGAGCCGTGGTTGAGAGCATTATTGAACGCCTGCAAGACGCCCATCACATCCACTTGACGACCTATGGGGCCAATGTAGTTTCAGCGTCGATCAAAAACACCGCTGGCAAAAACAC
>CAYGSZ010000038.1:6328-16744 GCA_964352705.1 uncultured Rhodobacterales bacterium
CCTATGGGGCCAATGTAGTTTCAGCGTCGATCAAAAACACCGCTGGCAAAAACACCGCTGGCAAAAACACTGACGGCCTGACAGTCCGAAGCCTCGCCATCGGCGACTATGGCTCCTGGGAAAACGCCGCCCGATTTGTTTATGAAGACCCTTTCACCCGCGCGGGAATGTTCGACCAGATCGTGATTGAGCGGGTGGACCTTTATAAACTTGATGGTTCTTACGAACGTGCCCCGGCCTGGTTTTACGACCAGATGAAAGAACAGCAGCTCTCAGTGGAAGACCGTTAAAACCCTACTGACGGGCAGTGCCGCTACCAAGGCGCTGACGCTCTGCACCAATCTCCTGCATGGACGCCCCCAGTTGTGGGCCACCCCCTTCTACAACCGTAACAAACGGTGCCGGAGCTTCAAGCGCCCACATTTTCCAACCGGGCTCGCCCTCTTCAACCACATCAATCCAACGATCTTGTTTATCGCCGCAGGATTGAATCACTCTAAACGGCACAACAGAGCCAACCGGACCGGTGATGCGGGCAAGAAATTTAAACACGCCTAGATGTGTGGCAGGCAAATTGCCACGCCAAATGACTTCGTCATAGACCTCGGTGATGGTCTGGTTGCCCCGTTTGAGGGGCTCATCGAGCTTGCGCATGACCAGCTCCGTTTCCCATCCCTCTTTTTCCTCGGGCGCAAACAGGGGAACACTGGCGGGAATTTTCATTCTGACTTCCGTGGTATCCAGAAGGCCGCATCCGTGCGGCACCATCAGGTTCAGGAATTCATTATAGTTGGCCCGACCTTCGAAGCCTTCAATAATCACGTGGGCTTGGGCAGACGCGGCAAAGCCACACAGCGCGAGTGCTGCTGTCGATAGTTTAAGTTTTGCAATCCAGCGCTTGGTCATTGCGAGCCTCTCAATTTATTTCAAATGGACGAACAGTATACGTGCTGAGGTGAATGGTGAGCACAGAACCCATAGAGAAGCTCGGGATATGGGCTGGAACGTCCAGCCCTTGGTCACAGCATTGATGAGCGGCGACCGCTGAGCGTGCACAACCACCACAGCCGTTGCGCTACCTCTCGCTATGACTAAAGTGCACAAAAGCTAATCTTTTTGGTGTGTGCAGCACGGTTCAATCGCTGCTAAACACGATCCATCATAGTTAAAAAGGATGTTGTCCATGCGGGACGATCACGCGGCCTCGACCCTATCCGAAGAAGAACTTGAAGCCATTCGCGACTCGGTCCGCGCCCTGTGTCAGGATTTCCCGGGCGAGTATTGGCGAGCGCTGGACGAAAAACGCGACTACCCCACGGCCTTTGTGACCGCGATGACCGAAGCCGGATTTATGGCCGCACTGATCCCGGAAGAATACGGCGGATCTGGACTGGGTCTCAAAGCCGCCTGCGCTATTTTGGAAGAAATTCACAAAAGCGGCTGCAATGCTGGTGCCTGTCACGCCCAGATGTACACCATGGGCACAGTGTTGAAGCACGGCAGCCCCGCGCAAAAAGCCGACTGGCTGCCGAAAGTTGCGTCCGGTGAAATTCGCTTGCAAGCCTTTGGCGTCACCGAACCGACCTCCGGCACCGACACCTTATCGCTACAAACAACGGCGGTGAAAAACGGTGATCATTACGTCGTCAACGGCCAGAAAATCTGGACCAGTCGCGCCGAACATTCTGACTACATGGTGCTCTTGGCCCGCACAACGCCCAAGGATCAAATTGAGAAAAAGGGCGACGGACTTTCTGTGTTTATGGTCGATATGCGCGATGCGCTTAAAGATGGCATGACCATACGCCCGATCCGCACGATGATGAATCACGCCACGACGGAAGTGTTTTTTGATGACGTCAAAGTGCCAGCCGCCAACCTGATCGGTGAAGAGGGCAAAGGTTTCCGCTACATCCTTGATGGCATGAACGCCGAACGCACTTTGATTGCGTCTGAATGTCTTGGCGATTCCCAGTGGTTTATCAAAAAAGCAACCGACTACGCCAATGAACGTAAAGTCTTTGGCGCACCTATTGGTAGAAACCAAGGTGTTCAATTCCCCATTGCGCGAGCCTACGCGTCTTACCGAGCAGCAGCCCTGATGGTCAACGAAGCGGCAACAAAATTCGATGCTGGCGAGAAATGTGCCGAGGAAGCCAACATTGGTAAGATGCTGGCCTCTGAAGCCTCCTGGGAAGCCGCTGAAATGTGCGTGCAGACTTTTGGTGGTTTTGCCTTTGCAGAAGAGTACGACATTGAGCGCAAATTCCGTGAAACCCGACTGTATCAAGTTGCGCCAGTTTCGACCAATTTGATTTTGGCGTACTTGGGACAAAACGTCCTGGGCCTGCCACGCTCTTACTAGAAGCGAATAATCCCCATGGCAAAACGCCCGCCCTACTTTGCTGGTTTTGACATTGACCAGATGTTGACCGATCACCCCATCGGCGATGACTTCCTGCCAACCTTCACGCAGATGAGCCGCGATGAATTACACGCGTTGCAAAGTAAACGCTTCATGTCCTGTGTGAAACGGGCCTGGGAAATTCCGTTCTATCAACGCCACTGGGGCGCTGTTGGCCTAGAGCCGGGCGACATCTCCTCGCTCGACGACATTCAAAAGATCCCCGTATTCGGCAAGTCTGACCTGATGAAATCGATTGAGGATCATCCGCCGTTTGGAGATTTCTCGGGCACAGACTTTTCTGACGATGACCACATGCACGCCGTGATGCACACCACCTCGGGCACCACAGGCACACCGCAGGTTTTGCTGTTCAGCCCAAAAACCAGAGAGATGCAGAACCTTTTGGTGGCACGAGCCTATCTGTTCCAAGGCCTGAAGGGGTCCGACGTGGTGCACTCCATTTACGGGCACGGCATGGTCAACGCCGGGCACTATATGCGCGAGGCCGTGCTGCATTTTACCAACGCCATATTCTGTTCGGCGGGCACCGGCGTCGAAACACGCTCGGCCCAGCAAGTGCACATTATGAACCGCTTTAAGTCGACTGTGATTGTCGGCTTTGTAGACTACCTCAAACGCCTCGCCACCGTTGCTCGCGAAGAAGGTCTGGAGCCCGGCAAAGACATCCCCATCCGCATGATTTCGGGGCACTTTGGCCGTGAAGACCGCGCTGAGATATCGCGGCTATGGGGCGGGGCGGAATGCTTCGACTGGTATGGCGTCGGCGACACCGGCATCATTTGCAGCGAAGGCCCCGACCATACCGGCATGCATGTGTGGGAAGACGCGCACTACATCGAAATCACAGATGTGGATACGGGCGTGCCCTTAGCTGATGGCGAACAGGGTGATGTCATCGATACGGTTCTGTACAAGGATGATCTTTATCCGATGATCCGGTTTAATACCCATGATGTATCAGCGTTCCACACCGGCGCGAACGACACTGGATTGGTATTCAAACGCATGCAGGGAATCTTTGGCCGATCCGACAATATGGTTAAGCTGCGTGGCATTAACGTCTTCCCCACCGGCATTGGCGGGGTTTTGCTTGAGCGACCTGAATTCGATGGTGAGTTTTTCTGTCGCGCGGTTCGGGATGAGCACGGTCGGGACGATATGATCGTGATGGTTGAGATCAATATCGATCCATCACCGGACATAGAAAAAGCATATAAAAACCTCATTAAAACGCGTATTGGCGTAGATATGCCGATTGAATTTCATAAACCCGGTGCTCTCGCTGATCTAACCGAAGTAGATAAAAGGCAGAAACCTAAGCGCCTGAGCGATGAGCGGTTTCAGTAGGCAATTTAACCAAAAGCACCCCCCTTCACTGAGCGAACAATACACGCGTTAGGACGTGGAGTTTGCAACACATTATACGGAATACTAAGCTCACTTTTAAACGTAGAGCGTTCTGTTTCCGTCAGGTCTAAATGTGTATTCCAAATGTCAAACCCTCGGCGAGCTGACAGCAGATGATTTAAAACCGGGTCATTTAAAACCCTGTGACATAGTGAGTATGCTGGTATGTCGTCCTTAAAGGAAGTGGTCGCACATGCCATGGCCTTGCATCGCCAAGGCGATGAAGACGGAGCGGCAGCTGTCTTTGAGAAACTTTTGAAAGCCAAACCACACGAGACCCTCGCACTCGATTATCTCGGAACGCGCGCCAACAAGAAGGGCGATTACAAAACCGCTATTACATTGTTGCGCCAAGCCCTGGTCCAACCGAAATGCCGCGTCGCCGTGCGATTGCAATTGGGACATGCCTTGCGCGACAGCGGGCAACTCATTGATGCCGCAGACACGTATCGCCGTTACGTCACCGACTCCTCAGACCCCATCGGCGCGTCAGTTCTGGCCGACGTTTTATTTGACCTAGACCGCATACACGAAGCAGAAACTGTTCTGCGCCAAGCCATTGATTGGAAGCCGGGATATGTGAAAGCCCTCTGCCAATTGGCCCGGGCTTGCGACGAAGAGCACAAACCAACCGATGCGGCAGAGTTCAGACAACAGGCGGTCGATTCCGAGGAAACGGGAAAACAGATTGGCCTGATGAAAGCGGCAGCCCATGTTGACCTGGGCAATATAGAAGAGGCGTTCGACGCGCTAGACGACAGCGTCAACGGATTGTTCGGCGAAGCGTTTGACGACGCCATCAAAGCTTTAGACTTGACCACCCTGCCGGACCTGCACGGCAAACTACCCTCGGCCATGGGCGTACCGCTGATCGTTGCCTGTGGCGATCCCTTTTATGTGCGGCGCTATGGGCCAGCCCTGGCGCACTCGGTCGCCGCCAACTCGCCAGGATCAGACTTCCATCTTCATGTGGTTATTCCGGGGCTGGAGGGAGAACCGCCGCCCCTGCCTGCTGACATGCCAGGGCACAGCCTGACCTGGGAAGTTGAGCGCGATGCAAACCGCGTCACATTCTCGACCCGACGGTTTGTGCGCGCTGCCGCGTTGATGCGGATGATGGACCGGCCGCTTGTACTGATTGATATGGACTCCATCGCAAACAAAGACATCGCAACGGCGAATACAGGTTTGCCGCCCTTTGATGTCGCGATGCGCTATCAGAAGAGTGAGATTTTTCTAAATCAACGCGCCTCGGCGGCTTTTCTGACGTTGACCCCAACATCAGCCGCACAAAAATACATCGACGCCGTCGCCGCCTATATTCAGCATTTTGAGCGCACCGGTACGGCACTCTGGTCTCTCGATCAAATGGCGTTGCTCGCTGCACGCTATAAGTTTCTCGCCCCTGACTCGCGCGATACCGTCAAAATTGTCGATGTGCCAGATCGATATGTGGATTGGCGACGCCATGGCCCGGACAGTGTGCTATGGACAACCAAGGGTGCTGGAAAGGCCCTTCCGAAATAACGCGCACTAAAGTGTTTTAATAGATGGCAACAGATTTCATAGCACTCGGCATTGCCGGACTCAGCCGGGCGTTGGAGTCCGGCGACACCACGGCGATGGCTGCTACAGACTTTTACCTTGGCCAAATTGCTGCACAGAACGAAACCTTAAACGCATTTATCACTGTGATGACAGATGCGGCTCAGCAGGCTGCCCTCGCGTCAGATAAGCGCCGCGCCGACGGCAAGAGTCTAGGACCGCTTGATGGTATTCCCATCGCCTTGAAAGACAATATTGATGTTGCTGGGGTCCCCACAACAGGTGGCATTGCAGCCTATCGAACGTCGAAGCCAGAGCAAGATGCAGATGTGGTGCGTCGCCTGCGCGCGGCGGGAGCCGTTATTCTGGGCAAACTCAACCTCGACGAAGGTGCAAACGGTGCAACCACGGCCAACGAGGCTTATGGATTTTGTCAGAACCCGCATAAAGCAGGATACACGCCCGGCGGATCCTCTGGCGGCGCGGGCGCAGCGTTGGCCGCTGGGCTCTGCGCTGGCGCACTGGGCACCGACACCTTGGGGTCCATCCGTATTCCCGCATCATTCTGCGGCGTCGCTGGACTGAAAGCCACCTATGGACTGATCAGCACGCGCGGCGTAATGCCGCTGGCCTATGCGCTGGACCACGTGGGACCCATGGCGCGCTCCTGTACAGACCTGACTCTACTGCTATCTGCCATGGCAGGTTTTGATGCCGATGACCCGGCTGGCCGCCATGGCCCGACCAACTTCTTAACAAAAGAGAGCGCTTCAGGTTCTTTAGCAGGGCTGAGAATTGGACACTTTGCAGATTTGAATAAAGTCAGCGGGGAAGCCGTTGATCCTGCCGTCTCTGTGGCCTACGCAAAGTCCATCGCTAAAGCGCGCAGCCTGGGCGCGGATTTGGTCAGCGTCACGTGGGACGGCTACGACCACGCCGCCTTACGCTCAAAGGCGCTGCTGCTCATCGAGTCCGATATGGCCAACATTCATGCAGACGGGCTTGAGCAAAACCCGGAGCGCTTTAGCGAGGCATTCCGCGCGGGTATTGCGTTTGGCGCAGCACAATCGGCACCTAAGCTCGCGAAAGCCTTGCGGTTGATTGAACAGGTCCGGCCCGTGGCGCGGCGGTTGTTTTCCGATGTACACGCGCTGATCACCCCCACAACGCCGGTGCCAGCTTTTTCTTTCGACGACCCTATGCCGAAAACGATCACGACGTTTACAGCCTTCGCCAACTATGCGGGATGTCCAGCACTTTCGGTGCCCATGGGTAAAAACGAAGACGGCCTGCCGCTGGGATTACAGATTGTCACACCGAAGCGTGAAGAAGAGACGGCACTGCGCATTGGGACGGCGTTAGAGCGTTAGCAGGAAGCCCTTAATCGCCGCGATAACACGCCGCACTGACCCGACCTAGAAACAAATCGGCGACCATTTCAGGATTGGCGACATCGCCGGACTTGCGAATCTCTTCCGTGACGAACTTCTTAATCAACTCAGGTTCCATGACCTCTTCAACCTGACGTACTACGCCGTCACGCGCGGCCTCGCACGAGGCTTGTGAGCCAAACCCGATGGTTTGCAAGGTCAGAGAGTCCACACCTTTTTCATCGCTGCCAGGGGCCAGCGCTGCAACAATTAATATCCATTTCACGATGTAATTTCCTTTATTTGACAGACACACCCTGCCGGTTTTTGCCCACTCTAAAATACAAGATGCTCAACAATATCGCTTTGGATGCAAAAAGTATGACCCCAGGCTCAGATTACTCTGCTGTATGCAAAGAGGTTGGAGACTGCTTAACGGTGACCGGCACCTCAAGCATACAACCAGAGTCGAGGGCTAACTGAAGATGGAGGCGATCCAAATCAATCTCCTCTGGTGCATCGGTCCAGAACGTCGATGCCAACGCGCTGCGTTGGAATTTAATGGAGTCGTAAACACGAGATGAGTCCCCCGCAAAAAGATCGCGCTGAGAAACCGGACTGCGCCCACCGGGCCAAACAAGATATGCAGCGCGCACCTTCTGCTCGCTAAGGTCTGTGATTGACGTGACCTGACCTTTGAGACGGAGGTAAGACTCCTCTCCAAAGGCGAACAGGATCGGTTGAGGCACTTCTGCCTCCACATCACCAAACGCGCAAGCCGGCAAATTTTCTGGCGTGGGTTTGATTACCATTGAGACAAGCTGCTCGGTGAGAACCGTCGTCATTTCTTGCGCGAACACATTGATAAGGGGCTGACCTGGATGAGCGTCGCCCGGATTGGCCCACAACTCACGATATAAGGGCGGCGTGCCCTTCGTCCCCAACTGCTCTAGAACGGCTGGCAACAAGTCAACAACGGGTAGACCCGCGTCATGCAGCCGCTCCTTGAGTAGCGCATACTTTGGCTCAAAAAAGGCTTCGTCTGGCCGATGCGGTGTCAGAACAAACTTGATGGCGATACCTTGGGCATCAGAGAAAGATTTAAGATCCGCCAAAACGGTTGTATAGGCGTTCAAGTTATCCTCGGTCCAGAGCGCAGCTTCCCAGGCAGCGTAACCCGATGAGGTGTCAATCCGTGTTTCATACACTGCTTGCAGCAGACCAGCGATATAACCATCCGCATTAGGAAATAAATCGACGAAAGCCGGAACAGGAAAATGGAACGAGGGTGAGGTTTTCTGTTCGATGCGCCCGACATCCGGGTCATTGGTGACAAAACCAAACCAAATCTCATCAACCCCCGCCAAGCTATGATCTCGTACCACGGCCTCAAGAAAATGAAGCTGATCCTGCGTCGACCAGCCGTTGATGCCCCAAGCCAAAACGCGTACGGGAACATCCGCATCTTTTAATCGCCGCCGCAGTTCATAGGGCCAGCTTTGGCCTGGCAACAGGCCATCTCCCCACACAAAGGAATCGCCGATAACCGCAACCGTATAAGCGCCGTCGTCCTGATACGCTGGTGTATCGATGAGGTCTGTGAAGCCATAGGGATGGAGGTCAGATAATACCGCGTTGAAACGATCTATCGCGCGGTCATTCTCCAGGTCCTCTGCCGTCTGCCACAAAATGGCTGTTTGAGAAAAACCCCCATTGCGCAGAACAAACTCTAACACAGCCACCCCAGCCAGCGCCGTAAACCCAAGCGAGGCCAGTGTGATCAGAAGATTGGTGAGAAAGTGTTTCAATGGAGACCTAACACGCCAAAGTTATACGCAGCTCACATCAAGCCGGCTGCGGATATTGAACCAGAGTCAGCACGTTGCCGTCTGGGTCTAACAGATGAGCCAGTGTCCCGCCCCACTCTTGTTTCTGGGCTGGCCCCAAAAACTGCACACCCAAGCCGGTCAGTTTCCCGACAACATTAAGGCAATCCTCAACTGCAAACGAGAGCGCCGTAAACCGGCCAATCATCTCAGCGGCGTCCGGGTCTGCCGGATTGGCATATTCGACAATAAAATCTAGATCATTGATCCGAAAAACAGACGCGCTTTTGCTTTGGCCGAAACATGCCAGCCCAAGGGTATCGCGATAAAAGCGCGTTGCCTTGTCAACATTAGCGACGAACACCCGCACGGCAGCGAGGCGGGAAATCATGCCATCTGATGGCATTGTTTGATCAGCAGACACTAGGGCTTAGTCCTCAGAAAGCGCTGACGCTTGGCGCCGTTTAAACTCTGCCTTTGCCACCTGTATTTGCGCATAGATCGCCTCAGCATCGCCGCCTATATCCTGCAAGATAGCCGGATGAACCGCCTGGGCTGCCGCAATCCATCGGGCCCGCTGCTCGGGTGTCAGATCATACACATAGGCACCCTGCTCGCGCAAAAGCTCGATCTTGCGCGCCGCATCTTCACGCACGGTTTTACGCTGAGACGGAAACACATTAAACGTTTGATCAATCGCAGCCCGCTGGGCGTCGGTGGCAGCATCCAGCCAAGGCTTCGCCGCCATCAACACTGTGGTTTCATAATGGTGACCGGTCAGCGTGTAGTGGGGCGCGTGATCTTTAAAGGCATTTAAGTACCACGGCAGACTGGAGGCTCCGCCGTCAACCATGCCGGTTTGCAGCGCGGGCACCACATCTTGAATACCGAGGAAAACCGTATCAACACCGAGCGACTGGAAGAACAACGCGACCGAGGGTGTGGAGGGTGTGCGCAGGGTTTGGCCATGGACCGCCGCAGGTTCAAGGTAAGGTTGCGGACCGTAGAACCCGGTCCACCCTGCTTCTGACCACCCCAGAAAGGTGATTCCGATTTCCTCCAGATAGGGACGAATCATATCAGCGGCACAACAATCATAAACGTAATCTGCCTCTTCGGGAGTCTCGAACAGGTAGGGCAAAGACAGCACCGCCACTTCGGGGATGGTCGCCGACAGACCCCACAGCGACGCAGACGAGATTTGCACCCGGTTGCGACGCAGGCTGTTGATCATGTTTTCTTCATTGCCCAACTCGCCATAGAGATAATACTCCATATCAATCTCAGGGCTGGCGGTGAGGGTGCTTTTGCGGAACAGCCAGTGCTCTTCCCAGATCGATCCTTGAGGAACGTTACCGGCGGCACGACCGGTGAGCGGGCCCTCTGCCAACACGGGGGCTGACGACAGGATGACGAGACTGACGAGCAGGTTTTTCAACAGATTAACCATGAAGCATCCTTTCAGAACGAAACGTCTTCGGGGCCATCTTTGGGGGCAGCCGGTGGTTCAAATACGATGGCGTGAACTACACCTTTACCCAGCCTATGATGCCCCATAAGCTTGATCAACTGTAACGCCACAAAGTGCGGGGACCATGATGTCACAAGCCGATCCAAAACTGCCGATCACCCAGATCGACCATACTGTTATTCGGGGCGTCATTGCCTACACCTCCAAGAAACCGGAGCGCCTGGACCAGGAGCGCGGACGTGAGTTTTACACCATCACGAAATACGGCTCAGGCGGGCGCACGATTGGCGTTCATACAGAAATCGATGATCGCCCCTCCGTGATGCGCGATGCAACGTACTCCGTTGATGCCGACTGGAACCCGCTGGA
>CAYGSZ010000039.1:0-9964 GCA_964352705.1 uncultured Rhodobacterales bacterium
GGATGGATTCCTGATCGATTTTCTGAGGTTGAGCAGATCGATTTTCGTTTTGTGCATATCGATGTAGATCTACACCAGCCAACTGATGATGCGCTTCGATTCTTTTTTCCGCGGCTGGTTCCTGGCGGCCGCCTTGTCTGCGATGACTATAGCTGGTCAGGGGCACGAGAGGCCTTTGATGTTTATGCCAAAGAAATTGGCGCGGAGGTTGTTGTTTCACCCAAACAGCAGGGCATGCTCATTAAAGAAAGTGTCTAATGTTGCCACCAGATACGGTTTTGTTTGGAAGATGGATTCTTTAAGGAACGATTTCAAAAACTTCGATCATAAATCCATTTGGGGCAAGAAAAGTAGCAACACGGTGTCTGCCAAAACTAGGTGAGTCAAATTCTGTTGGGCCCGAGTAGACCTCAACACCCGCTGCGGCGGCTCGAGCGAGGATGTTGTCCAAGTCTCTAACCTTGTAGCTCCACATAGCCATACCTCTATTTGGTGGGCGCGGTGGAGCTAGTCCCGGTATCTCGTGTTTGTCGCTATACTCGACGAGCGGTGTATGTCCGGTTTGAGATCCTTTGGCATGAATCAATGTAAACCGGAACGGCACCTCATACTCTGCCCACGTTCGGTCTGAACGAACTTCCATATCCAAAACGGTTGTGAAAAATTTCACCATCGCATCAGCATCATCGACAATTTGGGTTGCGTAAGCCGGTCCACCACGTCCTGTGTCAGTGTTGTACGCACCAACTTGCGGGCGATTACCTCCGCGGCCAATAGCGATAATGCGTAGATACTCTGGTCCAAAAAATGGCGCTTCTGTGACAGGGTAGCTGTCCCCATTCGGTGCTGTTACTTGAAACTCTTCAACCTCAGGCACGGCTCTTTCAAATCCCAAGGCCCGCAGTTCCGCATCTGCCTCATAGACATCAATCGTTGGAAAACCCATACCATAGGGTCCAAGTTGTCGACGATCCCACCCGCTTCGCATAGGAGGCGTGGCGCGATCCGTTACCAAAACACGTATTTGGGTGGTGCCCTCTACGCTTGGCCGACGAAACAGATAGACCTCATACCCAAGATCACTTGGTAGTCCCCACAGTTCCCTTTGCGCCTCGCGTGTCTTGTCAGACAAGGTATGGGGTCCGGTGACGGTCAAACCCAGCCCCGTTTCATATAGCTTTCTCATGGGACCAAGCTCGGGCGTGATTATGGTCACAGTATGCAAGGGCCCCGTGTTGGCTATGGTGTCGGGAGACCTCGCAGCCATGACATCATCAGATGTTTGAGAAAATGCCGGAAACGCTGAAATCACTGATAAAAGCGCAAGACTAAATATAAGGTGGGTCACTTTGACCTCCAATCCAGATGTTGTGCTGTTTAATAACTATGACATTTATGGAGCGGTCTTGACAGCGCCCTGCCGGTGCGGTCCAAAGACTTATGCGATATTTGATGATTTTTGCGATGAGTGCTTGCCTCACTGGCTGCGGTTTCACACCGATGTACGGTTCCCGTGGCGTTGCGACATCGGATACTGTGGTGGCGAGTTTGGCCCAGGTTGAAATCCGACCCATCGCGGAACGTCGAGGTATGGTGCTTCGGCAGCAGTTGGATGAAAAGTTGCATCCCGGCGGAGCCTCGGGTTCTCGATATGAACTCCAGGTCCGGTTAGCCTCGAATATTCAGGAAGTAGGAGTTCGGAAGGACTCCACCACTTCGCGTGCTAATCTCATTTTGACCGCCAATTTCGTATTATGGGATGGCACAAAACGTCTGGACCGGCAGTCCGTTCAATCCATCGTTTCTTACAATATTCTGGATGATCAATACGCCACCATTGCCTCTGTACGGGACGCGGAAAGCCGGGCTCTTAAACAAATCAGTGATGAAATTCGAACGCGGTTAGCTGTTTATTTCGAACGAAATGGAACCCCACAACAGGCTGTCCAATAATCGATGATGCAGCGCTGTCCCACGAGTTCTAAATGGTAAAGGTGCAGGCTGGCCGGGCCGACGCGTTTGCTAAATCACCCGATACCAAAGCCCAAGCGATCCTCGTTTATGGACCAGATTACGGATTGGTCACTGAGCGTGCTCGCTCACTCGTAAACTCAGTCTTGAAAGGTGATAAGGATCCTTTCAGATTAGCCGACCTTGATGCGGCCACTATAAAATCAGATCCAGCCCGCCTCGCAGACGAGGTGGCTGCGTTGTCACTAACCGGCGGTCGTCGCGTTGTAAAAGTAAGGGACGCGACCGATGTTCTCAGTCCTGCGGTAGAGCGCGTCCTAGATGATCTGGTTGGCGATGCGTTGATTGTATGCAGTGCTGGTGATCTTGGCCCAAGATCATCTCTTCGCAAACTCTTTGAGGGCGCAGATAATGCGGCTGCGCTGCCATGCTATGCAGATGACGCGCGTTCTTTAGATCATGTGGTCCGCGAAGGGCTCAAAACTGCAGGTTTAACTGCTGATGCTGATACTATGGCATGGTTGGTAGACCACTTGGGTGGTGATCGTGCCCTTAGTCGTCGCGAGATTGAAAAACTTATACTTTATAAAGGCACGGAGTCAGACAAAGCCATAACACTCGCTGATGCAATGGCATGCATCGGTGACACTGCAGCATTTGATTTAGATGACCTTGTTTATGCTATGGCGGACGGAGATCAACCAACAGTACAGCGCATTTACGGTCGTATGATGGCTGAGGGCACAAGCCCTATTTCAGTTTTGACGGCAGCCTCTCGGCACTTGTTGCGGTTACACCAAGTCCATGGTTTTCGTGCCAGCGGGTCACTAGATAACGCGATGATGAAATTACGCCCGCCGGTATTTTTTAAACGCAAAGGTCAGTTTAAGAACCAAGCGGGTAAATGGTCCCCAGCTTTGCTGGCGCGTGGCCTTGAAGTGCTAACGACGGCAGAACTTCAAGCTAAGTCTACAGATATGCCTGGCCAAGCCCTTATTGAAAGAGCACTTATGCAGATCGCTGCAGCAGCCAGGAGTTCGAGGCGCTAAAGCAGAGTATGTCATCCGTCTGCCGCAGAAGCCTACTCAGCGGCTTGGCGGATTGGTTCACCCTCTGGGGATAACCTTGGAACTTCAGGCAACACCCAGCCTTTAGGGTCTTCTGCACGTGCGGGACTTGGAATCACGGCAGCTTTGCGATCACCAAACTCATCCTGATACGTATGTGTATCCAGACCCCATCCCCGCCGATATAACTCTGCCCGCTTTTGGCGGAAGGCGACCATCATGCCATCGGACTCCATTGAAAACTCATCTCTCAAGGACGGCGGCAATTCGACCGGGTTGAGCCGATTCAAAACCGCGTGGTCTTCAATAAAGATTTTCATTGTACGTTTGTAAGTATCGTTATCGAAAAATTTCTGGGTGAAGAAATTTCTGGAGAGCTGCCAGTGGGTCAAAGTTGTGTTTTCATCTATCGGCGTATTCGCATCAAAAAGAGCGTTGTTCCAGTCATCTGTGATTCTAAGGCGGAGGATTACGCTCATGCCCCCAATGTGCCATTCAGGCTCGGCGATAACATCTGACCGCTCTTTGCGCTTGAATCCCCATAGACCTTTGTAGGGCGGTGGTTGCATGGCAATGCGGGCTTCCGCATGCCACTCAGATTTTGTCATCTCATACTCTTTGATTTCCGGATTGTCGCGGTTACCAAAGGACGGGTGAACGAAGGCGGCGTGTGCAAAGTCGACACCGTTCTCAACAACACGGCCATAATTGGCATTCCATGTGAAAGTGCCTCGAATGGTTCTGCGATCAGGGTCGTCGTATTCTGGAAATTCCGGAAGGGGCGGGCGTTCTGCGGCAGGCACGTCGCCTAAGAATACCCAGATCCAGCCGTAGCGCTCTTGGACTGGGTAACTATCCACGCGCACCCGTTTAGGAATTTTAGAGCCCGGATGTGCTGGAATTTCTGCAGCGGTGCCGTCTCCACGATAGCGCCAGCCGTGATAAGGACATTCCACACATCCTTTTGTGACCCGTCCAGCAGAGAGAGACGCGCCCCGATGAATGCAAATATCGGACAAACAATGAAGCGTCCCCGCTTCGTCGCGAAAGAGGACAAAATCATTGGAGAGCAATTTCACTTGTTTTGGAGTGTCTTTAACATCTTCAGACACGCCAGCCACATACCATGTATTTAAAAGCATATTGGTCTCTCCCTTAGGTCAACCGCGCTGTTCATGTATAGCAGACCTGAATGAC
Source organism: uncultured Rhodobacterales bacterium (assembly GCA_964352705.1). Taxonomy (GTDB): domain Bacteria; phylum Pseudomonadota; class Alphaproteobacteria; order Rhodospirillales; family Rhodospirillaceae; genus WLXB01. Next base: position 4,236 of record CAYGSZ010000039.1, read on the forward strand.
TTTGTTGAAACTCCCTACGCAAGAAAAGCCTTAAAAGATCTCTTGCCTATAATAAACTGTCCACGCATTGGATGGGTGCTTTGATGTTTCTCCGCCAGCTTATAGTCTTACGAGCTTAGGGGAGGATGTCTATGAAACCGCTAGTGCTATCTGTTGTAGTGATATTAACCCAAACGGTTGGCTCGTTTTGGGTCCATGCCGATGAGCATTCTTGCAAGGATTTAGCCACGCTTAGTTTGTCTGCGTTGCCTGATGCGCCCACACAGATTACCGGAACAAGGTTTGTTGCTGCGGCAAATGGGCTGCCCGCTTACTGCGATGTTATTGGCTATACGGCCCCCCAGGTTGGCGTGCAGGTCAGGTTACCTGAAAACTGGAACGGTCGTTTTCACATGGAAGGGTGCGGCACGATGTGTGGTGTTCGCATCATTGAAAACGCTGACGACCCTTTGTCCAGGGGCACGGCTGTAGCCACTACAGATATGGGACGTTCCGCGCCTTTAGCTAACGCTGAATGGACGGGGGGTGATCCTGACTACAACACCATCATGAGATCTGGGGAATGGGCCTATAATAATACAGAGCAGGAATTAGATTTTGCCTATCGAGGCACCCATAAGGCGGTGTTGGCCTCTAAGGCAATTGTTACAGCTTATTACGGCATCGGGATTGATCGCGCTTATTGGAGAGGATGCTCAACGGGAGGCCGCCAGGGTTTGATGTTGGCCCAACGTTATCCCTGGCACTTTGATGGCATTGTTGCTGGAGCACCAGCAGGCATAGAGCCAGCCTATATCAATATCTTCTGGCGAACGCTTACCAACTTAACTTCTGATGGTTTGGCCATTCTTGGGCAAAGTCAAATTCCAATTTTGCATAAGGCGGTCATGGCGCAGTGCGATGGCGCAGACGGATTAGCCGATGGCGTTATTGACGACCCCTGGGCGTGTCAGCCTGATTTGTCTGTTTTGAAATGTAGCGCAGACAGCTCTGAATCATGTTTAACCCGAGAGCAAATAGATGTTGTTGAACGCCTATATGCGGGTGCGTTTTTGTCAGAGGGTTTACGCGTTAGCTGGGGTTTACCAAAAGGCGGCGAGCTGGGACTTATGAGTTACATCTTGGATGAGTCCGGCGCGCGTGGCCGCTTTGAACCAATGGCGCAAGACCGACTAAGATATACGTGGTTCGACTACGATCCCGGTCCCACTTACGACGCCGGTACTTTTGATTTAGAGCGTGATTACCCACGACTGTTTACGCGCGGTTTATTACCAGCACCCAATAATCCTGATCTGACGGATTTCAAACGCCGCGACGGTAAGCTGATCACGTATCAGGGCCTCAACGATATGCTGAATGCAGAGCCATTAATTGACTATGTCAAAAAGGTCGAACGCATTGTTGGCGGTGAAGCAGAGGCAGACGCGTTTCTTCGGCTCTATCTGATTCCAGGGATGAATCACTGTCGTGGGGGTTCGGGCGTAGATACGTTTGATTGGCTGTCAGAAATTGAGGCGTGGGTTGAATCTGAAAAATCACCGGGTACAGTTATTGGATACCGTCGCAAAAACGACGTGTCCCTTCCCGGTGCGCAAGCTTGGCCGCTTGATCCTAAAACAGTGCTGAAAACGCGGCCAGTTTACGATTATCCATATACTGGTCGATATGTGGGGCAGGGTGACCCAGATCGCGCTGAAAGCTTTACGCCCAAGCCCTTGAGGTTCTGATGTCTAAATCTATGCGTTACTATTTGATCATCATTAATATACTAATTTGGAGTGCGCCTGTCATGACTCAAGAGCCATCTATTCCAGATAACTTCTCTCTTTCGCCTCTGATGCGATCAACGCATTTTGTGCGTGACCTGGATGAGTCACTCAAACTGTATCGAGACATTTTGGGCTTGCGTCCGCGCGTGGAACGAACTTTGGAGGGGGATCGTTTAGATGCGGTGCTTGGGACCAAAGGAAAACCAGTCAAACTGGCGATCCTCCAGTCCGGAGATTCTGTTTTCGCAAATCTAGGCCTTTTCCAATTTGTCGAGGAGACGCCAACACAAAAGCCTGAGCCCCGAACCTATGCTCAGACCGGTGATTCTGCTGTCGTGTTTCTGACCAACGATATTTTTGGCATTTATGAAAAGGTCAAGGCGGCTGGTTACCCCATAGTATCACCACCCTTAGTCCTCTTTCCTCAGGAAGGTTCAGATACGCAGTCCTACGAGATGTTGTTTTTTGACTATGATGGTATTGGTGTAAATCTTATTCAACGGGACGTTCCCGCATCTCACTAGCGTTTGGCCTATAAAAATGACGAAACCCGGATTATCAAAAAAGAAACCTTCTATAAAACGAAAGCCAGTTTTTCTTCCGGCAGTGGGATGGCGAGAATGGGTGAGCCTACCAGGTTTAGATATCGATAGAATCAAGGTTAAGGTCGACACAGGTGCGAGAACATCAGCGCTCCATGCGCACCGAATATCTAAATTTACCAAAGACAACGCGACATACGTGAGATTTTTTGTCCACCCTAATCAGCGGAAAAAGAAACCAGAAATTGAATGCACGGCTCTTGTTGTAGACGAGCGTGATATTAAAAATTCTGGGGGCAAGGTCACGCAGCGATATGTTGTTCGCACCACTATTACTGTTGGCGACGAAAGCTGGCCGATAGAGCTTACGCTGACAAATCGCGATGAAATGGGATTCAGAATGCTGCTTGGGCGACAAGCGATACGCCGCAGGTTTGTTGTGGACGCCGGGCGCTCATACGCGACGAGAAAGAAATAGTCATTTTCCTGCAGGAATGCTAAGTCCGTATAATTAAGCACGCATTTAGTTTCTGAGCCATCGAAAGGATTTCCAATGAACCTACTTATGATGGCTCGAAACCCAAAATTGTATTCCCACAAAAGACTGGTGGAAGCGGCAGAGCAACGTGGCCACAAAATCCGCATTGTAGACACCCTGAAGTGCTACATGAACATTGCGTCTCACCGGCCTGATGTTCGCTACCGTGGCGAAATCTTAACTGACATTGATGCCGTCATCCCTCGCATTGGTGCTTCAATCACGTTCTATGGCCTGGCCGTGTTGCGCCAATTTGAAATGATGGGCGTCTATCCCCTAAATGAGTCTGTTTCCATTGGTCGGTCTCGTGACAAACTTCGCAGCACTCAAATTCTTGCGCGCCGAGGAATTGGATTACCAGTCACCGCGTTTGCAGATCAAACAAGCCAAGCTGAGGAATTAATTGATTTGGTTGGCGGCGCCCCGTGTGTCATCAAACTTTTAGAAGGCACACAAGGTATTGGTGTTGTTCTTGGCGAAACCAAAGGGGCTGCCAAGTCAATGATTGAAGCGTTCGGCGGGCTCAAAGCAAATATCTTGGTTCAAGAATTCATTAAAGAAGCGGGCGGCAGTGATATTCGTGCTTTTGTCATTGGCGGCAAGGTCATCGCGGCGATGCAACGGACTGGCGCAGAGGGAGAATTTCGCTCAAACATTCACCGGGGTGGATCCGCAAAAACAGTTCGGATTACACCGGAAGAAAGATCAACCGCAGTTCGTGCCGCAAAAGCCCTTGGTCTCAATGTTTGCGGTGTTGACATGTTACGTGCGAACCATGGGCCTGTTGTAATGGAGGTTAACTCTTCTCCAGGTCTTGAAGGTATTGAGGGCGCCACAGGTAAAGACATTGCAGGCATGATTATTGAGTTTATAGAGAATAATGCACAACCGAATAAGACCAGAACCAAAGGTAAAGGTTGATTGACGCTAAGCCCATGAAACGCGCCCCCTTCGAATTTTGCGGTGAGGTGGTTAAACCCGGCTCACGTATTTCTGTAAATCTCGCGCTTCCGAATTTGTCTACATATACGCCGATGGCAATGCCGGTTCATGTGGTGCATGGACGTATGGATGGACCCGTTTTGTTTGTCTCTGCGGCCGTGCATGGAGACGAAATTAACGGCGTTGAAATTATCCGCCGTCTTCTAAAGAGCCCGGTTTTGAAAAGTTTACGAGGGACTCTCATCGCGGTTCCTATTGTGAATGTCTACGGCTTTGTGACTCATTCACGCTATCTGCCTGATCGCCGTGATCTCAATAGATCTTTTCCGGGTTCGGAAAATGGCTCATTGACCGCGCGGTTGGCACATACGTTTACAGAGGAGATTCTGAGCCGCGCAGATTATGGCATTGATTTGCATACTGGAGGGTTGCATCGGTTCAACCACCCTCATATTCGAGCCAACCTTGATGACCCTGAGACTGATCGCTTGGCACAAGCCTTTGGTACGCCCGTTATTATTAATGCTAACCTGCGTGATGGATCTCTGCGCCAAATGGCATCTGAAAAAGGCATCCCGATCTTGTTATATGAAGCCGGTGAGGCTCTTCGCTTTGATCAGTTGGCTATCCAGGCTGGTGTTAAGGGCATACGCAATGTCATGCGTGCCATTTCAATGCTTCCTGAGCGGACTCGGGCAGCCAGAAAAGTAAAGGCTGTAGAAGCAAAAGGGTCAACCTGGGTTCGTGCTCCACAATCCGGGTTGTTTCGTGCTGTCGCGAAGATCGGCGCACGGGTGATGAAGGATGAAAAAATTGGCACGGTATCAGATGCGTTCGGAGACCATGAAACCTTTGTCATAGCACCTGCAACAGGAATTGTTATTGGGCGCGCGCATCTCCCTGTCGTCAATGAAGGGGATGCCCTCTTCCATATCGCTCGCTTCGAAGAATCCGGGCACGTTGCGAATGCTATAGAAAATTTTACCTCAGATCATTTAGAAGGCCTGGGCCCAGCCGACTATGGCAGTGCAGGCAGCCTCTAGCCCTGACAGACTTTGGGTCGCCGCTGCGAGTCGAACGCTGACCTGATTCGAGCACCCTTACAGATCATTTCACCGTGACCGTTTCATCCCATTTATGCTTTTTAGGTCACACAAAGCTCATAAAACCTATGGTTATGTGAGCGAAATGTCACAACGTGAGCACATAGCAACTCTTTAATATTCAAAGGCTTGACCGGTAGTTCACCCCCTGCGCATTTTCACACAGGTTAATCATACTTAGGTCATCAGTCTTTACCCATGAGCGCCCCCGGTCACATCCCCACCAGTCTTGGCTTTGCCTTAGCGCTTGCAGCGTTAACGTTGAATTTTATGGGTTCGGCTCAGGCGATCGAGTTTACCGTGGGCGGTGCATGGGATGTGGTTGCAGAGCCCCCGACCACAAAGCCCCTTGCTGAAGATCAGCGCAATTCAAAATCAGACCTAAATGCTGAAGCGCCGCTTCCTGTTTCCTTTACGACTGAGACTGATATCCTAACAGGAACAGAGCTTACCATCGGTTATACAATGCCAGCTTTGGGCACGTTTACTGTTGACGCTGATGGTCAGCGCGAAGGTATTCCGTCTCAGGGTGGAAATGGCCTTAATCGGCTGATTGAGCAAGAGACCTACGGTTCCTATGCGACATCTTTTCTTGGTGGTCAGCTTGGCGTTTTCGGCGGTGTTACAGATCAGCAGAGCGCCTTCGCCTTAGAGCAAACGACTTCACGCACAGTTGGTGCAGCTTTGGGATATGCTGGTTTCTATGTGCGTGGTGCTTATCAAGCCGTCGGACCTGATGGCCTTATTGATGGCCGTCGTGCCTGGCAAGCTGGTCTAGGGTATGGCTCTGGAGCTTTTGATGTGCGGGTGACATATGTTCAATCCGCCTTCA
>CAYGSZ010000039.1:10064-16369 GCA_964352705.1 uncultured Rhodobacterales bacterium
GGGTATGGCTCTGGAGCTTTTGATGTGCGGGTGACATATGTTCAATCCGCCTTCACCCAAGGCAGCCCAACAGAACTTGAGGGCAAACAATGGATGATTGGCGGTCTCGTTCAAATCACCCCAACGCTTTTGCTCAACGCCAATGCATTTTATGTTGACCGTGAGATCGCTATGCCAACTGTTGAGCCGCCAGGAGCAGGTGCCCGCGTCGGTGTCCAACTTCGGTTTTAAGGCCTCCGGTCACACGTTTTCTTCCGCGAGACCAATGCCAGCAATACCAGAAGCTCCGACAGCTCTTAGTTGAGCGCTGTCACGCTTCTTTAAACCACCCAATGCATAAACGGGTATCAGGCTAGACCGAACAAAAGCGGAGAATGCCATTGTTCCAATCGGTGTTGCGCTTGGGTGACTAAGGGTAGGGTAAACGGGCGACAGAAATACAGCGCTTACGGACATGCGGGACGCATGTCGCAGACCAGATGCTGCGTGAGCTGATGTCGTGATAATCTTTGATCGATAATGTAACAAAAAAGGCGATGCAGGACGGCTCCTTATGAGCCCTTCAGGTATGTGAATACCATCTGCACTGACCTCATAGGCTAGCCTCCAGTCTCCTGCGATTAAAAATTTAATGCCGCGACGACGACACGCCTTTGCCAGACTTTTCGCCAGTTTTTGACGGCCTGGGGCGTTATAATGTCGAAATATGTAACCCCAGTGTCTGGGTAGTGTGAGAATAATTTCCAAGGGAGATTTACCCCTGTTTTCATCACTCATTACAAATACGGGTGGCAAAACCGACTGTTGTCTTGATCGTTTAGCTCTAACTGTGTTTGGTATCATCACCCAATCTTAAACGAGGTCTGATTCCGTGTCTTTGCTTAGTTCTTCTGTGTCTGTCTCAGGTATCTCAGAAAATATTAGAGAATTGCAGCATCGTATTGCTCAGGCGGCAAAACGCGTAGACCGCAGCCCAGAAGCTGTGTCGCTGGTAGCTGTGTCAAAAAAGCAGTCAGAAGTTTTAGTGCGCTCTGCGTTAGAAGCGGGTCACCGCATCTTTGCTGAGAATCGCGTGCAAGAAGCACAAATGAAGTGGCCTTATCTGAAAACGCAATATCCGGATATTCAACTCCATCTCATTGGACCCTTGCAAACCAATAAGGTGGCGGATGCTGTCGCTCTGTTTGACATTATTGAGACCGTTGATCGTCCAAAACTTGCTCGTAAATTGGCCGATGAGATGACCAAACAGGGTCGCCATCTTCCCTGTTTTATACAGGTTAACACGGGTGAAGAACCTCAAAAGGCCGGAGTTTCTCCGATGGAAATCAATAATTTTGTGGCGGAATGTCAGACACGGCACGGCCTTAATATTGCAGGTCTCATGTGTATTCCACCGCAAGATGAGGAGCCTGCTCTACACTTTGCGTTTCTAAGAGAGCTCGCCCAAAGAACCTCATTGGCCGGCCTCAGCATGGGAATGTCCGCAGACTTTGAGATTGCCATTGAAATGGGTGCAACGCATGTGCGCGTGGGGACCGCCGTGTTTGGTGATCGGCTTTAGTCGCTATAAACCGACTTTAGCTGCCCTAAAACTGGCGTATGTCGATACTTGTTTCGGCTGAGCAATGACTAAGAATTGTTAGAAGGTCGTCGCGTTTAAACGCGACGCACCCCTCTGTTGGGGTAAAGTTCTCGGCGGCGATATGAAGAAATATAGCGCTGCCACGACCCGGAATAATGGGATCGTCATTGTAGCCAACAATCAAAATAATATCGTAGCGTGAATCTTCCCGCCACAATCTTTCAGCGCTAGCCTTATAAGGATGCTCAACGAATTGATTGTAATAAAGATCATCTGGAGCATCACACCAGCCGTCAGATCGGTGAATAACTGAAACTGGTAATTTAGTTATGGGAACGGTGACTCTGTCGGCGCGATACAAGACGCGTCGTAACCGAAAAACCCCGAGCGGTGTTGCGCCGTCACCTTCCTGTTTAATTTGCCTGACGCTGCCTCTTCCGAGGCTGCACACAAACGTGAGGTCACCAAGTCGCGCGTGACCTCGGCTTGCATTTATGCTGTCAGGACAAACGCATATATTCATCTGGGGAGTTTAGATCAGGAGCCAGCGTTTTGCATGGCTTTGTATTTTCCCATCGCGTCCATCATGGCTTTATCAAACCATGCAGGGACCATCACCGGGTCGGTTTCTTCAGCGAGAAGACGCGCTGCAGCAAAGGGATCTGCAGTTGGCATTTTTCCGGTCTCCGTGCGCGGCTTTGTTGCACTCAGGAGCGGATCTAGGCCCTTCGGTTCTTCACCGTTGGTATTCGGCAGCACCCCTTGAGCTTGGAGTTGGGCGAGTGTTAAAGGGTCCACATTCTGTACTTGGATGGCTGGTGGATTTTCAACTGCTGGTGCCCTGCGGCTTTGATTGCGCTCTAAAGAGAAAAACTGACCTACGTTCTCGGTTTTTGCTATCGCACTGTAAGAGTTGGATGATTGTCGACCGGGCAGAGGCATAAAAACCATGCCTTGTGGTGCTTGTGCCACAGAAGCGGCAATCGCAGTTTCTGTTTGTCTGTTTATCTGCAATGAACTCTCGGCGACCTGCTTGTTATGCGCCGCATCCAAGCTTGTTCCATCACTCACCAATGCTGTTGGAATGAACTCACGTGGATTGACGGTTACGTTAGACGCCATCTGTGTATTATTTTTGCTGTCGGTATTCGTCGGTTGTTCTGAGCCGTCATTGTCTTGCCTGAACATGGCAAGCGCATGGCTGCCTAAATCCTTGCCGGTGGTGTCTTCGATCGCAGAATCAACCATCGCAAGGGCGAGCCCAATCGGGCCTCCAATGATGGCGCTTCCTATCATCTTTGCCGGGGCCTTAATTTCATCCCCAGTCATTTCACGATAGAGTGTGTTTACCACAGGAATATGTTGCAGAGGATTTATGACATCCAAGAAATCCCAGAAGGTAAATCCCTCTTGATCGGTTTTCTCTGCTGTTACCGTTACCTCTTCGACCCGGCGCTCTGGCTGCGTGCCGACAGGATAAGTGGAGAGAGATTGGAGGTCCGTCATGCTGCAACTGTCCTTTCCCTCTTTAAGAAGCAAAACCCGTGCCAATAAAACCTGCTGTGAAACAACAGTTTTTTCTCTCAGATGAACAGATGCCTGCCTAGTACGGCACTTTTTGCCGGGTTTAAAAGGTCAGTTGAGTAACAACCAAGCACGTTTAGAAAAGATGCCCCGACCGTTTAGACTTGGTGTCTAAGTAAGACCAGTTGTGTTGGTTGGAGGGAAACACATGGGTCACACGCTCGGTGACGGTGATTCCGTGCCTGACCAAAGCCCCAACTTTTGCCGGATTGTTGGTAAGCAGCTTGACTTTATCTATTCCTAAGCTTGCGAGCATTTGAACGGCCGGCAGGTAAATCCGTTCGTCGTCATCAAAACCCAATTGCTCATTGGCATCGACGGTATCAAATCCCTTTTCCTGTAGTTCATAGGCGCGCAACTTATTGACCAAGCCAATACCACGACCCTCCTGCGCTAAGTAGAGGAGAACACCGCCGTCACCTTCCGCTAGAACTGCAATCGCTCCCCGAAGTTGATCACCACAATCACATTTCAGCGAGCCCAGCAAATCACCTGTGAAGCATTCGGAATGCAATCGGGTTAGCACGGGTGTTGAGGTGTCTGGTTCTCCAACAACAATTGCGAGGTGTTCAACCCCACCGTCTCGTGGCCTGAACGCGATGATTCTCGTATTCTCACATCCAGCCAGTGGCACGCGGGCTTCAGAAACGGGCACAAGGGTGTTTGCCTGCAATTTGTCGTAAGTCAAAACGGCTTCATGCGAAACTATGCAACGCCCATTTGATTTTGCCCACGCGACAGGATTTTCGTCCACCAAGTCTGCGACGATCGCAGCGGGCAGAAGACGAGCGATTTTCATCAGACGCACGGCTGTATAAGCTGCTGAGTGTTCATCTCCTGCGCTGGCCTGGACATGTGGCGGCGGCACGCGGGAGTTGTTGTCGGCTTTTGGGTCAATAAGAGAACGTATATCTAAAGCGTTAAACCCATCTTTCTGGTGTAATATCACTACGGGAGTTGCAGGTTCTGCGAGGCCTATAATTGCAGCCCGCCGACCTGTCACGGCAACTGCCGTTTTTCCAAGGCCAGGCCTGCCAAAGAAGGGAAGCGGACCAGCCTCAATTGTTTCTGCAGGACGAGCCAGGACTGCACCTGTGTCCGACGTTACGACCACAGCCGATCCTCGGCGCAACTCTGCGACCGCGCGATCAACCGTTTCTAAGACGGTCGCCACATCCACGTCTATCTCTGTCTGTCTGTCTTCACTCATGTCTATGTTATAGCTTATTTTTTCATTTTGTGCAGGCTGTGGGTGTTATGCAAAGACGGGTTAAAAGCAATACAGTACACTTTATTGTGACCACTGATTGAGCCGATTATTGGGTATTGATGATGCGCAAAGCTGGTCTAACCCACGCATTCTCGTAAACTCTCAACTTCACGTCTGATTACTATCTTGGGGATTATTATGGCTTCTGGGAAATCTCTACTGCTTGTTGATGATGATGAAATGCTTCGGCGGTCTTTGGTCGAGCAATTGCAAGAACAGGATGATTTCGAGACCCTTATTGAAGCGGCAACCGGGGCCGAGGCAATTGAAAAAGCGAAAGCGCATGTGTTCGACGTTATTTTGCTTGATCTGGGTTTGCCAGATATGGACGGTCGTGATGTATGTCGCTCCTTGCGGGACTCTGGTGTTCGCTCACCCATCATCATGTTGACTGCAGCAGACAGTGAGGATGATACCGTTACGGGGTTGGACGCAGGCGCGAACGACTATGTAACCAAACCCTTCCGCCTCACCGTTTTATTGGCGCGTGTCCGGGCCCATCTCCGTCAGCATTCACAGTCTGATGACGCGATTTTTATTGTTGGTCCGTATAAGTTCCAACCGGCAGCGAAAATGCTAACCCATGATGAAACAGATAAAAAGATTCGCTTAACCGAGAAGGAAACAGCGATTCTGAAATATCTGTTTCGTGTAGGTAATAAGACGGTTCAGCGAGAAACGCTATTGGATGAGGTGTGGGGATATAATGCCGGTGTCACAACGCATACTTTAGAAACGCATGTGTATCGTTTGCGACAAAAAATTGAACCGGATCCATCGCATGCTCAGCTCCTCATCACAGAGCCGGGTGGATACAGACTCAACCCCTAAGATTTGCGGTGTTTTCAAATGTAAAGAGCGCCCTTCATTTCAAAGGACGCCCTCTACAACTCGAAAAATTTTGATAAGCCGATGACTAAAATTAGTCTATTCGCGTTTTGACATATTGACCAAAAGGTCGAGTACATTGCGGCGCAAGTCTCCGCTATGTAAGCGCCAATACGCCCGAACCAATTCTAAGGTTTCAGTACGTTGCATCGGATCATCATCAAAACCGGATTGAGCATCTGATAGCCCTTCACCAGTTCTGGGTTCTGGGGTCGCTCGGCCAGTTGTAACTTCGTCGCCAATATCCTCGAAGAAGTAAGAGATTGGGCAATCAAGGACCCTGGAGATATCATAAAGGCGGGATGCGCTTACACGGTTGTGTCCGCTTTCATATTTTTGGACCTGTTGAAAGGTTACGCCGATATCTCCAGCCAGTTGTTCTTGGCTTATTCTTAGGAGTGTACGACGGAGTTTCACCCGTCGTCCCACATGTATATCGATTGGATCAGGTGCTCCCGCCCTTGCGCCAGGCGGTCTACCTCGTTTATTTGCTGCCATTGTGTTCACTGCTCGTTGTTCCATTTACTTTTTATTTTGATTTTTAGACTGTTTTCTTTGTTGGGCCCACATCATAGACCTATAACGATTGTAACTTCTCCACCTCAGCGTGTCCCCCTCAATTAGGTGAAACACTACTCAATTGCAGGTTATGTGAGGTGTAACTGTGTATAAAATGAGGCGGTAAAACGCCTTTTCGTCTCGGTGGCTTTGGCGTAAATGAACTGCTAAAACGTCGCAGACACAAGAAAAAAGGGGCGTCTCCATGCGTGAGGCAACGGTAAGTCGGAAGACAAAAGAGACTGAAATTTCCGTCACAGTGAATCTGGACGGAAACGGTCATTATGCGGTCGCGACTGGAATAGGGTTTCTCGATCACATGCTTGAACAGCTGTCTCGTCACAGTTTGATAGATTTGACCGTTGAAGCGAAAGGCGATCTCCACATTGATTTTCACCACACGACAGAAGATGTCGGGAT
>CAYGSZ010000040.1:0-7042 GCA_964352705.1 uncultured Rhodobacterales bacterium
ATCGTGCGGCCGATTTGCCGGAATAGCTCAGTTGGTAGAGCACCTGATTTGTAATCAGGGGGTCACGGGTTCGAATCCTGTTTCCGGCACCACACCTTTAATGAACTGATCATGTCCCCTATCCAGCCTGTTCTCAGCTTTCTCACAGACAACGGCTGGATGATTGCGGCTGCTCTGTTCAGCCTCGGTTATTTAACCGTCCTGGGCATTATGATTAAGAAAATCATGAGGGATCGCAAACTTCCAGAGACCGAGAGACCCGGTCCGCGACCACTTTTTTACTTAGGACAAGCCTATCTGGCCTTCGTTTGGCCGATTCCACTCTTCATGGTTCTTGAAGCACTCGATTATCTAACACCCGCCCTGTAAACGTGCTGATGCAATCTGTGACTGTAGCTCGTTAAGAGCGTGCAGAACGCGTTGGCGGTTTTGTTGTGAACCCGGACTCGCGTAGAAAGCGGCTAAAGCTGCCTCGGCATTGCTCGCTGCTTGAGCGACATTTAACCCACTGAATAGAGCAGCAGATCCAGCCAACTGATGAAGCCGTTCTCTTAGGGCGGCGGTTTTACGATCCTGCACAACATCCGAACCAGAGATTTCAAGAAGATAAGATGACGTCAGAGCCTCGATTTGTCTCAGACGCGCTCCAAAAGCACGTTGCAAGGCTAAGTTATTGGTGGCTGGCAGCTGCACAGGCTGTGTTTTGGGGTTCACTCCAAAATACTGATCAAGTTCACGGTGAAGTGTTATCGGATTATAGGGCTTATATAGAAAGCCATCAGCTCCGGAACGAATAAGACTTTCTTTTTTCTGTTCTGACAGTTCGGTCGCTGTCGAAATTATGATTTTAGTTTCATCGTTTGTGCCGCTGCGAAGCATAGGCAAGGCTTCGTATCCATCCATGACGGGCATCACCAAATCTAAAAGAATGATATCTGGAGAAAGAAGGGAAAGGTCTTCTAGAGCAGCGCCAGCGAACCCATAGTCGTGAACCTGCGCGTTTGGATTAGCAGTCAGGAGACACAACCTGACGATGCCTCTAATGACGGGATCATCGTCTATAACCATTATACTGTTAACGGCTGTCGCCACGGTGTTCTCAATCTTCATTTAGACTATGACATTTGACTTCACTGAGCCAAAAGGAACGGCTCACCTTGTTAAACCAACTTTTAAACGAAATGCTCACTGGACTACGCGGCAATATCTAGAGAGAATTATCCCACCCAGCAATCAAACCACAGGTTAACGGCCCCTACAAATGTCAGAAAACGAATCGAACGCCGATTCTAGCGACCGCATTCTCATCGTTGAGGACGATCAGCTTGCCCGGGATGCTTTACAAAAGTTTCTAACCGATGAGGGATTTAGTGTCCAAGCCGCCGGGAATGGCGAAGAAATGCGATCTTGCCTCAGCATCTCAATTCCTGCCGTTGTGCTGATGGATTTACGCTTACCTGGTGAAGATGGCTTCGAACTCACTCGATACCTTCGAGACTCTTTTGACCTGGGCATCATCATTCTTACAACCAAAACCGAACTTGTTGATCGTGTCGTTGGATTGGAAATTGGGGCCGACGATTACGTTACAAAGCCATACCAACCCCGTGAACTTCTGGCCCGCATCAGAAGTTTACTGCGGCGCCTGGAAACCAATGCAGTAATCGAGTTGATGGCCACATCCATTACAAAATCTACAGATGTCCCCGTTGGGCTGTTTCAATTCGCAGGCTGTGCCTTAGACGGTGAACGTCGCAAGTTGAATGGGCCGAACGGCGAGTTGGTTGATTTAACAACCGGTGAAATTAACCTGCTCAGCATTTTGGTGCAAAATCCCTATGTGGCGATGAGTCGGGCAGACCTAATGGAGGCCATATATCACCGAGAATGGAACCCGCTTGACCGGAGCATAGATGTTCTGGTGACAAAAGTTAGACGTAAGCTAGAAAAGCTCACCGGAGATGTTTCCTTGATCCGCTCGGTGAGAGGTGTTGGCTACGAACTAGCTGCTCCAGTAGAAACGCAATGAAAGAGCCCCCAGGCAGGGTCGCCTGGGGACTCTATCTCTTTGGTCTCAAAGGGTGGTTCTAAATTCGGAAGAACGGCTGCAGCATTTTGGCGATCATGCCCGTCGGCTGCAACTCACCTTCTGTCACAACCAAACAAATGCACTCTTCGCCTTTATCAGCAACCGGTTGGTGCACCAGACCATCATCTGCTGCCTCAACATCACCGCGTTGGAAATTACCGGTCGAATCGGTATATCCACCGGTGAGCACCATCGTCATTTCATTACCGCTATGGCCATGCATGGGCACTTTGGTTCCAGGTGCAATACGCAACAAACCAACCTTAGGACCTCTGGCCTGAGTCTCAATTGCCGAGTAATGCACGCCTGGCCCAAGCCAACGCCAAGACAAATGAGTAAGTTCACTCGGTAAGTAGTCTTTCAACGGGCGAGGCAGACTTAACGCATCCTGCTGAGCACCTAACATCTGAGGAGCAATTTCCACTGTTTCCTCATCGTCAAGACGCGCCATCACAGAATCTAAGGCGCTCGCATCGACATCTAAAGGCTGAATGTCCTCAAATAATTCGCCGCTAAGATCTTCTGCTTTAGCAACCACACCACGGCACACCGGACACAACGCCAGATGCGTCGCAATCAGTATCGAAGAGGGTTCGTCCAATGACCCCGATGCATACGACCACAACAGATCGTCACTTGGATGATGACTTGCGTTCATTCTTTTTCTCCTAAGGCCGTGCGCACACGTCGCATAGCCAATCTCAATCTCGATTTCACAGTGCCCAAAGGTAGACCAAGTTCCTCGGCAATTTCACCGTGGGGTTTGTCCTGATAAAATGACAAACGTATTACTTCAGCTTGTTCAGGCGGCAAAGTGTCAACTGCAGCCTTAATTCTAACCTGCGTTTGCCCAGTTTCTAAGGCCTGATCTGGCGCGATTTCTGCGTCTGGAACAAAGGCCGGGTCTTCCGGATCAAAGCTAGGTCTTCTCTCCTTACGCAGAGCGTCAATTCTCAGATTACGTGCAACTGTAAAAATCCAGGTCCCTGCGGAAGCTTTGTCCGCATCAAATCTATCAGCTTTCCTCCAGACCGATAGCATTGCCTCCTGACTGAGTTCATCAGCAGACGCCTGATTTGCCCCTTGGCGCATTAAATAGGACTTAATTCTTGGGGCATAATGAGCAAATAACTTAGCGAAAGCCTCTTTGTCGCGCTTTTCAGCCACTGCGACCAAAAGCCCAGTCATGACCACTGTATCAGGTAGAGCAGATGCCCCCGACTTATTGCCAATCACTGCGCGTCTTCCCCGCCGATTGCCCGGCGGCCCCTTAATTACGACTGCAGGTGAACTTGGAACGTCATATCGTTCTTGAACACCGAACACTAAAAACTCCCTACACTCTACCTTATAAAGCCATTACGCAGGCCAAGTGTTTGTGGATCACTTAGGAAGAAGGGAATAATTAATGAGGTGAACTGACTTAGTATTCCAGCCGTACAGTCTTTGATACAGTTAAACGGTTCATTTTGTTAGTATAATTTTTTAGATGAACGATTATGTAATAACTCTAGGGTTCACCCATTGATCATAATAAATAAGATCAAATTATGGGGATTCCAAGCATTTACAGTTAAAGGAAAGCTCTGCAAGGCACATTGCCCTGAGCAATACGGGACGTTTTTCGATGCGTGATGAATCCAAACTCAAAATCGCCGTAGTTGGCACCGGTGTATCTGGACTGTCAGCCGCATGGCTTTTGAATAAGCGCCACGATATCACCGTGTTTGAACAGGAACAGCGGATTGGCGGACACTGCAACACCGTAGATACTTTGTTGAATGGACCTCAAGGGGGAAAAACTGTCCCCATTGATACAGGGTTCATCGTTTACAACGAGTGGACTTATCCAAATTTGACTGCACTTTTTAAGCATTTGGATGTGCCGACAGAAAACAGCATTATGTCATTTTCAGCATCCATAGGTGATGGTGGCTTCGAATACTCAGGAGCCGGATTGAAAGGCCTCCTGGCCCAGAAAAGAAATTTGATGCGCCCGCGATTTTGGACAATGCTTGTAGACATCTTGCGTTTCTATCGAGAGTGCAAAATTGATGCCCAACTTCCACAGAACGCAACGATCTCTCTAGACGAATATTTAAAATCCTCTGGATACGGCAATGCGTTTTTAAGGGACCATATCTACCCGATGGCAGCTTCAATATGGTCTGCAAGCTTTGAAGAAATCCGCGGCTATCCTCTTACTGCGTTTGTAAGGTTCTTCTCTAATCACGGTTTGCTAGAAACCCAGCATAACAAGCGCCCACAATGGAAAACCGTTTCGGGCGGCAGCAAAGCCTACGTGAAAAAAATTACTGCAGAATACGCAGACAAAGTTTTAACGAATGCGAAAGTGACCGAGATACGCCGATCACAAGATTGTGTCACACTGACAACTGAAGATGGCACGCGCCATGTTTTTGATCACGTTGTTATGGCGTCACATTCAAATCAAACTCTGGCAATGCTCCAAGACGCTTCGCAAGAAGAAACTAATCTTTTCGGAGACATTCGCTACGAGGCAAACCATGCCGTACTGCATACCGACCAAGCGCTTATGCCTCGTCGGAAACGCGCGTGGGCGAGTTGGAATTACATTTCTTCGGGCTCTGGCACTGATGATCGACTGGTCTGTCTGACGTACTGGATGAATCTGCTTCAAAACATTGATGATCAATACCCCGTGTTCGTGACTCTTAATCCGCACATAAAACCAGATCCTGCAAAGATCATTCAGTCGTTCGATTATGAACATCCGATTTTTGATCAGAAAGCGTTGGATGCTCAGAAACAGTTATGGAAATTACAGGGCAAGAATAGAACTTGGTATTGCGGTGCCTATTTCGGCTATGGCTTCCACGAAGATGGTCTGCAGTCTGGCCTCGCAGTAGCTGAAGCTTTAGGCGGCCTGAAACGCCCCTGGACAGTCGACAATGAGTCTGGACGGCTATGCATGGCAGAAGTATACGACGCACCCTCTATACAATCTCAGGCGGCCTAAAGCGCATGACGACATTTCAGTCATCGCTATACACAGGCACCGTGATGCACCGCAGAACGCGGCCTAAGAAACATCGCCTTACCTATCGTGTTTTTGCAACGCTTCTGGATCTGGATGAACTTCAGAGAATTGACAGTGAAGTCACAGGCTTTGGATATAACCGCCTCTCATTGCTGAGCTTTTATGATCGTGATCATGGGCCAGGCACCGGTGAACCGCTTCGACCCTGGATCGAAAAAATTCTCGCCGAGGCCGGTCTTTCAATTAATGGAGGCCCTATCAGACTTCTTTGCTATCCGCGTATGTTGGGATACGCCTTTAATCCGCTTTCAAATTATTTTTGCTACGCACCGGATGGACAACTTGTGGCTGTTCTGCACGAGGTCTCTAATACATTCGGGCAACGTCACTGTTACCTGTTTGATACACGGAGCGATGACGGTCTGGTCCGCCATTCAGTCAAGAAGTGTTTCTACGTCTCCCCGTTTATTGATATGGACATGACTTATAATTTTCGCATTCGTCCTCCTGCCGAAAATGTGACGGTCGCCATTCATGAAACCGATGATGACGGCGCGATTCTCTTTGCGTCATTTGCAGGAGAACGCAAACCGCTAACACAATGGTCCATGGTAAAAGCCTTTTGCAGCTACCCCTTAATGACGCTAAAAGTCATCGGCGGAATTCATTGGGAGGCCTTTAAACTTTGGCGCAAAGGCGTTCCTCTTGTCCGTCGTCCCAAACCACCAGAACATCCCGTAACATTTGCATCTCACAGAAACGGTTGACCGAGGAATTTATGGCCAATCCCAATAACGAACACTCAATCCTAAAGGACAGCGGACACGCTCTCGTTGGCAAAGTCATTGAGGTCTTAAGCAAGATCACGATTGGCACCATGGATTTAACATTGCCCGATGGCTCACAGCACCGCCTAGGTCCAGGTGGGGCGCCGGAAACCGTCATGGTCATCAATCGTTGGCGCGCTGTAAGGCGGCTTTTGACGCAAGGGGACATGGGGTTTGTTGAGTCTTATCTCGACGGCGACTGGGACAGTCCTGACCCATCAAAAGTGGTCGAGATCGCTGTCATTAACCGCCCATCCGCCAAGACAAATGACCTTCAAGGATTCTGGCATCGTGCCTTCAATCGTCTCGCCCATATGCGACGCTCAAACACTAAGCGTGGCGCAAAACGAAACATCGCAGCCCACTACGATTTAGGAAATGATTTCTATCAGCAATGGCTTGATCCGACCATGACTTACTCTTCGGCCTACTACGTCACTGCAGATCAACCCCTTGATCAAGCGCAGACAGAAAAGTATCGACGTATCGGTGAAATGCTGAACCTGCAACCTGATCATAATGTACTGGAAGTCGGCTTTGGCTGGGGTGGCTTTGCAGAATTTGCAGCTAAGGAATATGGCTGCAGAATTACTGGCCTGACGCTGTCTCAAGAACAGCATAAGTATGCCAGCGAACGCATGCAACGCGCTGGCTTAGCCGATAAGGTTGATCTTCGCTTGCAAGATTACCGTGACGTTGGCGGTCAGTTCGACCGCATTGCTTCCATTGAAATGTTTGAAGCTGTGGGCGAGTCAAACTGGCCCAATTACTTTGATATGATTCATAATCGCCTCACTCATGGTGGCGAGGCGGCTCTACAAATTATCACGATTGATGACGCCTTTTATCAAAGATATCGCAGTGGAGCAGACTTCATACAGCGCTACATTTTTCCTGGCGGCATGCTCCCATCAGTCAAAGCTTTGACTGATGAAATTCATCGCGCAAAACTTAGCCTTGCCGATTCCACAACATTCGGTGACAGCTATGCCGTCACACTTAAAGAGTGGCGACAACGGTTTCTCGCAGCCTGGTCGTCTATAGAGCCAATGGGGTTTGATGATCGTTTTCGTCGCATGTGGGAAATGTACCTTGCCTACTGCG
>CAYGSZ010000040.1:7142-16050 GCA_964352705.1 uncultured Rhodobacterales bacterium
ATGGGGTTTGATGATCGTTTTCGTCGCATGTGGGAAATGTACCTTGCCTACTGCGAGGGTGGCTTCAGAGCGAAGTCCATAGACGTCGGGCAGTTTAAGATCGTCCGCAGTTAAAACGGTGCAGGCCGCAACCTTGGAAACTGGATGATGGCCTCTGCGCCCCCACTCTCGTTACGACGTCTTGCCGCATACAGTGCGCCTGCATTCGCGCTGGCCATGCCAACCATTCCGGCCTTTGTATACCTACCTGCTTTATATGCAGAGAGCTTGGGTCTAGCTGTTGCTGGTCTGGTTTTATTAAGTGCAAGACTCGTTGATGTCGTCTCTGATCCTCTCATTGGCATCCTCAGCGACAGATACAAAACACGCTGGGGAAATCGGAAACCTTGGATACTGGTCGGCGGCCTGATTGCTGGCTTTGCCCTCATCAAGCTTTTTCAACCGCCCGAAGACGTTACCACCTCATATCTATTGATCTGGGCCGTGCTGCTTTATCTGGGCTGGACACTTATCTCTGTTCCCTACACCGCATGGGGCGCAGAACTCAGTGATGATTACCACCAAAGATCTCGTATTACGGGAGCACGGGAAGGCATAACTCTGGTTGGAATTTTAGCCGCAGGGGCCATTCCGGCGATCACGACAAATATGGGGTGGAGCGAGGCAGACGGGCTGTCCGCAATTTCTTGGCTGGCAATCATTATAGGTGCCCCTGCTATTGCCATCTTGCTCTGGGACGTTCCTGAGCGACCGCAGAGGATACAAGACCGCTCTAGGGAACGGTTTTCCCTTGAAGCCTTTAAAACTGCGACCCGCGTGATCATTGAAAACAAACCCTTTGTGCGATTAATTGCGGCTTGGTTCATAAATGGCATGGCCAACGGCATTCCAGCGGCCCTATTCCTGTTATACCTTGAACATGCCCTCGGCGCAGACACTGGGCAGCGCAGCCTGCTGATATTGGCTTATTTTCTAAGTGCCGTTATTTCCATCCCGCTCTGGCTTTGGCTAAGCAAAAAGTTTGGCAAACACCGAGCCTGGTGCGGGGCAATGGTGCTAACCTGCACCGCCTTTTTGTGGGTCCCCTTTCTAGAGCCAGGCGACATTGCTCTGTTTACAGTTATTTGCATCTTTACGGGATTGGGATTGGGTGCCGATCTAGCCCTTCCCCCGGCCTTGCAGGCTGATGTCATAGATTTTGATCAACTGAGAAGCGGAGAATCCAGGGCCGGCTTATTTTTTGCGCTGTGGAGTATGTCGACAAAAATGGCGCTGGCGCTGGCCGTTGGGATTACATTCCCGGTTCTCGACGCATTTGGATTTTCGGCCGACGGAGACAACTCGACATCCGCATTGTGGACGCTTTCTGTGATCTACGCCTGGATTCCCGTCGTACTAAAATGTGTTGCAATAGCAATAATCTGGACATTCCCGATTACGCAGCAGCGACAAGAAATGATCAGACGGCGCTTAAATAAGCGCAATAAGCAGCCTGCTTAGGAGACAGAAATGGTGAGAACCTTACTTCTTTGCGGCTTTTTGATACTCGGACTAGCAGGGTGTAGTGGATCAATGGAACCTGAACTATTCGAAGGAAAAGAGCCGCGCCTTGTGCTTGAGGATTACTTTGAAGGTAAAACCAAAGCATGGGGTATGTTTCATGACCGTTTTGGCAACCTGCGCCGACAGTTTGTAGTTGATATTACCGGCACCTGGGACGGCTCAAGTCTGACATTAGAAGAAGATTTTGAGTACTCAGATGGCGAACTTGACCGTCGCGTTTGGACAATCAAAAAAATCGACGACAACACCTACACTGGAACCGCCGGAGATATTATTGGTGAAGCCAAAGGTAAAACATTCGGCAACACCTTAAATTGGACCTACGACATGGACCTTAAGGTTGGAGAAAGATCATGGCGCGTTAAATTTGATGACTGGATGTATTTGCAGCCTGGTGGTGTGTTGTTAAACCGCGCCTCAGTCTCTAAATGGGGATTCGAGTTAGGCGTGATCACAATCTCATTTTCTCGCGTTGACCAAAAAAAAGAACCAACTGACGCTAATGTGCAGCAACGCGCCGCCGAATAAGGCTGATTAGCCAACCGATAATTGGCAGATGATTGTAAAACTGGGTCGATGCGTCCCAGTAATCGAGATGCGCAACGACTCGTCCATCTGATGCAAATCTAATCTCAGACATTCCCTTTACTTTCCAGGGGGCTTTTCCTAGCGCTTTAACCGTTGCCTGACAGTTCCATCGCAAGAAACAAACGTCTCCATCATAAGCCCGATGTAGAACCTCAAAGCTGATATCTGGTGTGGCCTCAAACATGTCTGCTAACACAGTTCTATAACGTTCTATCCCGACGACATCGTTGAACGGGTCTTTAAACCTGACGTCCTCATGAGCGACCGTTGCAAGGTTGGGCAATGTTTCAGGAGTTAGGCTTTCATAGAACGCGACATATGCGTCGACGGAATGCGGCTTAGGAACGCTTTCATCTGTCATAATGAACGCTTTAAACCTTGGTCATCTTTTTGACCAAAGCAAAGTAAAGTCCGTAGGGCAGTAAACGCAAAAATTTCAAAATTAAAACGAAGGGTGTGGGAAATGCGATTTCAAACTTCTTGCTTGCCATTCCTTTATATACGGCCTTAGCCGCAGCCTCAGGTTCCATCAAAAAAGGCATTGGAAAATCGTTCTTGTCAGTCAAAGGCGTTCTTACAAAACCAGGGTTAATAACAGACAGGGTTACGCCTAAACCATCCAATTGAGTTTTAAGGGACTCACACATGTTTATAAGTGCCGCCTTGGTCGCCCCGTAAGCTGCAGCATTAGGAAGACCACCATACCCCGCGACAGAGGCGACAATAGCAATATGGCCTGCTTTCCGGTCAATAAATGTAGGTAAAACAGCGTCCAGTCCGTTCACCGCGCCCATGTAATTCACTTCCATCAACGTGCGAAATGGCGCAATAGAAAACTCTTCAGGAGACGTTGGAGAATGTGTACCCGCATTGAAGATAACTTGAGCAATTGGCCCGTGGTCAGCCTCAATCGTTTTAAACGCCTGCTTCACAGCATCATGATCAGTGACATCCAGTGCATATGCAAAAATCTGCCCCGACGCATGATCCTCTTCAGCCTGCCTTACGACCTCGTCTAAGTCGCTCTGAGTTCTTGCGCTGATCGCGACAATCCAACCTTGGGACGCGTATTCAAGCGCAACAGATCTGCCAATACCCTGACCGGCCCCTGTAATCCATAAAACCTGGCTCATTGTTTTTCTTCCGAGGGACCAGCATCAGAGATTTGTTCGGGCACATCTGGAAGACCACACTCACGGCAAACGTAATCGAGTGTCTCACCTTCCTTGGTTGTAAATCTCATTCTCACCCAACGTCCGGCACTGTCATACCACAGGACAGTATCTCGCAATTCACCGGTGTACTCAAAACGCTCTGCTTCAACCGGGCCATCCTCTTGCGTTTCAACAGATTCAATTCCCTGACCAAGAACCTCAACCTTAGCAAGTTGGCCATTAAGGGTATTAAGAACAACGTCGGAGTCAACAGCCCCAACATTCCAATGAGTCGTTGGATAGACCCAACTGTTTGTGACAAATGGTCCTTTTCGACCCGTCGCATAAAATTTTCCGTCATCAGCAAGATAGGCATCAACCGAAGATTCTTTTCCATTATCATTGGTCTCAGCAACCAGAGACTGCAGGATACCGTCGCGCCAAACACCTTTAGATTCAAAGTCAAATCTGTAAGCTGTCACAAACAAGACCTTAACCCTCAACTTGAATTTACTGGTCACTTTCCAAGAATTGCCCTCTTTCTCAAAAATCACTTCATGGGTGCCGACACGGCTGCCCTTTCGATAAACATCAAATTCCAGGCCATTCGGATACAGTTCAAAGGGGTCGGTGCCGGAGTGCTTTACAGGCCCGGTCATTTCAACAAGGACGGGCTTATCCGAAATGACACTACCCTCGGAAGAATCTTCTATAGATTGCGAAGACGCGGGACGTGGGGACGCTAGCCATATCATGCCCAGGATCAGTGTTACCCATAACAATATGGCCCATATGCGGGTCGGCGGTTTCTTTTTGGTCATCAGCGTCATCGGATCACAATCCTCAGTGGCTGTTTGCCTAAGTTAGTACATTTACGTCTGGAAGACGTGAATGGATGCCAATCTGACGAATCTGTGATCCGGTCCTTAAAGAATAAAAGCGATCTTTTCATATAACGGAACGAAAGCCAGAACGCGAGAGTTCCCTCCTATCATTAAGATAGGGTGGAGGTTTTACTGGCCTGCGCGAGTGCACAACTAGAGTATATCATAGTTACTTTCCATTCCCAGGACGCCGAGATGACAAGCGCAACCGAGAATAAACGTATTCATGCAATATTAGACTTTTGGTTTGGAGCACCTGGATCGCAGGAGCACGGCATCAATCGTGCGGTTTGGTTTCAAAAGAACCAAGACTTTGATCAGAAAATTACGAGCCAGTTTATGGCAGACTACGAAAACGCTAAAGACGGTAACTATGATTCATGGACAGAAACGACGGAAGGCTGCCTCGCCCTATTGATATTGCTTGATCAGTTTCCGCGTAACATGTTCAGAGAGTCAGCGCTTGCGTTTGCGACAGATCACATCGCGCTAGAGATTGCGCTAAATATGGTTGAGAGCGAAAAAGACAAAACCTTTTCCAAGGAAGAAAAGTTTTTTGTTTATCTTCCGTTCGAACACTCGGAAGATATTGAAATGCAGAAACGCTGCTTAGAATTGACCGCGGCAATGCCTCAAGGAACGGCTAAAAACAGCCCGTATTATTGGGCCAAAAAGCACTACGATGTGATTGCCCGGTTTGGACGATTTCCACATCGCAATGCCTTACTTGGCCGAACCAACACTGCTGAAGAGGAAGCTTATCTGTCTCAACCTGGTGCTGGCTTTTAGTGTCAGGTTCTTTAATCAGTCTTGTTCAGGCAATGGCGTCATCGACAAATCAACTTTGAGTCCCAGCTGGCGGATCATTGCAATGCTGTCGTTATTGCCCCAGCGCTCGACAACTTTGCCATCTTTGAAACGGTAAGTATCAGTCGCTGTCGTTTCATAGCGGCGACCATTTGGCGGGTTGCCTTCCATCTCACCTGTGACACGCGTGCCCTTCATTGTAACGCGGGCAACAACAACATCCCCAGCGCACACGATGAGTTCGTTGATAAGCTGGCGATCTGGAGAATTCTTTTTAGAGTGCTCCCAAATACGGGCCATATGATCAGGTGTGCGAACAGCCGTACCCAGACCACCTGCATCACTATTATGGCTGATAAACTCGTCAGCATAGTATTCGCTAGCGCGCTCGCCTTTGCGCTCATTAAAAAGAATCTCGGTCATTTCCAGATAGGTATTTAAATTGTCCTCATGCCCTTCACAGATGGTTTCTAACGCCGTCGCAGGGGCTGTGGCACCAAGCACCAGAGTAAGGGCTGTAGCTAGAACGCGCATTGGGTGATCTCCTTAATAATTCAAGTCGTGTATAGGATAACTCAAGTAAGCACTCGAAGGTGCGTATTCCAGCAGTGGTATTCGGCGTTTGAACGAATCTTGATCTTACAACGAGACGTTCCGGTCCAAGACGACCGCCACAAACACCGCAACCAAATACAGCATGGAAAAGAAAAACGTCTTCCGCGCCAAAGCTTTGGTTGGCTCCAGAACAAGTTTCCAATTCAGCCATAAGAACCTAAGCCCCAAGGCGGTGCTAATCGTAAGATAAATAAGACCTAACTCGCCGAAAGCGACGGGCAACGCCGCTGAGATGACGAGGATGACGGTGTTGACCATCATGTACTTTGCACATTTGGCATCGCCCACCAGCACCGGCAGCATCGGCACACCTGCCTTGGCGTAATCATCTTTGATCATCATCGCCAGCGCCCAAAAGTGTGAAGGCGTCCATAAAAATAAGGTAATCGCCATCAGCATCGGCAGAGTGAAGGCGCTAGGGTCAGCCGCAGCAGCACCGGCCAAAACAGGAAAACTTCCAGCCGCACCGCCGATGACAATGTTCATCCAGTGCCGACGTTTAAGCCACACGGTGTAAACAACCATGTAGACAAACGCACCAAGGGCCAAATGCAGTGCGACAATCCAGTTCAACGCGATCAAAGCCAGGCCACATCCAGCGACGAGCAGTCCACCTGCCAGCCAAAGAGCAAGCGTCGGATCTCCCATCGCACCAGAGGCAAGTGGACGATTACGGGTACGGTCCATCTTCTGGTCGATATCGCGGTCGTAGAAATGATTAAAAACAGAAGAGCCCGACGAACAGAGCATCATCGCAACGACCATCACGATTAAAGGACCCCACTGCACGGTCTCCGCAACGGCAAAATATCCAGCCATAGCCGTGATCGCGAGAAGGACCCCGATCCGCAGCTTCAATAGCTCAATGTAGCGCATGAATGTCATGTTGCGGTTCTGAAACCTTATATTACGCCGGATCGGTTGCTTGTTCTGCCACATTCACAGCTTCGAGTCTGTGTTTTTTCATCAGACACCGTATGGCCAATACGACGAAAATAACGCCGCCGATCACTGCAATCAGCCCTCCCAACCCCATCAAGGCCATGGAAGACAACTTAGTGGCACTGTCTAAACCTTGTTCGCCGCCGGCGACTTTTCTGGCGACACCGTCCAAGCCAGCAGAGAACAGGCCCAAGGAGTGGAACAATTGCCCCGTCCCCAGCAGCACATAAGAGGCAACACGCCATTTACGTTTAGGCACTGGCCGATTCAACAATGGAACGAAAAGAGCAAAGTAGAGACACATAAAGACTAGTGTCACGCCAATCAGCATCGCGTGATAGTGCGCCGGAGTTCGCGTATCTACTGAGCTCTCAAAGAATCCGATCACACCACCGAAACCGAACAAGACAAGGGCCACCCAGAGACCAATGATCTCTGGCGTCTGTTCTTTGAGCGACCTGGCCCGCCTTAGAAACAGGAAAACCGTGCCCAACAGCACAACACCTGAAGGCAACGGCAGAACGTACCAATACAAATCCGTAAATGCATTGACCTGCAACGCGTCATCAGCGGGGAAACTAACATAAAAAAGCGGGCCGATCGCAGCGCCAGCTACCATGACTGCCGCCATAAATTTGAACAGACGATCGGAGACAGGTGTTTCTCCGAGTGACATTCTGCTCAGCAAATAAAAGCCCGCCATCAGGAGCAACGTATTGGCGAACTGAGTCACATGCCCCATCCCCCAAAAGGCCCTCTCTGCCGCGTCAGTCGCAAGCATGCCATCGGGCATCGTCAGCCAGGCTGCTGCCAGACACACGAGTGCTATGAGAAAAATGACGCCTGACGCCGCCACGGCAAACACGACAGGCTCGCAAAATCGCTGCCCCGCCACCTGGGTGAGTAGCCTTAGGATCGGTAGAGTTAATCCCACAGCCAAAAGAGCAAGACCGGCAAAAAAGACTGGGTGGATCAGGACAGGCACATAATTGTTGGTGGAGGGCTCGCCCAAATTCAGCAGCACCGGTGCAAGGATAAGAACGAAACTAAGCCAAGCAGCAGCCAACCCGGCTTTGCCCGCAACGGAAGCGCCAATGCTCATCGGACCAACCGACGCAGAAGCCAGGACTGTCATCGCGCCTTGAACGCCCATATACCAGATCACAAAGGCAAAGGTGACGTGGGCAATCAGCCCTTTTTCAAAAAACGTTTGGGTGGTCCATGGCAAAACAGCTTCAGCGCCGGGCACCCTGAGCAAAGCCACTAAAATGGCCATGAGGCCTGCAATAGCCAGAGCCGCAACAGGCAA
Organism: uncultured Rhodobacterales bacterium; assembly: GCA_964352705.1. GTDB lineage: Bacteria > Pseudomonadota > Alphaproteobacteria > Rhodospirillales > Rhodospirillaceae > WLXB01. Next base: position 15,005 of record CAYGSZ010000040.1, read on the forward strand.
AACAACCCAACCTCTGAGTTCCAAGAGCATATCTTCAGAAAGGCGGCCAGCGAAGTGACCGTCTACGGGAGACTCTGGCGTCTCGATCCCGTGCTCCGGGGGCGGTGGAAGGTGAAAATCCATCTGGGGTAAGGTCTCGGCGCTCACATGGGTGCAGGGTAAACGTGATAAAGAATAGCGTACACCGCTATCCCCGATGTTGTAACGAATATCCAAACCGGCCAAGTCCAGCGGGCAAGCCTTTTGTGCCTCTCAAATTGACCGTGCAGCGCCCACCATGCCGTCACAACAACCATAGGTGTCACAACGGTTGCCAAAATGACGTGAGAGATGAGAAGTGTGTAGTAGGCCGGGATTGCCCACCCGGTTCCAGGGAACACAAAAATTGGGGCTGTGAAATGATAGGTCAGATAGGAAACGAGAAACACTGCCGAAACAACGATGGCCGAAATCATCGTTTTGCGGTGTGCCTCTTTACGGCCCATTTTAATCAGTACGAAGCCGATCAAGAGCAATATAGTCGAGATGCCGTTAAGGGTTGCATTAACATGCGGTAACAGTGCGGCCGTTGTCATCCTCAGAACTCTTCTTTAAATAAAATGCAAAACGTCCAGCGGGATATCGGCCTACGGGCCATCAAAGGCAACCTTGGCGATAAAGCTGACGTACATAAAAAGCGACAAGCCGGCTACACATAGCCCAAACACTACAAGCTTCTTTTTATCTGGTGGTGAATCAGTCATGGCTGTTTCCGAACATGGCGATCTCCTAAATGAATCGATTGCGAGATGTCTTCTTTGCTCGACTCGTCGCACGAACCGTTATCAATAGCGCGCGCTGAGTAGCATATGCGCTGCAAACTGTCATGGCTTTGTCGATCAACACCCCACCTTCACAAGGGCGACGCATAAGCAACTGCGAAACGTTCTCAACCCTTTAATTTCACAAGGTTTTCTTTACCTTGTGAGCTGCATCTATTAGAGTTTATGTCATCGTATTGGCACGTTAACGGTCCATGGTGATGCGATTAGATGGGGTGGGGATCT
>CAYGSZ010000041.1:0-15732 GCA_964352705.1 uncultured Rhodobacterales bacterium
TAAGCCTGGACTTTATCAGGCATAGGCTTCACCCAGATGTTGAGGCAAATTAGAGCCCTGGGTTTTTTGAGGGTAGAGCCTTGCGTGTTTTGGGGAGACCACCGTGAATTCTGTTTATTTTCTTATTAGTCTTTTGGCGGGCGCGATTCTGCCTTTGCAGGCGGCCTTGAATGCCGGGCTTGCTGCACGGACCACTGGTCCTTTGTTTAGTACGTTTATTAATTTTTCGTCGGGACTCGTCGCGATCATTGTTGCGTTGATCGTATTCCGCGTTCCGTTGCCGTCACTCTCAAGCTCTACGACTATTCCGTGGTTCTACTGGTGTGGTGGATTGCTCGGCGCGTTTTTTGTCATCACCACGATGATGTCGGCTCCAAAGCTGGGGGCCAGTCTGATGATTGGCGTGATCATTGCGGGGCAAATCGGGGCATCGCTGGCCTTCGATCATTTTGGTTGGTTGGGTTATCCCGTACACGAGCTCAACCTGGGTCGCGTTGCCGGTGCTGGATTCCTGATCGCCGGTGTTTACCTTGTCTTCCGCTATTAGGGCAGCATGTTTTACTTGGCGTTAAACGCGACGTTCAATTGATAATGTTCGCCTCCCTATTCGGCAGCAATCCTTAAAGGATTTGTTGCGCCGATCTGTTGCACGATCACATCGGCGACAGCATCGACCACCGCGTCTGTATCAATGCCATATTCGGCATACAGTTGGGCGATGTTGCCAGCTTGGCCAAAACGATCTACGCCGAGGGCTTCGCAACGTTGTCCCAGAACCGAGCCGAGCCACCCAAGCGCCAACGGATGACCGTCCTGCACCGTCACTAAAGTGGCGTCGGGCGACAGGTCGGACAGCAGTTTTTCGATTGGGCTGCGTGCGCCCTGTCGTCCGTCTTTGCGGGCGCGGGCTGCAGCCGTCCAGCTTGAATACAACCGATCCGGCGATGTGATGGCCAACAACCCTGCGCCGGGTACGTCTTCTCTGATAATCTCAAAGGCCGCTTTGGCTTCCGGGGCGACCACACCGCAATAGGCGATGGCGACGTCTGCGCCCGGTTCAGGTTCAACGGCCCAATAAGCCCCGGCAAGAATACCTGCGGTCAGGTGGGAGTCCACGTCGCGCTTGGGCTGCTCCAGCGGTCGCGTAGACAGCCGAAGATAGACCGAGCTGCCCTCGGGTTTTTGCAAATGTTCAAAGCCCCAGTGCATGATCACAGCCAATTCATCCGCGTAGGCAGGCTCGAAAGACGCCAGGTTGGCATGGCCCATGCCGATCAAGGGCGTGAAAATAGATTGATGGGCGCCGCCTTCCGGGCCTAACGAAATCCCACTCGGCGTGGCCACCAACATAAACCGTGCATCCTGGTAACAGGCATAGGTCAGGGCATCGAGGCCGCGTGAAATGAAGGGGTCGTACAAAGTGCCAACGGGAATCAGGCGCTGGTCAAAAAGATCATGAGACAGACCAAGAGCCCCCAGCAGCAAAAACAGATTGTTCTCGGCAATGCCCAGCTCAATATGCTGACCCTTTGGTTGCTGGCTCCATTTCTGTGGTGAGGGCACATGCATCTGACGAAAAATGTCATCACGGTTGGTGATGTGGAAGGGGCTGCGTTGATTGACCCAGCCGCCTAAATTGGTCGAAACCGTAACGTCAGGTGAGGTGGTGACAATGCGCGAGGCCAAATCCGACGTGCCTTTGCCTAGCACATTCATGATTTTACCAAACGCTTCCTGGGTCGACTGAGAGGCTGCATCAGGCGCAGGTAAGTCTGGAACATCAATAATCGCAGGTGTTGTTGTTTTGCGCTCACGTGTTTCACGTTTGGCAAAAGGCACATCGGCCAGGAAGGCTTCGAGTTCGGCCTCCGGGATATCCATGCCTTCAAACTTTTCCCATTCCTTGCCCGGCTGAACGTTGAGAGATTTTTGGTACTCCTCAATTTGACTGGCGTTCAGAATGCCTGCGTGATTGTCTTTATGGCCGGCGAGCGGCAGGCCATACCCTTTAATGGTGTAGGCGATAAAGCAATGCGGTTGCGTTTTGCCTTCTGCTTCTTTGAAAGCTTGCAGGATGGCTTCCATGTCATGGCCACCAAGGTTGGTCATCAGGGCGTGGAGGCTGGCATCATCGTGCTCATCAAGGAATGCTTTGAGGCCCTTTGCGCTCTTAAGGTCGCGTTCCAGTTCCGTGCGCCAGGCGGCCCCCCCCTGAAAGGTGAGCGCCGAGTAGAGCTGGTTGGGACAGTCATCAATCCATTTTTGCAGAGCCGGGCCGATAGGTGTTTTAAAAGCAGCTTGAAGTTTTAAGCCGTATTTGAGGGCCACCACATTCCAGTTCACGGCAGAGAAAAAGCCGGTGATGCGACTGAATAACTGGTCGTTGACCACGCCGTCCAGGCTTTGCCGGTTATAATCGACAATCCACCAACAGTTCTGAGCTTCATGTTTCCAGCCCTCAAGCAGAGCTTCAAAAATATTGCCTTCATCCAGTTCAGCGTCACCCAGCAGCGCAATCATGCGGCCTTTTTCTGTGCCGGGTGCGACCAATTCATGACTGTGCACGTAATCTTGAACCAGAGAGGCAAACAAAGTTTCAGCAACGCCAAGTCCGACAGAGCCTGTCGAGAAATCCACATCGGCTTTGTCTTTGGTTTTTGACGGATAGGGTTGCACGCCGCCAAAGCCGCGAAAGTTTTTCATACGGTCCAGAGTCTGGTTGCCGAGCAAATATTGAATGGCATGAAAAATCGGACCGGCATGTGGCTTTACGGCGATGCGGTCTTGCGGTTTTAAGGTGTGAAGATACAGCGCCGTCATCACCGTGACGATGGATGCGCAAGAAGCCTGATGGCCACCGACTTTCACGCCATCCGCTTTAGACCGGCTGGTATTGGCATGATGAATCATCCAGGTTGCAAGCCAGAGAATCTTTTTTTCAAGGCTTTGTAGGGTGGCAATATCTGCGGTCCGGGCCATAGCACTCTCCACTTAATAAGACGCCCAGATTAGCTCAGTGGCTTTGACAGGTCCTTGCTAATGCTTGCTTCCTTTGTCTCAATAACGCAATAATTCATTTATTTTTACATAAATAATGGTGATTTATGCTAAATCAGACCTTAGATGAAATCGATCTCAGAATTCTCGATCATATGCAGAAAGATGCCCGCCTCAGCAATGTTGAGCTGGCAGAACATGTCGGTTTGTCGCCCTCGCCCTGTTTGCGGCGGTTGCGCCGGTTAGAACGCGACGGTGTAATTAATGGCTACATGACCTTCGTTGATCAAACGAAAGTGGGGTTGCCGGTCAGTGTTTTTGTCAGCGTTGCCTTGAAGGAGCAATCCGAGTCTGCACTGGAAGAGTTTGAGGCTGCGGTCGCGGCCCTGCCGGAAGTGATGGAGTGCTATTTAATGACCGGGGTAAGCGATTACCTTCTGCGGGTTGTGACCCGCGACCTTGCTGACTACGACCGATTTTTAAAACAACACCTGACAAGCATTCCGGCGATTGCCAGTATTCAGTCCAGCTTCGCCCTCAAGCAGGTCACCTATAAGACCGCCTTGCCGCTCGGCGCGACGGATGTAAAAAAATAACCGACTTTGTTTTTTTACTGCCGAGGAGTCAAAAATCGGTAGTATCGACTTTCCACATTTAATCGAAGGGAGATCACTATGGATGGCTTGATGATGACCACGCCACTCGTGATTACCTCTTTGATTCAGTTTGCGGCCAGATACCACCACGACACGTCTGTTGTAACTTGCGGCCCAGAAGGTGAGGTTCGTCGCGCCTCTTACAACATGATTTACAAGCGGGCTCAGAGCCTCGCCAATGCGCTGCAGGATTTTGGTATTAAACCCGGGGACCGGGTTGCGACGCTGGCGTGGAACTCTGATCGCCACCTTGAACTCTACTATGCCATCTCCGGCATGGGCGCGGTCTGCCATACGATCAATCTTCGTCTGGCAGATCAGGAACTCCTCTACATTCTCAACCACGCTGAAGACCGGCTGCTGTTTTTTGATGCCGATATGGCAGAGACCGTTGCGCGTCTTCAACCGCAGCTCCCGCATGTGGAACAGGTCATCGCATTAACAGACGCGGGCCACATGCCCACACCGGCCATACCCGGCGCGCGGGACTACGAGAGTTTTATTGCGGGCGCATCAGATCATTTTGACTGGCCGGTGCTGGATGAAAACATGGCGGCGTCTCTGTGTTATACGTCTGGTACCACAGGCGAGCCCAAAGGCGTGCTCTATAGTCATCGCGCAACAGTGTTGCACGCAATGGCGAGTTGTTTCGCCAGCACGCTCAATTTGCAAACTGAAGATGTCATTTTGCCCGTGGTCCCGATGTTTCATGTCAACGCCTGGGGCATTCCCTATTCAGCACCCATTGCGGGCTCAACATTGGTGATGCCGGGCCGCAGGCTTGATGGGGCGAGTTTGTTTGATCTGATGGATCGCGAAGGCGTGACCATTGCGTTAGGGGTTCCAACCGTGTGGTTGGGGTTGCTCAATCACATGGACCACGTTGGACGCAAACCATCAGCCTTGACCCGCGTGATCATTGGAGGGGCCGCCACCTCTGAGGCGATGGTTAAACGCTTCGAAGTGAATCACGGCGTTACGGTGCACACAGCGTGGGGCATGACCGAGACGAGCCCTGTTGGTGTGGTCAATTCGCTTAAACCTAAGTTTCAATCATTGCCAGCAGATCAGCAGATGCCGATTAAACTAAAACAGGGCCGCGCGATTTACGGTATTGAACTGCGCATCGTCGATGATGAAGGACAGGATTTGCCACGCGACGGCCAAAGCTCCGGAAGATTATTGGTCAAAGGCCCTTGGGTCGCACGGCAGTATTATAAGGCCGACCGTTCAGCTTTGACGCCCGATGGCTGGTTCGATACTGGTGATATCGCAACCCTCGATTCTGACGGGTATATGCAGATCACGGATCGCGCGAAGGATGTTATTAAGTCAGGGGGCGAGTGGATCAGTTCTGTCGGACTGGAAAATGCTGCTGTAGGGCACCCTGCGATCAGTGCCGCCGCGGTCATCGCTGTGCCGCATCCGAAGTGGCAGGAGCGGCCTTTGCTGGTGTGCGAGTCGGGAGGAAAAGATCGCCCGTCTCTGTCAGAGATCCGCGAGTATCTGACCGATAAAGTGCCTAAGCTCTGGCTGCCCGATGCCGTTGAATGGGTGGACTCTCTGCCGTTGGGGGCAACGGGCAAGGTGCTCAAGTCTGATCTCCGGTCTCGATTCGCGGACTATCAGCTTCCTGAGGAGGGGGAGACCTAGTCCTAAAAACCAAGTGGTTCCGCGCAGAACCTATTGTGATTGCTTCGAGAATCGTATTCTAAGACACTTCTTACTAGAATAAGGCAGACCCACAGAACGTGGGGCGTTGACCGGACGCTATAACAGTGACGGGCAGTGAGCAGAAGACGCCGGGGGGCTATCAGAAGACAATGTTCGGTCGCGCGACATTTGAAATTCAGCTTTATACGGATGGCCGCTGGGCCATCAATGAAGTGTGTAAAAGTGAAACGGTCGCGCGTAAGAAAGCATCAGACCTGCTGGCGCAAAATGCCGTCGTAGGTGTCCGGATTGTTAAAGAGTCCCACTTCGGCAAAGACAATCATCGCGAAAGCGAAATTTTCAAAGAAATAAAGCAAGTCAAAGAAGAGGAAGACCTCTCGGTCACGCCGGTTGATGAGGCTCCCTTGTGTGACAAAGTCACGGATTTTTATAAGACGGCCAGCCGCACCACCATGGCCAGATTATTCGGCAAGTACCTTGAAAAATTTGAGATGACGCCGCTGGAGGTGTTGCATAACCATGCCAATCTCAAGCGGATGATCAACTATCAAACCATGGTGCCGTCCGCGGTTGATAAAATTGCAACGCTGCATGCGCGCGCGACGGGTGCGGGTGCAAAAGAACGGCGCGACGTGATCTTTGAGGCTGTCGATGCGATTGCTGCCAAGGCCCGGGACGTCGATTCCAAGAAGCTGCCAAAATTAGAAGACTCCTGCTTAGATGATATGCTGCAGCGTCTCGACGTGAAGTTTTCCGACGAGGAAGAACGCACGTTCATGGCCAATGTGGCGCTCACGCGTGAGTCTATCAATTGGCGTGGTTGGCTTGGCAAGATGGCCAAGCTTCTGCCCATGGCGCAATCTCAAAAAGATCAACGCGCCCGCGATATGGTTGACGAAATGTTGGCGGACATTTTTATGTCCAAGACCGTCATCAAAGATGTCATTGGCATATCCAAGCATTTGGGCGATGCGATCATTCGCATGGTGGACCTGTTGGAGGGCGACTGTAAGCCAACAAAATTTGCTGCCACAGATTTACTGGAGCTTCTGAACCCGCTTTTTGCAGCGGGCGTGTTGCCCCGTTCGCAGCAGGTTCTTTTTGATCGTATGGAGCGCGATTTGGCCGGCCCAATCCGCCTCACCAACAGCGAGGACAATGCGGCAGATAAAGCGTTCTTTGATCAGTTGGTGGATCGCATCATCACCCCTGATCACGTCATTGGTGGCCGGGCTATGGCGGCTGGACTCACAGAGCGCTGGGCGCGGCTCGATAACATTGGCGGGGCCTCTGGTCGCAATAAAGCCATGCAGGGGCTGTGCGGCAAACTGTCTACGGGCAAACGCGTTTTTGTTTATCTTCTCGCCTTATACGATCCAAAGTCAGAGCCGCCCATGCGCTTGGCCATTGAAGAACAGCTCAAACGCAAGGGGCAGGAACTCAACACCATTCAAAAAATCGCGCCGGAAGCTCGCACTGAGCGCGCCCGCCTGACTCAGGTTGCGGCTATTCAGCAGTTGGTTCTGCAATCACAACTGGAAGACAAGCTCAAGGCCGTGATGGCCAAGCGATTTGATGACATTGTTGTCGATTACATTGTCGGTCAGAAAGTCATTGAGCGAATCGACAACAAAGAGTTGTCCTTTCGAGAGCGCGCTGGGCGTTTGGTCACGTTCTGTTCATCCGGCATGTTGACGGAAGGGCGCGCGACTGAAATTGCACGCGAGTCCATTACCGATTACCTCAAACGCAAAGATTTTCTGTCTGAATTTACGGCAGATATTCCTGATGCCCAGGAGAAGGACGTTGCTATTCGCGAGTTCTATAAGCTTCTTGCAGAAACCGGGTTTAAAGTTACAGCTTAAGCGTGCCTGCGCATAAATTTCTGCCGCACCCAATGGTCTACTGAGATCACGCCAGGTCCACGGGCAATGATGACCAGAAGAAACGTCATCCAGGCGAAGTGATTAAAGTCGTTATAGGCCGGGTTGTTGGCGCCAAGCACAAATTGAATGGTCAAAGCCATCCCAAGCAATGGAACGGCAGCCAAACGTGCTGCCAGGCCAACAAACAGAAAGATCGGCATCGCCAGTTCAAAGGCTGTGCCCATATAGGCTGCAATTTCAAACGGCAGAAGGGGAACCGCATACTCATACTCGAATAAAAAGAGTGTGCTTTCCCAGTCATCAAGTTTTTGTAATCCGGACCTAAAAAACACGAGGCCGACCCAAAACCGAACCGCGAGGTCCGCCAACGGTGCGCCGAAGGCTTCAAGTTTTTGGATGAGGGTTTGATAGAGCGTGGCTCCTCCATCAACCAGGGTTGATGTCTTAGTCATAGAACTGATCCTTTAGGTTCGGGCTTGATCTTAGAAAAGATGTTACAGATGAATGTTACTGAAGGCCCCGTCCGCCAAAGCCTGCCGCAACATATTTTGGAAATCGAAATTTGGATTTTCAGCAAGCGCTGTTTCAACGGCTTCTCCCAGTGTGTTGCCGTTGCTCAGGGCAACCAGCCACGCATGCTCGCCTGTTGTCAAATCGCGGTGGAACACAGCGCCCCCTCGCCTTAAAATCAAAGCGCGCTCGGAGACTGAAAAGTCAATTTCCGGAATGCTGGCCTGGGTCGGTTGGTTCACATTCCAAATCTCAATAATGGGAAAAGAGGACTGCACCAGCCGCAGGGATGGATGAGTTGAAAATGTAAGGCCTTCAAGGTGTTCCGGTGCAACATCAGATAAACGTTCTGGATTAAGCGCCTCTTGGTCCGCCGCGAAATACGATTCAATACGCGCCCACTCCAGGGCCGCCACGTCTGCGAGGTACGGCAGCTTTTTTGCCGGCTCGAACGTCGTCACAAATTCGGGCAGGTCGCCGCCATACCGAAACAGGGTTGGCTGTCGCGGCGGGCAGGCTTCAATAAAGGCCTGTGCCAGCGCCCGGAAAAACCGCTCGCCGACAATTTTTTGCACGACGGGAAATGCCGCGCCTAAAACATCTGTCAAGCTGTTGAGGGTGTTGGTGCGATAGACGCCCAGGCGCCGTTCTTTACTGCCCCGTGCGGCAGTAACATGATCAAGCAATGGAGACAGCGTGTTTGAGAGTGACACGCCGGCAAAATCTTTTTGCAGATTATGCAACATGGGAATGAGCAGCTTCTGTGTTTGAGACCGCTGTATCCAGATAACGTTGCGCCGTTCCGGCTTCGTTCAGCAGCACATCAAGGCTTGGGATGTCTGTATCCCATTCAATGAGTGTTGGTCGCGGACCAATTTTTTCGAGAGCATGCTGGTAAAGGCTCCACACCGTATCGGCGACCGCATCTCCATGGGTGTCGATCAGGAGGCGCTCGTCACCCGCGCCATCGACCAAGTGGCCCGCCAGATGAATTTCACCGACGGCTGCGCCTGGGATGCCCGCTAAATATGTTGCTGTATCAAAGTCATTGTTATGTGCACTGACATAGATGTTGTTGATGTCGAGCAGTAGCCCACAGCCTGAGCGCTGACATAACTCAGACAGAAAATCCCATTCTGTGAGGTGCGAGTCTACAAACGTCAGGTAAGATGATGGGTTCTCAACAAGGATCTGTCGACCCAGCGCGGTCTGAACTGTGTCGATATTGTTAACAACGACGCTCAGGGCTTCTTCCGTGTAAGGCAAAGGCAAAAGGTCGTTGAGGTAAAGGCCCTCAACAACGCTGAATGACAGATGCTCGGAGACCAGCATCGGGTCAACCCGCTGCACCAGTGCGCGCAAGCTTTCCAGATGAGCGGTATCTATGCCCTCTGCCGTCCCTAAAGACAGTCCGACCCCATGACAGCTCACGGGATAATGCGCGCGCACATGATCCAACTGCGCCATCCGCGGCCCACCGTCGGCAAAAAAATTCTCACTGTGAATTTCAACCCAGGCAGCATCGGCGGTGCCAGAAGTAAAGTCATCCATATGAGGATGACGGAGTCCGACTCCCGCCTGTGCGGAAATCGGACTCTGCCGTGCAGAGCGTGTCGAAGGTTTGGGTTGGGGAGGGGGAGAGATCACCTTCGATGCTCGCGTGTCTTAAACGGGCTTGAGCTTAGCCAGCCTTCTCTTTGGCTTCTTCGCTTGTGCCTTCGAAGGCTTCGAGCTTGCCGCCCATTTCCAAGCAGCTGCCTTCAGCAACCAGTTTCCATTCGCCACCGTCAAAACTCACAGTGGACTGACCGGCGCAAGAGTGCGTGCCTGCTGCGTTTGCGCAGCCGTTTTCACCGACTTTCGAAACGCCGTAGCATTTTTCTTTGCCAGCAGCAGAAGCTGTTGACGGAACGGTCATTGCGGCCATTGAAACGGCACCGGCAACAGCGGCTGCGAGAGAGAACGTGGTGAGTTTGTTAGACATTTAAGTGTACTCCGTATGTGGTGCCGCAAGGCGGCCTGAAATAGGGCTGTAAAGTTAAATCAGCCTGCAACAGCCAATCAACACGCCCATCATAGGGCTGCTGATGGGATACACCAGTCACACGCGCGTGAAGCGCCTTCACAGACAGGTGAGGTTTATGGCGCGCCGCCAAATGACTGAGGAGCTATGTGGTTTCTTCTGTAGCTTCTAGGGTCAGTCCGAAGTCTTTGCCCATCGCGTCTAGGTAGAAGGCCACTAATCCCGCAATCCCGTTCATCGCAACAATCGGCGACTCGTAGGCCCAGACGGCATTCTCCGCCACTTTGCCATGCGATGCCAAGGACCAGTAGCAGGCATCGCCCTTATAGGGGCAGTGCGTGGCATGGTCCGTGCGGGTCAGCAGTTCGGCCCGAACATCTTCTTTGGGAATGTAATACACAGGATCATGTTTGCGTTCGTGCAGTGCAACAGCGTTGTTGCTCTCTGCAATTACTTCCCCGCGCCAGAATACGCGCACGCTGCCTGTGTACGGCTGCAACGTAATTGTATGCTCCGGGTTCAACTCATAGTCCGCGAAACGTGCGCGTTGCGTTGCAGCATTACTCTGCCAACGTTGTTCTAATGTGGCATCCTCTTCCATATCGGCACTCCCCGTTCTGCAATTCCTAACCGTACCTGAAGTATGGCCAAAATGTCTTGGTCCGTTAACCTGTTGCGGTGGAAAAATAGACACTGACACGCTAGAAGTTAAGCAACATCAAATCCCAAAACGAAGTGAGTCCCCTATGCCGAAACGACTCAGATTGGTTGCCTACAGTGTGTTGCTGGTGCTCGCTTTGTACATGTACTACGTGTCAGGCCAACGCCCAGAGCAGCCCGTGACAGAAGGCCCGGCCGGCGGCTCTGCATCGGGTGTGACGGCTACGGTTATTGATCCGTTTCCGCGTTACGGCAGTTTGGACGTAAGGCGCGATGCTCTGACACAGCGCTTTGAGAACGCGCCCTTTAATCTAACCTTCGATTTCGTTCCTCTGGAAGATGGTCGCTCGCGCGTGATCGGTCGTTCAGAAGATGGCAGAACGACTCTGGAGTTGATCGGACGTCCCGAGGCCGTCACGTCGGCCAACTTCATGGCGGCGCTGCCTTCGAACAATCCGCTTGTCCGGTTGCGCAATCTGAATGCTATTTCTGCCCTTGTTGAAACCACACTCATGGATTGGCCGGACGCCTCTGCTTGGGTCAGTCAAAACATTGATCTTGCGTTTTCCGGCTCCGGAGTGAGTCGGCGAGCAGGTGAGAAAATGGTGACGATGAAACGGACACCAAGAACAGAAACCCTGGTTGTGACGATCACCGGGCCAAAGTTATAGGGTGGCAAAGCTATAGGATGCTCGAAGTTTTAGGCGTCAGGCTTTATCCAAAAAGGCGATAATGTGCTCGACCTTGGCGCGAACACCCTCTGTGCTGCGTTCCGCAGGCAGAATCATTTTTTCGGAATTTGGCACCAAGGCCGCGGCCTCATCGACTCCGGCTTTCAAGGGATCATCTTCAGAGGCCGCACATAACGTCGCATGAGGGATCAGCGGCAGGCGCTCCCGGTCTGGGTGTCGAAAGGCAGCGCGATACCCTTTGTGATAGGTGGTCAGTCCTTTCAGTACGTCCAACACCACACGCTGTATGGCCTCTGGGGATGGCATGGACGCTTCATCACGTCGGGAGTCCGGCGTTCGTCTGAAGTACGGAAAATGTAGAACCTGATCGCGTACGAAGTTCCAGGCCCAAATCAGGTGCTGGCCAAATTCATCCGGGTTTACGGCGGGCGCGTAATGGGCAAGAAAATCTTCTTTGTCAAACGGCGAGAACATCCCAATCCCGTCGAACACCATTTTACGTACCCGATCTGGGTAATGAATCGCCAACTCACAGGCAATGTGCGCACCGGTGTGGCTGCCATACACATCACAGGTGTCTAACTGCAACGCGTCCAGTATGCGCACCACGCTTTCAGCATAGTCTTCTGCGTTTGGAACATCTTGAGTTGGTCCGGGGGAATCACCGAAGCCCAATGTATCTGGCGCGATGACCCGGCGCGTTTCACCAAGCACTTCCATCATTGGGACCAAAGTCATCGCTGACGCGGGCGAGGCGTGAATCATGTAAAGGGGTGCTGCTGTGGATTTTGCGTCATTACCGCAGGTCCTGTAATGCACTTGACCTTCTGCAATTCGGACAAAAGCACGATCAACGATCACAGGCATGTTGTTCTCCCGGGATGAGAGTGAAGCTCAGGGGTGGCCTTAAGGGGTTGGCCGCTTAATTGTTATTCAAGCCCAAACGGCACGCGCGTAATAATGCGCATTGGCTCTTGCCGACTTTCCTGGGTCATGACGGTCAATTCACGGATGATGCAACGTTGCGTAATGGCGGGTTTAGCCAATCTGGCTATTGTTGCTGTGATTTTTTTCCGTTCCTCATCGTTTTCAATACGATCCGTCAACGGAACAAAAAACTGAAACTCTTCCATCACATAGGGGTAGCCCCAATGCTTCGTCATGCGTCGTTGATACACGGTCAATTTATCGTTGCGATATCGGTTATCCGTATTGATCGGCAGCGGAAGCCGAAAGCCTTCGAAAGCACGCACGCATTCTGAGGCTAAAGCCACCAGTTCGCGAGAAGGTACTGTGGTCCCCAGGGCGACAAACTTTCCGATGATATTAACTTCTAACTGCGGGATATTCACCGGCCTAAGATATTTGGCAAACAGGTGCACCGTGTCCATGAAGCCGTTAAATGATGCGCTAGTATTGAGTTGGAATGGCGGTTTAAGCGTGCCATGCAGGCCGTCCGAGCGACGCCAATGGGTCAGCTTTTCCAAACGCTCCGGTGGTATGCCAGGCACCTCAGGCTGCTCAAAGGTCTCGGAAGACTCAATGTCACGACCAAGCCAGGTCCTGCCGAAATCTGCGAGGGCACTGCCATTTTCTGGGACATAGCTTAAAGCGTAACGAGCGGGCATTCGGTGTTTCCAAGTGTCGAAGGTTTCAACAGATTACCTTGAACTGTTGAGAGGGGAACCCTTTAAAGCGCGTTTTACTGATTTGAGGCGCAAAAAGGATTGTTTTTTGACCAGACCCCAACCAGATCCGGGGCAGACATTCAGTGCTTCCCGGAACCGATCATTGATGTGATGATGTGACAAACTTGTTGCAAAGGTTGATTTGACCAGATCATTTCTGCGTGTAGATAAGTAGACTCATTGTGTAAGGTTTCGCCGGACTCGCTATGTCCTTAAACACGTCCCCCCCCATATTGGCAGAAATTCTGTCGCCGACACCAACCGATAATCGTGACCTGCCAAAACGGTTGGCAGATTTCCCAACTTTGCCTGAAGCCCTCGACTATGCGGCACAGGGTGAAACCGGTTTCAATTTCTATTCCTCCAAAGGCGTCTTAACTGATGTGCTGACATTTGCTGATCTCAGCGCGCGGGCGCGTATCGCGGCCAAGTGTCTGGTCGGCGGCGGCGTGAGGCCGGGAGATCGCATAGCGTTGTTGGCTGAGACGGCCCCAGGGTTTCTTGTTGCGTTTTTTGCCTGTCAGTACGCAGGAGCGATTCCCGTTCCCATGCCAACGCCGGTCGCGTTTGGACGACGTGACGCCTACATCAGCCAGATCGCCAATCAGATCACGTCCTCGGGTGCCGTTATGGTGATCGGCCCGCTCGATTATCTAACCTTAGTGACGGAAGCGACGGCGGGGGTTGATCTCCTTATGGTTGGCACAGTCGATGATGTGATGGCTCTGCCACAGGGTGAGGGTGCCACCCCCGGTGGGCCCGAGGACCTGTGTTATCTTCAATACAGTTCTGGCAGTACACGTTTTCCCAAAGGGGTGGCGGTCACACATCATAACTTGATGGTCAATTGCGCAGCGATGAGTGTCGCTGTTGGCAATGCGCCGGGAGAGCGGGCGGTGTCGTGGTTGCCCTTCTATCATGATATGGGTCTGGTTGGTTTCATGTTGGGCTGTCTCACAGCGCAGACCACTGTTGATTATCTGCCCACGGAAGATTTTGCGCGTCGGCCTTTAACTTGGTTGCGCATCATCAGCGAGAATAAGGGCACGATGTCTTACGGCCCCAGTTTTGGCTATGAGCTATGCAGCCGCAGATTTGCCTCCGCCAGCGCCAGTGCGCCTGATATTGACCTGTCTAACTGGCGCGTTGCCGGTATCGGCGGCGAGATGATCAAGCCGCAGGTTATGCGCGCGTTCGCCGATGTGTTTGGGCATTGTGGGTTCTCTGATCGTTCGTTCAATGCCTCTTATGGTCTGGCCGAATGTGTGCTTGGCGTCAGTTTTAGCACCCCTCAAACTGGAATGCGGTTGGATCATATTTCCAAGCAGGAACTGGGCGACAACCATCGTGCTGTGCCTGTGCCTGACGACGGAACCGGCATTGGTCGGACCTTTGTGGCCTGCGGTCTGGTGATCCAAGGGCACACCGTTGAAATTCGCGATGAGGCCGGTAAAGCCCTGGCCGAGCGCGAGGTTGGCCGTGTGTTTTTCTCAGGCGAAAGCGTCATGCAGGGATATTACGGCGATCCGGAAGCGACGGCTGAAAGCATTCAAGAGGGCTGGCTCGATACTGGCGATCTTGGTTACTTCATTGGCAACGAGTTGGTCATTGTCGGGCGCTCCAAAGATATGATGATCGTCAACGGGCGTAACTACTGGCCGCAAGATATTGAGTGGACGGTCGAACGCATGGAGGGCATGCGCTCGGGCGATGCGGCGGCCTTCACACTTGAAAACGACGACGGCAGCGAGACGCCAACGCTGCTGGTGCAGTGCCGTCCCTCGGCGGAAGAGGTTCGTGTTGCTCTGGCGGCGGAGGTTAAGGCGCGGGTGCAGGATCAAGTTGGCTTGACCTGTGATGTTATTCTTGTGCCACCACGCACGCTCCCTAAAACATCGTCCGGTAAGCTTGCCCGCGGCAAGGCCAAAGCAAACTTCCTCAAGGGCGAAATCCAACCGCTGGCCGATGGCGCTTAACGCCCCCATATTTTCATGACCAAACCTCTTACCATAGCGGTGACAGGCGCGACGGGGTTTCTGGGTCAGCATCTTCTTCGGCATCTCAACACCGCAGGTCATTCTGTCAGAGCTTTGACGCGGCGACCTCGGGCGGATGGTCCTCAGTTGACATGGATCACCGGCGATCTTGAAGATTCAGATGTGCTGAAAAGCTTAGTCACCGATGTTGATGTAGTCGTGCACGCCGCTGGTGCGATCAAGGCGCTGAACCGGAAAACGTTTTTCAAAATCAATCGCGATGGCACCCGCGCGGTTCTGGAGGCGGCAAAAGCGACCGGTGTGCCAAAGTTCATTCTGGTGTCGTCGCTCGCGGCCCGCGCGCCGAAACTTTCCCCCTATGCTGCCAGCAAGCGTGGTGCGGAACTGGTCGCCGCAGACTACGCGGATACTCTTGAGGTCGTGATTTTACGTCCACCGGCCATTTATGGCCCGGGGGATGACGAGACGGTTCGGCTGTTTCAAATGGCGGTGAATGGGTTTGTTCTGGCCCCTGCATCCAAGGCGTCCCGCGCTTCGTTGATTCATGTAGGCGACGCGGCAACAGCCATTCTGGCCTGCTGCGAACAGGTGCAGTTACGGCCAGAGGCGCAACTTATTTTAGAAATTGATGATGGCACCCCTGACGGTCATAGCTGGCATGATCTCGCCGTGGCCGCTGGTTTGGCGGCGGGACGCCCCGTCAAAATTGTTCATTTGCCGGGTATTTTTGTCTGGATAATGGGTTTTATAGGCACTCTGAAAGCTGAAATGACTCGCTCCCCCGCCATGTTAACCCTGTCAAAAGCACCCGAACTGCTCCACCAGGATTGGGTTATAACTGAGTCTGGGCCTCACGAATGGCATCCCAAATGGACGCTGGAAATGGGATTTAAAGACGCAATCGATTGGTATCACTCACAAAATGTTTTGAAACGTTACTTTTAAAGTT
>CAYGSZ010000042.1:0-15209 GCA_964352705.1 uncultured Rhodobacterales bacterium
CAAAATACTGACATATCCCCCAAACACAACTCCAGGCCTATAAGTAAGTAAATAATACCTAAAAGGGACGCGTTACGGAGGGTGGGAAAAATGAGAAACATGGACCACCACTCACAACAAAGTGCAGGCGTTCATTAGAAAATGATATTGGCCCAACCCGCATGCGCTCTGGCCACCCGCCCGTCTTTAAACTCATAGTGTCTGACTTCCACATCCGCGTTTCTTGCCATTCCATAGGACTTGCCACAAACGGTCTTGGAAAATGCCGGTCACAGTTAGACAATGCACATTGGGCTGATGGCCCAATCCGTGGTGTGGCGGAATCGGTTTCTGATGGGCTTACGAAAGCCTTTACAAAGCCGGTCAATCGAACTGTGAAAAACAGAAGCTACTTAACACCCTTTGCGCCAACGCCAACCCTCAAGGGCTGTTGCACCGCTCCAAAAAGAAGCTTGCCCGGGAGCTCGGTGTTTCATCGTGCACTATACAACGAGCATTTAAGGAACTGGAAATCAGTGGTCTAATCGAGCGTACAAATGCCCCAGGTAAACTCGGTGCATATTGCATAACGCGAAATCCAGAGTATGTCTGTGCAATTCGCAAAAGAAATGTGAGCAAAGTGGTAGGTAGATCTGTCGGTTTTACCTTCGATCGGAAACAGCCAACCTGTAGTAAATCAGAACTTGATCTGGAGATACCAATGTCTTCCCAGGGAGACACAGACGTCACCCGAACATAATTTAAATAACAGAATTCCCTTACCCAATCCCAATCGCGACTGGATGAGATCATTGTGGTACGGCGCATGATTGTTAATCCGTCAGACCCATAACGGATAATGGCAATACGAATAGTTTGTGAGATATTCTGACGCGGTCAACTATTGCGCGGACTTATTTTTTTGTGGAAGCCTCACTTTTATACAATCATGGAGAGAAATAAAGCGGGGGCATAACCAATGAGAAAAGTATGCGTATTTCTTCTTGCGATTCTACCTATACATATTTTTGGGTTCCTAACGGCCTCTGCAATTGCAAATGCACCAATGGTCCGTGCCTAGGACAATTGCCCAACAGTTAGGAGCTTTGGGGTATCCGCAAGTACGGAAGCCATGCACTAGATGTGCGATGGACCACTACAAAGAACAAATAGCTATAGAGAATTGAGCCAGACGCTCGATTACTCAGGTTGCGAGGGAGGGCAATCTTTAGCAAGGCTTAATGGAAACATGTTTTCAACGGAGTCTGGCAACCCATATCATTGCACAAGGAAACAAAGAGGTAGGGACATGGATATCATTGAGAACTATGGACTGAGAGGAGTCAGTTACTATTGGCCCTTGCCTGCCGTCCTTCTACATCCCGTGTTGAACTCCGTGAATAGTGGCGGCCACGGGCAACCAACGACGCCGAGATCATTAGCTTGGTATGGATATAGCAACTCTCCAACAACCTCTCCTCGATTGTCACCGTCTGTAATGCCAGGACTCAACGAATTCGAATTTTTCATTCCATTCACTAGGGTGTAAGTTAGCTAATTTGGAGAGAATTTATGTTCCTTCTGGGATCCTTCGTCACTTTATTTATATTGATCGTATCGGGTTTTTTGCCTGCCTATGGTCAAAGCTTTGACCAGCCATGGCCAAAGTCAAACTGGATTGCCGATTTCAACAAATTCGAACAAGAGTTTAAGAAGACGTGCGTCGCAGACTGTACCGTCAATGATGATGACGAAGACATTTACTACTTCAATTACCTAAGCATGGGGGTGAATGGTGCCTATTTTGAAATTGAGAACAGAAATTTTTCGATGATTCAAGTCGAAGCGATGATGGAGCCTGCAATCACTGAACTTTGTCCTGCACCAAAAAACTTGATGCGTTCACGCCCTGAAAATGTGCATGGATTTGGGATACATCGCATAGCATATGATTGTACCGACCTTGAGTTCTTTGGCATTCTTAGTGCTATCACAGTCCCTGGTTCGATCATGGTCTGGCAGGTTCTAGGAGTTAGCCAAGTTGGACCAGAAATTGTCGCTGTTGTAGCTGAGAATTTGGAAACAGTAGGTGAGTCAATAGCGATAAGACGATAAAGCTCAGCCTTTATACTTTCACCAACTACGGATTAGAACATTACAGAAAGAATTATCTAGATTATGTCACCAGCAAAAGCCATATCATTGGGATCGTTATTATTTGTAGTTTTATATTTCTTAGCTTTCAGTAATGCTTTCCCGGATAAAGCAACTTCAATTACTCCGACTGCAGTAATTAGCGGCTTGGGGCCATTTAGAAATTTAACCGGTTTATGTAACTCTAATTTTAAAGAAACCTCCGACAATGATCCGACCTGGTGGGTGTTCTATGGAGGCTACCAAAGCGATAGTGACCAAGAGGTTTTCAGTCACATATCCGTTCCAATCCGATGCAATAACTCCAACTACGCATTATCCTGCCCGTTTGTAAAGACCGCATTTCTTGATCATTTATCTACGTCACTCGGGATTGACTCTGCCTGGATCGAGATTGGCGCCAGAGCCAAAGTCCGCAAGTGTGCTGAAGTCAACCGTTCTAGATTGATCAACAATATTAATCGACAGAATGCCGAAAACAAATTTCCAGCGCTGGAAACAATTTCTTTCCGACAGCTTAGCGAGCGTATTACTCGGCTCAGAAGGCAATAGCTAAATGATGTCGATGACATTTAAGGTCCGCGCGGTATGGATCAGTTGTTCGTGAGGTTTTTTTGGCTCGGGTGGCCGCATGTTGAGGGCTTGATGTGGCCTGACGTGATCGGATGATGGAGCTATACTTTTTATAGAGCCACTAGCGTCTGTCGTGCCTATGGGCAGTTACAGACCTTCTTCCCGCCATAAGCGCACGACCTATTTATGGCTTCCGTGCCATTTCAATCCTCTAAAATATAGACCTAATGCTAAGCAACACTTGCACTTAAGGGGGAAAAACAACGGGCAGATGCAATGGAAATACTTTCATTGGCTTCATGATTGCGAACAGTAAGTTAATTGCCTATTAGAAATACTTGATACAGTCTTAGTTTAAGTTACGAGCAACACGGAAACCAAGATGCACTTGACGGGATAGATTATCCATGAAGCCGCGATCAGCCACACGCGTAGATCCCATTCCTCCACCTGGACGATCCATCCAGCTTCCACCCCGAACGCGACGCCATTTGCATTCCCCATCAACCTTCTGGGCGGTCCCATCTATCGGCGCATCCATATAATCCTGAGCGTTATCGCGGCAATCTTGGAGCCACTCATTGACATTACCGAGGACATCATAGAGACCAAAGTCATTAGGCTTGAAGGACCCGACCGGTGACGTATTCGCAAAGCCATCTCCTACGTTGAAATTGGCATTACCTTGACCTAGATCGTCACCCCACCAATACCTTGTTTCTGTCCCACCACGAGCGACATATTCCCATTCCGATTCTGTAAGAAGACGATAGCTCTGCGCGGTTTTGCTCGACAACCACCTCACATAATCCTGAGCATCATTCCAGCTTACGTTGATAACAGGACGCGAGCCCCGACCGTATCCATAATCTTCCGCAACGTGTCCGCGGCAGGCCCTGGCGGTTACGCAGGGAGCCCATTCATCAAAAGTCAATTCGTAGACTCCAACCGCAAAGGGCTGGGGTATATTTACCCGGTGCTGAGGACCTTCATCATCCTCGCGGCCTTTTTCATTGGGAAGAGATCCCATATTGAAACTCCCCGGGGGCACGATGATCATCTCAGGGCACTCTCTGCAGTCTTTGAAGACGCGTCCAACTTCAGGTAAAAAACTCCCTGTTACATACTCTACGACCACTTGTTGATCTGTATCGGTCTGCACTTCTTTTCCATCAGCCATGCGGACAATCGCTTCTTCAGCTTCAACGATGTACATGCCAGACGGATAATAACTTTGATAGGCTTGATAAGATTCTATCGTGTTCTCTTGCTGAGCCTCTCGAAAAAACTGAGTATCAAATTGTGACCGCTGCAAACCTAACCATTCGTAAAGGTCCTCTGCGTCTTCGTAGCGCTGACCATCGTGTTCATACATATACTCTAACAAGTCGGATTCAGCTGCATCGAGCACATCAAGATCATTGAAATCTTTAATCTGGATAGCGACTCCAACTTCATATCGAGCTTTGACTCCCTCCAATAACTGCTCTGCAGACGGGTCTTGCGGCGCTACTTTTTCATCCACAACTATAGCTGAATCGTTGGAATCATTTTTGATGACAGCAGCTGCACTTCTCTCTTGCTCATCCAGCCACCAACTCCCAACACTTCCAAGCAAGGCAATAAGCATGAAACCTGCCGCGATTTTAGAGAAGAGAGGTATGCGAAACTCAAATCCTGTATCTTCTTGTTTGCCCTTGGCTTCAGCGCTGCCTAAACTTGACCTGCTTGCGATAGTCTCTTTGACTTTTGCCTCACTCCAACCCAACCCCGATGCTGCCTCGACAAAGGCCTCCATCCTGGCCTCATCTATCGGCCCTCTCTCAAGTGTCTGGTCGATATGATTGAGAAAATTACGGATTGGTTTGATCTTGGCGCCTAAGCGCAGTTCGGTATCTTTGATAAGCGCTGCCAAATCGCTAGGATCCAGGTCAGCCACAGCCGCAATTGTTTCCAGTCGACCAGCCTGGTCTTCCGGGACCTCGCCATGCTCAAGGAGTAAGGCTTCGATGCGCTCGATCAAGGGTGTGAGCTCACTGCGGGTCTGGGCACCTGAGCCTTCGACGAACGTGCTGCTGAATTCTGTCGCATCATCCGGGTTTGCCTGGCCGATGGCTTGCTTGAACTGAGTCAGGAATTGGACCGCATCCTTGGGGCGTCCCTCCCGTGTCGGGGACAGGGCAGCGATAATCAGATCACTCAGCGGCTTACCCGCTTCGGGGATGAGATCAATAGGATCACTGTAACGGCCTACGGGCAGCGCCCCTGTCAGCATGCGATATGCTAGAACCCCCAGGGAGTACATGTCTGAGCGGGCATCCACATGCTTTGCGCTCTCGCGCTGCTCCGGGCTCATATAATCCCGACTGCCCATGCCAACGCCCGTCTGGGAGTGCTCTGCCTCGGGCAGCTTGGCTATTCCGAAGTCCACAACCTGAACTTCGTTCTTCTCATTAAACAGAATGTTTGCCGGTTTTATGTCCCGATGGACCAAGCCGGACCGATGCACCTCTGCCAGGGCGGCGCTAATCTGGGAGAGAATGTCGATCACGCGGGGAAGTGGTAACCGTCGGGGCCGGAGCTCCGGGGCCAGATCATTGATCGCCGCTGGGTCCATAGCATCCTTACCCATCTCATCTACCAGGGACCTAGGCAGATAGGGCATCACATAATATGGGGTGCTATCTTCTAGCTCTGAAAACTCTCGGATACTGACGATGTTGGGATGGTTGCCCAGGTCGTGTAGAACCCGAGCCTCTTCGATAAAACGCTCGCGCAGCACCTGCGCAGCATCACCGCTAGCCGAGGTTGCGGCCTTGGCGACATTGGCATCGCGAGGCCGGAACACCTTAACCGCCACTTCACGGTCCAACTGGGGATCACGGCACTTATAAACTGCCCCAAAGCCACCAGAGCCAAGTTCCCCTATAACCTCGTATTTACCAATTCGTTCCATCGTCAGTTACCAATCGCAGTCCAACTCTTTGCCACCAAGGGCAGAAACCGTTAATTAGATCAAGGGGCGAATCTTGGGTCGAAGCATTTGCTCCACTCACTGCCCATGTAATTTGCGTAATCAATACATTCCTGTGAACTGCTAAATGTTTCCTGCTTTTGCGAGCATTGTCTTGGAACACAGGTCCTGAAAGATGGGGAAACTGCACCGTCCACAGAAAAGCACTTTGCATCCCAACCCGTATGGCTTTGAAATCTAGCGCACTCAGAGAGAGTGGCAAACGTCGCTTGCGTTTGGGAACACCGGCCGCTTATGCATGTCCTCCATTCTTTGGCGAATGCATCCATGGAAACTAAAGACAGCGACATTGCAACCAAGAATCCTGTAACTAAAGCTTTTTGTCTCATTGGCTTTCTCCCAAACTAAAATCGAAGGCCGTAAGGCGATTTTCGATGCGCATAGAAAACATACTTTGTTATATAGTATTAGTGCGAATCAGGCTCATGACCCTCTGTTGTCGAAACCAAAATCAGTGTCTCACACCCATATGGACGGGGCAGGAGTAAAATTTCCCGAATACTCTTAACCCCACAAATACTGCCGATTTCCCCACGACACTCTCAAAATACTGACATATCCCCCAAACACAACTCCAGGCCTATAAGTAAGTAAATAATACCTAAAAGGGACGCGTTACGGAGGGTGGGAAAAATGAGAAACATGGACCACCACTCACAACAAAGTGCAGGCGTTCATTAGAAAATGATATTGGCCCAACCCGCATGCGCTCTGGCCACCCGCCCGTCTTTAAACTCATAGTGTCTGACTTCCACATCGGAGTACCCATTCTAAGAAATGTGCCACTTTCCAGGCAATCGGTCTTGGGGAATATGTTACAATAAAATATCGCCCAACTCGGCAAAGAAAGAAGTGAGCAAGCTGATGGCACGGATAACCTCTGACACCAAGCCAATCAATGCGGGATCAGAATTTCGGTGTGGCACGCTTGCATCCTGGGCGGAAGAAGCCTCAAACGAACAAGTCGATAAAGAGCCAAGCCAGAACTCACTTGAAAACAGCTTTGCCCCTTCTTTTTAGCTCATCCGCCGATATTAGTGATGCAGGCCACCAAGATGGGGCACTTAACGATGGCACCTTGGCATTCAATCGGTCTTGAGGACGGTGAATCATTCTCTAACGAGAGGTGAGTCCGAGTACGATTGTAATATTGAACATAGTTCTTCAACGTCCGGCGTAGTCTGCGCAAATGGCTCCGATTGTGTAAAATTTCCCTGTATATTCCCTGTTTAACAGGGAAATCGCATGAGATTTGTTCGCTGGCGACTGCGCACACACGCGGGCAAGATACGAACTTAATCTTCCGCTTGAGCTGGTCAGCAATCACTGTCTCGAGCACCACTGGCTCTGGACGACTCAATTGTTCAATTCGTATTTATTGGAAAGTTTAAGTATCATCAGCTTCAGACATTTTTCGACATAGCCGTAATCATGCCACCTTTACCCAAGAGAAACCGCTTCAGCCTCCCCGATGCACTTGATCACTTGCGACAGGCGCTAGGCTATGAACGAGTAGATCTGGCCCAAGCTTTAAAGTCCGGAAGACTTGAGTCTTACTGTTATCCTTACTTTCTTGATCGAGAGAAAAAAGCTGTCATTACCGCTGAACAATGGACAAGGGATTGGCCCAACGACGGTGAATTCCCGGTTTATGCCAATCACATCGGTGACCTTGATATCGGCGAATTTGGTGAAAACTTCCCACTTCAGATCGTCCCTGATGAAGCGGACCATTTACTGAGATTTCGAGACGAAAAGTCTGGCCAGAAATTGGTAGAGGCTGCTGAAGTCTACATTGATTGCAAAGAGCTCGCCCGGTTTGTTGCTGACATTGCAATCGAGAATATGAAGACAAGAGATGGCATCGACTCTAAGCGTAAGAAACGCGGGCGAAAACCGGGTCACGATTATACCGATATTGATCGACACCTAGAGCGGTATCTTAAGTCTCACGGGAAAGACGGGTTTTCTCCACCGCAACTGATCATCAGTTACCTTGAAGATCGCATCGGTGAAAATGCACTTCCAAGTAAGGGCGCTTTACGAAACCACGTTACGCGTTGGCTAGGACGCACAAAGAAATAATTTTGCACACGCTGTGCACAATTAATTCACAAATTCACGCCTTACCACACTGTAAAATATAGCCTTTCTAATATTGGCCTTTAGTAAAAAAGCACAAATTCAGGCACAAATTCATCATGTAGGACACTTAGCCGGTAACCCGATCACCTCGGCAACCGGCGATGAAAAACGAACTCAACAACCCGATCTTAGAGCGACACTCACGAGACCTCACCGATGCTATGGAGCGTCTAGTCCGTCTCCTAGCTCGTTCTGCTGCTCGGCACTGGGTTCGTTCGCTGGATGCTGAGGCCACTTCGTCTCCCTCGTCATCTAAGGACTCTGAACATGAGCAATCCAACACCTAAGCGCCCGCAAACAACGGGCGGCGCACCCGCGCGTGCGCTTCTTTCCATCTCCGATGCCGCCACGGTTCTTAGCCTATCTATAAGGCAGGTCCGACGTCTGATCGATCGGAGTGACCTGCCCCACATACGCATTAGCCGGCGTGTTTTGATTCACCCGGATGATCTTGAAGCCTTCATCGCTAAGCACCGGCACGCGAGGCCATTGGTGTCCACCAATGGCTAGTAAAACCGCCATTTCTTCAATCTGTCGGGACAAGGGGCCGTCGCCAATTAACGCTATTTATTGTGATACCAAGTCCCGAACTGGACCTGGTGTCCACCCCAGTCGTCCCGAGTACATACTTGCCCACAAGGAGAACTCCCGATGAAACAAAATGAACTCAACCTTCCCTTGGATCAGGACCAGATGAGCCGCCCGTCTGGGCCCACGTTCCTCTGTGTATCGGAACTGTTTTGTCGGATTGATGCGGATCTTGAGTTGGTCGCGTCACGCAAACGAGACCTTCGATCCGCCGCGCATCGGATCATTGCGATCATGGGCTACAAAGATCGCCCGGATGACTTAATCCTAAAGCCAACAGAGGTGCGGACTGCCATCAACAAGACCACAGCGGCCCAGTTGCACATCAGCGATAAGCGCCTGCGCAATCTCAGATCAGACATTAAGACTTTGGTGGAACGGTATCTATTGCCGCACGGGGCTGTGTTGAAGGATGTAACCCTGTCTCCAGCGTGGGAGACTTTGCGAGAGTCCAGCCGCCCTCACCCAGACCTCTGCTACGGACTTGTCCGCTTCATGCGATACTGTGCGGCTATGGGCATCAATCCCAAAGCCGTTACAGATCAAACCTTGAAGGAATATATGGACTGGGTTGAGGCGACGGTGGTTCTCAAAGACCCGCTTAAGATTCAGCGCCAAACCCGAAACGCCTGGAACCGGGCGGTCAATAAGGTTCCGGGCTGGCCACAAACCGAACTTAAGAATCCGAGGCCGTCCGATACATATACGGTGCCGCTCACCGTCTTCCCGGCCAGCTTCCAAGCGGAAGCCAAGGCCTGGCTGGAACTGCTGCAAGACGACGACAGCTTTAACGAAGATGCACCAAGTCGTCCTTTAAAGCCTGCAAGCATCAAAACCCGCCGTTACCAAGTGCGCCAAATCGCATCGGCCATGGTGAAAGTGGGTCGCCCATTGGCTGAGTTTACCTCCCTTGCCGCCCTTTTAGACTTTGACTGGGCAAGTCAGGCATTGGCCTACATCTCTAAGCGCACGAAAAAAGGGCCGACCTATCAAAAGAGCAGTCTACTTTATGTCTTGCAGGTCATCGCCAAACACTGGGTTCATGCGGACAAGGGGATAATCAAAAGCTTGGTTAAGGCCCGCAAGAATCAAAGCCCCAAGCCAGACTCCATGCCCTCACAAAACCGAGAAAGGCTCGCAAAGCTTAAGGATCAGACTGCTTTGACGAAGCTCATTACTCTGCCGATAGATCTCTTGCTTGAAGCAAAGAGTGGAAAACACAACAGCCAGAAGACACTGCATATGCTTGAAGCCGCCCTGCTCATCGAGATTTTGCTGATGTACCCGCTTCGGCTCAAGAATCTGGCCGGCTTGAAGCTGGGCCGCCACGTAAAAATCATTGGTGAAGGCCGCAACCGGCGGGTCCAGATCATGGTGCCTGAGGATGAAGTTAAGAACGGCATGCCTTTGCTGGCCACTCTCCCACCTGAAAGTATGCCGATCTTTGATACCTATATGGAACGGGCTCGGCCTCAGCTATGCCCAGAGGCCAGTGATTGGTTGTTCCCCGGCCCGGGTGGAAAAGCCCATAAAGCCAATGAAACAATAGGCCGCCGCGTAAAGAGCACGATCTGGAACTGGATCGGCCTTGAGGTGAATGTCCACGCCTTCCGTCATATCGATACCATGATTTACCTCACTGACCGACCGGGCCATTATGAAGATGTGCGCCGCATCCTCGCGCATACCAACACCGAGACGGTCGCGAAGTATTACGCTGATCTTGAGGTTCAGCCTGCGGTGGACCGGCTGCATGACTCGGTGCTCGGCCTCCGCAATATGAAGGTGCCAGTGTGAACGGCCCGCGCAAATGCTGGCCGGTCGAAGATTGGCCCGAGGCTGACCAAAAAGCTTGGGGTTATGCCATCACACCTGCCGAGTTGTTTGAAGACGGCGGCACCGCATCCCACTGGAAACCCAATACCAAACGCACCGTGGCCAAAGCCTACGGACGATGGCTGTGCTTCCTTAAGGATCAAGATTGGCTCGGGACAGACGATGGACCTGAGAGTCGGATTACCAAAGACCGGGTTAAAGTCTATTGGCAGCACCTGAGCACTGAGGTAGCACCCGTGACTGCTGCCGGGCGCATTACGGACTTGGGCGAAGCTGCACGGGTGATGGCCCCGGAGGCAGATTGGAACTGGCTCAAGATCGCTGCCCGTAAGCTCTCCTCGCGGGCCAAGCCCAGCCGAGACAAGGGCAAAACCACCCTGCCCGTCAAACAGTTGTTCGAGTTGGGCATTGAACTGATGAGGCGGGCAGAGGCCTATGCCGGTAAACAGGGCGTAAAATGCGCGGCCCGCTATCGGACAGGCCTGATGATAACTCTGTTGTGCGCCAGCGGTCTGAGACGCGCCAACTTCACGGAGCTAGAACTCTGTCATAGCTTTTTAAAACAAGGTAATAGCTACCGGATCGAACTTAGCGACGCTGAGACAAAGGGAAAGCGTGCGCATGCTTTACGTCTGCCCGTTCAACTGAGTCCCTTGATTGACCGCTATCTTGATCACTGGCGTCCCATGCTCCTGAGGCACAGTAACAGTCGTAGGCTTTGGATTACCTGGCTAGGGGACGACTTAACAGAAGCTGGGTTTTACGGGGAACTCGGCAAAATCACGCTGAAAGAACTTGGGATACACTTATGTCCCCATATGTTCCGGGATGCGATTGCAACCTCTGTCGCCCTTGATGATCCGGAACACATTCGCATGCTTAAGCCAATTCTCCAGCATCGTAGCCTTCAAACCACCAACAAACATTACAATCTGGCAAAACAGTCCGAAGCGGTTGCCAAACATCAACAGAGCGTTCTTAAATTGAGGCACGCGAACCGCAGTCATCGAACCAGTCGGAGGGCCTGAGAGTGAGAGCCGCAATATATGCAAGGTACAGTTCTGACAATCAGCGGGCGGCCTCAATTGAGGATCAGGTTAGACTGTGCAAAGAGCATATAACGGCTCAAGGTTGGACCCTAACGCAGACCTATACGGACGCGGCAACGTCAGGGGCCTCCTTAATCCGACCGGGCATCCAGACCTTGATCGAAGACGCCATGCTCAACCGCTTCGATGTCATTGTGACTGAAGCCCTAGATCGCGTCAGTCGCGATCAAGCGGACATTGCTGGCCTCTATAAACGCTTGAGCTTCTCTGGCGTCAGGCTGCAGACCCTAGCGGAAGGCCATATCTCTGAACTGCACGTCGGGCTCAAGGGCACCATGAATGCTCTGTTCTTAAAGGACCTCGCCGACAAAACCCGGCGCGGCCTGCGCGGTCGCGTGGAAGCCGGACGCTCAGGGGGTGGTAACTCCTATGGCTATGATGTTGTTGATGAGCGGGACAGTCAGGGTGAACCGATCAGAGGCAAGCGCACTATTAATAAAGAACAGGCAGGAGTCGTCAGACGCATTTACCAGGACTATGCCAAGGGCTTATCCCCGCGCGCCATCGCTCAATCCCTCAACACTGAAGAGATCCCAGGGCCACGCAGCGCCGGTTGGACCGCTTCAACGATCAACGGCAATGCGGCGCGCGGTAACGGCATCCTCAACAATGAGCTCTATATAGGCAAGATCGTCTGGAACCGGCTGCGCTACATCAAGGATCCAGACTCTGGCAAACGGGTCTCCCGTCTTAACCCGGAAACCGAATGGATTATTAAAGATACGCCTGAGTACCGGATTATAGATCAATCCCTTTGGGACCGCGTTAAAACACGCCAGGGCTCCGCAAAACGCAACACGCGGCCTGATATCCAAGGCGAAAAGCCTTTCTGGGATCGACGTCGCCCACGGTATCTGTTCTCCGGCCTCACGAAATGCGGCCAGTGTGGCGGGGGCTATACCAAGATCAGTGCAAATCTGTTTGGGTGCGCGACCGCACGCAACAAAGGCACCTGTGACAACCGGCTCAATATCCGCAGAGATGTATTAGAGGCATCAGTTCTAAACGGACTCAAAGAACACCTGATGGATCCAGCTTTGTTCAAAATCTTTGCTGAGGAGTTCATCCAAGAAGTAAACCGGCTTCGGATCGATGGTTCGGCAGACCGGCGAAAGCAAGAACAGGACCTCGAAAAGGTAAGTGCTAAGATTAAGAGACTGGTCAGCGCCATCGCTGATGGCATCGACGCAAGGTCTGTGAAGGATGAGCTTCTAGAGCTTGAAGCCAAGCAAGAAGACCTCAAACAGAAAGTTGCGGAGCCTCAAAGCGTTGAGCCACTGCTGCACCCTAATCTAGCTGAAGTTTATCGGGCCAAAGTGGCGGACCTACATACCTCGCTGAATGCAGACGACACTAAGAATACAGCGTTTGAGCTAATCCGGTCTCTCGTAGACAAGATCGTGCTCACACCCAAGGACGGCGAACTCAGCATTGATCTCCATGGCGAGCTCGCAGGCATCCTAAGTCTTTGCTCCGAAAAGCAAAAAACCGCCAGTCAGGTGACTAGCGGTTTAGAGCAAGTAAAGATGGTTGCGGGAGGGCGCAGCCAGCGTTGTCTACACCTGAATGAAGTGTGGTTGGGACGACCCGCAATCTGAGATTTGTTATCTTAAAACCATACTCGACAACGACACCCGACAACTCAAATAGATAAATGAAAGCTTAAACGCCTTTTTTATAGGCAGCGTCAAGGCAACAAGAGGATTTGGAAACTTCTCAAGTGCATCGTGAGTACGCTTTGCTATTACTTATTGTAATTAACCTTCACTAAACCGTCACCATTCTGTAACCCACAGGGGGTAAAGTGTTTTTCCAAAAACATTTTAGTAATGGTCAAATGCCGATTACAAGTATGCGCAAAGTTGGTGAAGAAGCAGAACGAAACACCCACGAACTGTTAGCACAATCTGCTATTCTAGAACGGTTAGCAGAGATATATGACGAAAAAACGGTTTTAAAAATTGCACATACACATGGCCTATCTACTTTCTATAAATGATTAGGCGAGTGTTTGCGAAATGCTGGTTCTCTATTTTTGAGATATGGCACATCAAATGATAAAATGATCCACGACCTAGCTCCGAAATTGAGAACAGTCGCGCGAACTGCTGAAATAGCAAGAAACTTTGATGAAGAACTCTGTTACCTTGATTTCTGGGATCGGTGGCAAATATTTAAGTTACTTCAAAATACTGGACACCCAGTTGTAGACAGCCTTGACAGTTATACTAAGGCCGACCCTGTGCTGGCAGGAAATATCGTTTTAGAAGAAGTTCGTCTTATTCTCAAAGCGATCATAAGATTTGAACACAACTTTTTGAAATGCTCTCCAGTAACAGTACCAGTGACTTAGATCTCGGGCTATTTTTCTTTGTTCAGGTCATCGGCACTTACTGGATATCTCTTACCGGCAAGCAGACTTTCAGTGATTTACAAGGTGAAGATATTACTCCTCAAGCTCTAGCATTTTTGTCCGACTGCATTGCCCCTTTATCAAAGATAAGCGCAGAAGAAATCACTAAAATCGCAAAAGCTGCGCTGCGGCAATAAAAGTTTATGCGTTCAAAATATCGACAATGCTAATTCTCCAATCCTAAACTTGCTAAAGCATCTCTAGCGATTTTCTTGGTACGCACGTCTTCACCAGAGTGAAGAGTTGCAACTGGGTTTTCATTTAGAGACAACACTTTTTCATAGGTCGCCACGGCATCAGCAGGGCGATCTGTCTGCGTATAAACGTAGGCCAAGTTTAGTAAACGGAAGGGATCGTCTGGGTTTTCAGCAAGGTCTGATGCAAGTTTGGACTCGGCTTTTGGCCAATCCTGACCAACCACATCTGTGTAGGCCCAACCACGATCAGTGTAGCTCATACCCGTATCCGCACTCTGACTGACATCGGTCGTGCCAGCGCAGGCTGATAGAGCCAATGCAGATAGGATTGCTGCTGGTGCAGAAAACTTTTTGAACATAATCACCTCCAAACTCAGCGATGAATTCGCCTTCATTATGTGAAGGATATATTACAATTTAGAGACTATACTAGCGTAGAATTGTTAAGAATGCACAATTAAGAATAATTAATTTATATAAATGCAATTTATAGTTTTAATTATGACTTATTATTGTCATATTTTCATAAATTTTATGTAGCGTTTGAAGCTTTTAAGCAATCAAGATCACGCTACCCAGGCTGGCAAGCAATTAGCCCGCCCACTGGCAAAACCAGCTTCCAGCCGCCCGTTTGCTCAAACCTCAGAGAGCCACGAGGAACAACAGCACCACCCGACATGTTGGCCCGCCCTTCTATTTCCAAGATGAGAGTCACCGTCACGTCGCCATTTTGAAATGTTTGTCTGGGGTGCTGTCCAAACACCGCCCCTCCTTCGGCGGAAACCCGCGCATAGGTGGTTTCTTCGTCAGCAATCATCATTTTGCCTTCAGCGCGATCACTGTTACCAAAAAACACTAGCTCTCGTTCCTCGGACCGCGTCCATAAAAAAAGCCCGCATTGGCCTGCGCGCAGCTGTTGAGGACGCAAAGTCCCGATAAGTCCAGTAAACGCTTCTTCATCGAGGCTATCTGGCGTGTCAGAGAAACGCCCTGGAGAGGTTGCGCAGGCTGTAAGCACGCTGCCCAAAATCAACGTAAGAATGAAATCTCTCGCAGCTTTGAGATAATTATCCATGCGCCGCCCCAATGTGAATGCTGGTGTGAATTTTATAGTGGAGCATTCTAAGGCAACTGTAAGGTCTGTGCGAATTCATATGATGAACCGGTTTTTACAAAACCAA
>CAYGSZ010000043.1:0-11725 GCA_964352705.1 uncultured Rhodobacterales bacterium
TTTATCGACTCCAACCAACACGTATGGAGTTGTGTATCACATTGAAATTCTATTACTATTTGCGGCATTGGCAGCGCTTGGACCTCTTGTCCGCCATAGCCCGGAAGCGCACACTCAGGGGTCTAAGATGCAGACTGCTCAACAGTCGGTCTAGGCGTTGTTTAGGAGGAGGAAGGTATGGAAACTTTAGCTGAGATGGATTTCGCATTCATCGTTTTGTGGTTGTTTTTGCTGTTCTTTGCCGGATTGATTTTATATCTCCGTCGCGAAGATCGGCGCGAGGGATACCCGCTGGAAGAAGAAGATAACGCCAACCGGCTGTTGCCAGCGGGCTCGTTTTTGTTTTTCGCTCAGCCGAAAGAATTTGCCATGCCACACGGTCATGGTCTTGTGACAGCACCGAATAACAAACGCGATACACGCGTCATTGCGGCGCGTCGTTTGGCGCGATCTTCGGGCTCGCCCTCTGAGCCGACCGGCAATCCGCTGGTCGATGGTGTCGGCCCGGCCGCCTGGGCCGAGCGGGCAAACGTTGCTGACCTTGCTCATGATGGCACGCCAAAGATTGTACCCATGCGCGCAGCCCCTGGCTTCTCGATTGTGGCGCAGGATGCAGATCCTCGCGGTATGAAGGTCGAGGCTGCAGATCACGGTATTGCCGGTGTTATCACGGATGTCTGGGTCGATAAGCCTGAATCGCTCATTCGCTACCTCGAAGTTAAACTGAACAGCGGTCGCATCGTTCTGCTGCCCATGACGATGGCTCTTGTGAATGGCACGCGCCGTGTTGTGAACGTCGATGCCATCACAGCGGCGCAGTTTGAACATGTGCCAGGTTTGGCCCAGCCGGATCAGGTCACGCTCTACGAAGAAGAGCGCGTTGTGGCCTATTACGGCGGCGGTCATCTGTATGCGACGCCAGATCGGAGTGAGCCTCTGTTGTGAGTCATCCGGACGAAGATGATTTCGACTTTGAGCCTATTCCTGGACTACCTGAAGAACTGCCAGAGGGTGAAAAAATCCTCTGGCAGGGTGCTCCCAACTGGATCGTCCTTGGGCTCAGCGCTTTTAAGATCGGCATCGTTGTCATCTACTTTGCGCTGCTCATGGTGTTGCGGGCTTTTTCCCGTTACGAAGCCGGAGATTCTTTAACAGACGCTATTATGGCGGCGCTGGCCCTGTGGCCATTCCCAGCCCTTGTCATCGCTATTCTGGGCACGATTGCTTGGTTTTCTAGTAAAACAACGCTCTACACCATCACCAACCGTCGGCTGGTGCTGCGCATCGGCCTGGCGCTTTCGACAACGGTGAACGTTCCATTTGCAGCCGTCTCATCAGCGGCGCTGCGGCAGAGATTAAACGGAACAGGCGACATCCCGGTCACACTGACGGGCCCAGATCGGTTGGGCTATGTTCACCTTTGGCCGCATGTGCGGCCCTGGCGTTTCAAATTGCCGGAACCCATGCTGCGCGCCGTGCCTAATGCGGCAGAGGCCGCGCAGATTCTGTCTCAAGCGCTGGTCAATTTTAAAGATGGTTCAGCCACAATACCTGAGCAAAAATCTTCCGATGCGTCTCCTACGTTTGACAGTCCACAGTCAAAAGCTGGCGCGGTCGCGTAACATAAGGGCACAGGGCATGTCGGCGCATCATCAACAGTTTATTCCCCGAGGTGTTCTCATTGGCGCTGGCCTTTTGATCGCGACCACGATCACGTTTGTCGGCGTGGTCCAGTATCAAAAGCGCAACGACCCCGCAGTCGAAAATGAGTTGTTCGCCAATGCGACGCAGGTGCATGAACGGTTCATCAAATTCCCCGTCAATGCCGACGGTAAGCTCTCTCTGGTGGTGGATGCCAACACCGGTGAAGTGATTGATGAACTGGTCATCTCTGATGGTTTTATTCGGACCGTCTTGATGAGTATGTCCTTTGACCGGCGTCGCGACGGAGTCGAAGAAGATCCAATATATCGTTTGGTGCGGTGGGATGATTCACGGGTTTCCCTGGAAGACCCCACCACCGGGGTCATAATCAATCTCGGGGCCTTTGGTTATCAGAATAAATCTGTGTTTGAGCGCTTCTTGCCGCCGTTTGAAGCTGCGCAATGAGATGGGTCGCGCCTGCGTTTTTTGCCAACATCTGCCCGGGCCTGTATCGCAAGGCCCTAAGTTCGAGTCCCAATCTGGGCGAGGCCTAATGTGGCGTCTCATGGGTTGACCGCCTTGGCGGCCATTTTAATTTGGTATCTCAGTACCGGTATTATTCTCGTCCTCGGTGGCTTGCCGCGTCCGACACACCGTTGGACGATGATGGGGTTAACCGCGCTGCTGCCGGTGGCGCTCTATGGTGTTTATATCAGCGCAACCGCTACAACCGCGACCGGAGCTTACATTGCTTTTGCGGGGGCGGTCTTTGTTTGGGGCTGGATCGAAGCCAGCTTTCTTCTTGGCTATGTCACGGGGCCACGGCGCACGCCCTGTCCGCCTGGTCTTGAGGGCTGGTCCCGGTTTTTGGTTTCCGCACAAACCGTCATTCATCACGAACTGCTTATTGTCGCCGGTGGGATCATGATCGCGGTCGTGGCCTGGGGCGGGGCGAATAATACGGCTGTTCTGACGTTCCTGATTTTGGCGATCATGCGGCTCAGCGCCAAGCTTAACATTTTTCTGGGCGTGCCCTACATTAACGATGAACTCCTCCCTAATCACCTTGAGTATCTCGGCAGTTATTTCCGCCGTCGTCCGTTCAACACGTTGTTCCCGGTTTCTGTCGGGGGCGGCGTTATCGCAGCGGCGGTGTTGGTGCAGGGCGCGATCTCGGCCGAGCAACGCGGCGCAAGTTCCGTTGGCTACGTGCTGATGTTTACGATGATGGTTCTCGCGGTCATTGAGCACTTGTTTATGGTCATCCCCTTCCGCGATGCCGCCCTCTGGCGCTGGGCCAAACAAAGCGCCGGTGCTAAGGGCCGTGATGACTGATGCGGGCATCATTGATCCTCTTATTCCCGGCATAGACCCTATTATTCCCGGCATAGCCGATGACGGTTCGTTCTATCCCATCGGCAAGTTAGAGGCGCACCAGCGTGGTGTTCTCCACGCCGCTGTCTCAATCTTTGTCTTTTCTGGTAACCAATTGCTGATTCAGCAGCGGGCGGCGGACAAGTATCACAGTGGATCACTCTGGGCGAACACCTGTTGCACGCACCCCCATTGGCAAGAAGGGTCTGCGCACTCTGCAACCCGTCGTCTTGAGGAGGAGTTGGGCATTCACGTGCCGCTCACAATGGCGGGCACATTTTCCTATTGTGCCGATGTGTCTCGCGGCCTGATCGAAAATGAGCGGGTCGACCTTTTTACCAGTGACGTTGATGCCGACACACTTCAGCTTACGCCCAATCCGTCTGAAGTGGCGGCAACGCGTTGGGTTGATCTCACTGCTCTGCGGTCTGAGATGGCGGAACAACCCGCCAGCTTTTCGCGCTGGTTCCACATCTATATAGAGCATTGGGCGGAGCTTGGTCTCGGAAAGGTATAATCAAAGGGCTCTAGGTTTCGCGCTTCTTCTTAAAGTTTACAAAGCCTCTTACTTTACGCACGGCGAAGGCCACCAGAATAATAACCGCTGGCACGCTGAGGCCCATAACCAGTTCCACGTTCACATCATAGCCGGACGCTTTCAGACCTTTTGCGCCATACCCCACAACCCCGACAATGTAGTATGTGGCGGCGGCAATCGAGAGGCCCTCAACGGTTTCCTGTAAACGCAACTGCAGCTTGGCGCGCTTGTTGAGTGATTCAAGCACTTCTTGATTTTGACGGCGGCTGCCCATTTCCACGCGCGTAGAGAGCAGTTGGCTGGCCCGGGCGACCCGCTGCGACATGGTGTTCTGGCGCATCTCCATCGTCTCACAGGTGCTCATGGCTGGGGCCAGGCGTCGCTCGATAAATTCGCGGAAGATCGATAATCCTTCAATCCGTTCCTCGCGCAGTTCTTCAATCCGTCGGCGTACAATTTCGTAATAGGCCTGCGATGCACTGAAGCGATAGTGATGTTTGGCGTGACGGCTTTCGATGGCCGCCTGCAAGCGTGTCAGCCGGTCCAGTAAGTCCGTCTCGTCTTCCTCGCTGGCGGTGGACATGGCTGTCGTAATGGCGGCGACTTCCTGCTCGCGTTCCGTCAAAAGGGGGCTCAGTTCACGTGCCACCGGCAGGGCCAGCAGAGCCATCATGCGATAGGTATCAAGTTCAAACAGTCGCTGCAGGGTGCGCCCATTCTGGCGCGCGGTCATGCCCCGGTCTTGCACAATAAGGCGGCTGAAACCGTCGCCTTGGACCTGAAAGTCTGTGATCGCCATGCCTTGCCCACCGGCGACCGCCGAGCCAATCAAGACATTGCCGGCAAAATATTTCTGCGAGAGAGCATCGTAATCAGACAGATCAACTGCGGCGCCGAGCAGAACAGCATGCGACGCAATCATAATGTCGCCGGGCAGCGTTTGCAGCCAGTCCTCGGGCACAAACGAAATCGCGGGCTCGGAAAAAATATCTTCGCCTTTATCCTCCGCCAGGCCCTCTACATAAAAGGTGTAGCGGGTGAACTCCGTATGCCGCTCCCACTTCAACCGGAAAGCCCCTAGATCGGCAATAAAGTGATTGGACCCGGGCGGCGGCGGTTCAATATCAAATCGTTTTGCCAGGTCTATCAGCGGCGCAATATCTTGTTCCTGAATGGTCCAATCGGAATACAGCGCCAGATAAGAAATGCGGCAGGGCGCTTTAATCGGTTCAGGCGGGCGGGCGTGAACTTCATCGTTCAGCAGTTTACGTTGTGGATGATCAACCATTGAGCCAGGCGGGCGAATATGCGGGGCCTCACACGACCTGGCGGGGGCGTCTGATACGGGGGCGTCTGACACGGGGGCCTCTGGTCCGGGTACGCCCGTCTCGGGCGTTTCTGCGTTTGCTGCACTTGTGTCTGTCGTCTTGGTCACGCTTCTGTCCACGCTGATGCTCTGGGCTTAGTGTATCGTGTTCCACTTATGCTGAGTCGCTCAAAGTGAACGCGCACGCGCTTAGGACACACCGTAGGCGATTAACTTTACTCTATATCCCTCATACGGTTGAGGTTTTGGTTTGGATGTCTCGACGGTTGATTTATTGGCTTTCGATCAAAGATAGAGCCACTTTGGGTTTAAAACGGACGCCTTTTTGAGTTTCGATCTGTGCCGACGGTTTGGTCAGACCGCCAGTAAGAATTGCGACATCATGGCTTTTGTGGAAAAAGAGCCTGTATTCTGGCCAAAATAAAGCTGATTTTGCCACCACAGGAGCGCACGTCATGATCAAACGTATTTTCAAAGGGGTCGCGGTTCTTATCGGCCTCGTCGTTGTGGTTGGCATTGTCTTTGTTGCCTCTGATTGGCGTTACTATAAGCGCCTGGTCACGCGCGATCTGGCCACCAGCATGACCGATATGGCTTGGTATGATCCGGTGGTGGAAGTGAAGCCCGGCACGCCAGCGCCTCTGCCGCGTGCGACAGCGGAAAACCAATCCTTCTCAGACGACGCTCTTGAAAGTTTCAAAGCCTACGCCAAAGACAATGGCACCATGTCGTTGCTGATCTGGCATAAGGGCGCGGTCCAACTGGAATGGCATGGCGAGGGATTTGATGAAACGTCTTACATGGAATCCGCCTCCATGCATAAGTCGGTCATGGCCCTGTTGTTCGGTATTGCAATTGAGCAGGGTTACATTCCCTCTGTTGATGAACCGGCGGCCACTTACTTAACCGAATGGCAGGATGACGAGCGGTCAAAGATCACCATTCGCAACATGCTGCAAATGGCCCATGGTTTAAGCCGTGTCCCCGGCGGGTTCAGTCCGCTAGGAGACAATATGAAGTTCAGTATGGGCAGCGATTGGGCCGGCATTGCCTTGAAAGTCCCCGCCGAAGACCCACCGAACACGGTGTTTGCCTACAGCAATCTAAATTCACAATTGCTCGGGCTCATTCTACAGCGGGCCGTAGGGATGCCCTATGCCGAATTTCTTGAACAAAACCTGTGGTCCAAAATTGCGGAAAGCAGCGCCTGGGTCTGGCTGGATCGTCCTGGCGGTTTGGCCAAAACACAAAGCACATTGCTGACCCCTGCACGCAACTGGCTCCGTCTGGGACTATTGCATCTCAACAAAGGCCGGTTTGACGGCGAACAAGTGGTGCCCGAAGCCTGGATGAACGAGGTCATCACGCCTTCCCCAAATAACCCTAATTATGGCTATCAGACGTGGTTGGGCACGGAATATGTTGAAAAGCGAACCTACGGCAAAGGCGTCGGGGCCTATGTCCCCCATTCCGAGCCGTTTGAGGCCCGGGATGTGATTTACTTTGACGGGGCCAGTGGGCAACGGGTTTACGTTATCCCATCCGAATCTCTCGTGATTGTGAGAACCGGCGAAGGGGGGCTGGATTTCCAGACGGGCGCTTTTTTGTGGGATGAACCGAAACTGCCGAATTTGGTGATTAGGGCCCTGCGCAGCCGTGAGTCAGCGGCGCGCGCACCCTAAACTTTTGGTTGATTTGGATTTCCGGGTTGTCTCGATAAATTGTGCCAGAACCCGGTTTTGTCGTGTTATTTCATGGCTTTAATTGACCATTAGGCGAAAACACTGGTACTTTTCGCCATAACTTAGCCTTCGACCAAAAAGCGCGGTTTCGTTTACGGGACGTGCACGTTTTACATAGCCGATACGGGAAAAAGCTGCATGTCGGAAACGGCGGCCCAAATGACACCCGCGCAAAGCGGACAAGGCGGCGGCTCACTGGTCGGAACGCTGTCTGATCTCGTGCGCGAAATGGGCAAGTGGCGCGAAGCGCCAATCGCCAACGTGGTGTTTATTGTGGTGAGTGTCTCCAGCGCTCTGCCCGAAAGCAAGCGCACGCCTCCCCTGGTTGAACAGATCAAAGATGGGGTGGCGGCGCAAGCAGCGCTGCGCGGCGGCAAAGCCTTTACGTTGTCGACCTGCGATTTTGCGATTCTGGCGCGGCTGCCAGAGACCGCCATGATCGGAACCGTGCGCGACCTTAAGGTTGACATGCTGCGTACTTTTGAGCGGCATTTCCCGGGCAGTTTCGGCACCATTGATCAAACGCGTTTGGTGTTAAGTTATGAACTCCAAGGCAACTATCGCTCCGCCGCTGACCGCATTGCCAAATATGCTGAGTTGGCAAACGAAGAGAGTGCGAAGTCGGCCAGCGATAAAAAACTTCGGCCCCTTACGCCATCAGATATTAAGAACGTCATGCGGGCCTACGAAAAGTTTGGCTCCGAGAAATTCATCAAGACATTTGTGCGCAGTCAGGAAGTTTGTTTGGCCGTTGACGGGCGACCGCCCGAACCGGTGATGACCGAGTACTTCATCAGCATGGACCTCTTAAGAAAACCTCTGTTTGTCGATGTCGAGATGCGCGGCAGTGGGCGGTTGTTCAACGAGTTCACGCTCGTCCTCGATCAAATCCTTCTTCAGGCTTTTGATAGTTTAAAACTTGGGGAACTTCGCGTCTCCCTAAACCTCAATGTGGAAAGCGTGTTCACCGAGGCTTTTGAGAACTTTATCGAACGCACGCCGGAATCCACATTGCAACAAGTCGTGTTTGAGTTCCGTCAATCCAACATCGTTGAAAATTTTGATGAGTTTCAGGTGGCGCGCGGTTTAATTCGTGCCAAAGGCGCTCACATTGCCGTCGATCAGATTTTCCCCCAGACCGTTGGTTTGGTGGATTTGGACTTCTTAGGGGCCAGCATTGCCAAAATTCATTGGCGCAACGGTGCCGAGGAAGTGCTGCACGAACGGGAAAAGGCGATCACCAATCTCATTGCGGCTGGTGTCTTGCCGGTTCTCATTCGGGTTGATCAGGAACGCGCGCTGGAAGTTGGCAATGGCATGGGAATCACCATGTATCAGGGCTTTCTTATCGATGATATGCTCAAAGGCGACGCATGATTTTTGGGGCCTCATTGCCCACGTCATAAAGCCATTAGCTTTGTGAGGCCTATCTCCACAACATTGCTGTTGACCCTGCGCCTGCCTTAGTGGCTACCTAGAGTCCTCATGCGCATTCAAGCCAAACTCTTTTTTCTCCTTGTGATCATCGCGGTGCTCCCCTTGGTCGCCTTAAGCTGGCGCTCACAGGTTGCCACCGAACGGCTGGGCATGGCGATTGCCGACCGTGGGCGGTCTGTGGTTGCGGCCCAATTTGAAACCCAGTTGCATCAGGCGGTCAGCCTGGGAACCACAATCCTGTTTCAAGAGCAGCGTTTGGTCGAATTGACCCTGCGCGTTCAGGCCGCTGAAGTTGAACGACGCTTGGCCAATCGCCGACCCCGCAATCCGGGGGCGATTTACTTCAGTTCAGATTTTGATGATCGCTCCAAGTGGCCGGTCGGCACCGTGCTGTCCACCAGCCACCAGCGTCTGGCGGACGACGGCACGCGGGAACCCATAGCGATTTCTAACGATCATCAGTCGTTCTTTATTCCATCAGGCATCAACCAGAGCACAGTCGCGCCCGATCTTTTGCGGCTGGCGACCATGTCCGAACAGTACCGTCGCTTGGCGGCTGAAAACCAACGCCTCATTTTCTGGCAGCACACGGCGTTGGCAAGCGGTGTTCATTCCGTATATCCCGGACATGGTGGCTATCCTGAAACCTACGATCCTCGCAAACGTCTTTGGTACACCCAGGCCAAAAACAGCGGCGGTCTGGTGTGGACCACCCCGATGATTGATGCGACCACCGGTGTTTTGGTCCTAACCGCCGCGATGCCTGTATACGATACAGATGGTGCTTTTGCCGGCGTCACCGCGATAGATGTTCAAATTTTGTCTGTCTTAGATCGCATTCAAGCGCAATTACAGATCAAGGAGCCGGCAGAAGGGTTTATCGTCCGCTTGGCTGAACCAAGTGGCGCTGTTTTCTCGCCGGACGAGTTTGATTTCGATACCCCCAGTTATCAGCCTGATCTATTGATTGTCGCTTATCGTGGTTATCAGACGCAGGGTGCAAATTGGGACGCGAACATTGCGCCTGAGATGTTGATGGGCGGCAACCCAGAGTCTTTGTATATGTTGATCAACGACCTTGCGACCGAGCGCGATGGCGTTCGGCGTATGGCCTATCAAGGGCGGGATTCCTTGTGGGTACACGGGCGTATTCAACGCTTAGGCGCAACCTTGCTCTATATTGTGCCCTACGCGGACGTCGAGGAAATGGCCGAGCAGGCACAGGCGTTCATTGGCTTGGCGACGGATGAACAAATTCAAGTCGCGGGTTTTGCCTCAATCGTTCTGATTCTTCTGGTTGGTATCTTAGCCATCACGGCGTCCCGATCTGTGACGGGACCCTTGCGCGAACTGGCCAGCATGGCGGCGTCTCTGGCGCGCGGCGATATGAATAGCCAGGTGCTCGTGCATAGCCGCGACGAAATCGGCGATGTGGCCCAGGCGTTTAATGCCATGGTGCCAAAGTTGCGTGAAAACATAAGTGTCCGTCAATCCATGGTGCTTGCCTCTGAAGTGCAGCAGAAGCTGCTCCCAGCCAAAGCCCCTAAGGTTGCAGGTTTGGATATTGCAGGGGCCAGTCTCTACTGTGATGACACGGGCGGCGACTATTTTGATTATCTGCATCTGCCGCAGGCGGGGTTTGGTCCGCGCATCGGAATCGCGGTGGGCGATGTCACGGGGCATGGCGTCGCGTCAGCCCTCACTATGACAACCGTCCGGGCGCTGTTGCGTGCCAAGGCGCATGAGCATCAATCCCTGGCCCCTGTGATTAACGACGTCAATGTCCATATGACGGAAGACGCCATCGGCGGTCGGTTTGTCACGTTGATCTATATGGTGATTGAGCCGCAAACCCGCACTGTCAAATGGGTGAGTGCAGGGCATGACCCGGTTATGGTTTATGAACCGGCTGAAGATGCTTTTTCCGAGCTAGCCGGAGAGGACATTCCCCTCGGTGTACAAGGCGACTGGCATTTCCGCGAAGGGCAACGTGAGGATTGGAGCACGGACGCCATTATGGTCATCGGCACCGATGGCGTTTGGGAAGCGCGCAACGCTGCCGGAGAAATGTTCGGTAAACAGGCCTTGCAGGAGGTTATTCGCCGTCACGCTCATCG
Organism: uncultured Rhodobacterales bacterium; assembly: GCA_964352705.1. Lineage (GTDB taxonomy): Bacteria > Pseudomonadota > Alphaproteobacteria > Rhodospirillales > Rhodospirillaceae > WLXB01. The sequence goes on from CAYGSZ010000043.1 coordinate 10,180, forward strand.
CTCAGCCAAGACCATCGGCGAGGCGGTCTCGCAAGCTTTAGATGCCTTTCGGGACGGCATCCCTTATCGAGATGATGTGACGCTTGTCGTTGTTAAATTTACGGATACTGAAGGCACTCAGCCGTCAGATGCGGACCCCCAGAAGTCGTGACTCTTCACCTTCTAAAACTTGCCGTCGGGATTGAACATCTCGACGATCTAAAGGCACGCCAGTTGCGGTTTGTGAACGGGGCCGGGAACTATCAGCACACCACGCGCATGTTTCCCAAACGCGAAGACGCCTTGCTCGATGGTGGTTCCATGTACTGGGTGATCAAGCGCCTTGTCAGCGTGCGTCAGACAATCATCGCCCTCCATCGTGAAAAAGATGACGCGGGGCGGGGCTACTGCCTGATTGAACTGGCACCAGAGCATGTGCTGGTCGCGCCACAGCGCAAGCGGCCCTTTCAAGGCTGGCGGTATCTCAAACCGGAAGACGCGCCGCACGATCTTAGTTCGCGGGATGGCTATATCGATCCCGATATGCCGGCCGACATGCGCGCCGAACTCAGCCTTATCGGGCTTATTTAATCTTACATAATCTCCGGATGCTCATGTTTGGGCTGCAGGCAGCCTTCAAACGCCTTGTCCGGGGCTGCGTCATGATCCCAGAATTTGGCAATCACACGTCGTCCGGTCAGGCCATTGGTGGCGTCCGTACACAGCCACACGGCGGGCGGCACAATCACATCGCCGGGTAAGATTTTATCGCCCCGTGTGCCGACTTCGCCGGGTACCATCACCTGGGTGATAAAATCCGTATCAGACGCGCCGCCGGGCAGCAAAATATTGACGTCCACATTGTGTTCCGCCAGTTCCCGCGCCCATACAATGTGGGCGGTTTCCAGACCGGCCTTCGACGCTCCATAGGGCGACAGACTTCTGCCAATCATCGTTGTCAGGCTGGTCGAGATGCTGAAGATTTTACCGAATTTGCGCTTAATCATGTGCGGCACCACGGCCTTGGTCATCTGAAATACGCCGGTCAGGTTGGTGTCGATCACCGAGCGCCAGGCATCAACATCGACCTCCCAGAACTTGGTTGTGTCTCCGCTGTTCAGATTAATTTTATATTCCCGGCTGCCCCGACCGGCATTGTTGATCAGCACATCGATCTGGCCATAGGCGTCCAGAGTTTCTTGCACCGTCCGCTGGCAATCGTTCCAGTTGCGCACATCGGCCTGGATGGTGATGCAATGTCCCGGCCCGGCGATGGCTTCGGCCTTGGCGCGCACCTCTTCAAGCTCTTCCGGTTGGCGGCTGGCGGTCAGGGCGACTTTCGCGCCGCCGTGCAGCAGTTTCTCGGCCATGTACCAGCCAAACCCTCGGCCGCCGCCCGTGATCAGAACAACGCGGTCTTTCAGAGACTCGTGCAACAACTCAGACATCAAGTGTTTTCCTTTTGAGGGCTTTTCCTGCCGGGTGAGTGGGGTACTGTGGCGGTCCACTAACCCTGTGTCACCTGTCAGGTGGGCGTGTTATTGGAATGGATCACCATGTGAACATG
>CAYGSZ010000043.1:11825-15169 GCA_964352705.1 uncultured Rhodobacterales bacterium
AGTGTGAACAGGAATATCTAAGACCCATGAGCAATCCTGAACAGATCAAGCAACAAGCCGATGACGCAGCGCGGACGGGTCAATTTGAAGTGGCGCGCGACCTTTACATTGCGGCGCTGTCCGATCGCCCTGACTGGGTGGCCGTGCACAACAATCTTGCCATGATGCAGCGCCAGCTTGGCGATGTTGCAATCGCGGAACATCATTTTCGTAAAGCCCTTGAGGGTGATCCGCAGCAGGTCGGTGCGCTCAGCAACCTCGGCGCGCTTCTGGTTGAGCAAGACCGATTGGCTGAGGCTAAGCCCGTGCTCGACCAGGCCAAAACACTGGCTCCCGATCATCCCGGCGTTCTGTACAACTGGGCCTTGATGAGCGCCGCGACCGAGGATTTTGCGGCGGCCATTCCAGCGTTAGAGAAATCCATCAGTCTCAATCCAAATTACGCTCAGGCCCATTCAAACCTCGGCGTCGCTTTGCGTAAAACGGGGCGGATGGAAGACGCCTTACAGGCTTTAAGGCAGGCTCTTAAATTGAATCCGAATTTGGCCGAGGCTTACATCAATATGGCCGCCACATGTTCGGACCTGGGCGATGTCGAGGGTGCGCTCACTGCCGGTTTGAAGGCTGTAGACTTAGATCCAAACTCTAGCGAAGCGCATTATAATTTAGGCAATGCCTACAACAAAATTCCTGATTTTGAACAGGCGCTGCAACAGTTCGATCAGGCCATAGCTTTGAACCCTGACCATGTGGAAGCCGAAAACAACCGGTCTAGCGCTCTGTGGAGTCTAGGGCGTCCCTCGGAGTCTGTTCAAGGCCTGTGGCGTGTCCTCGCTCTAGACCCGGACTATGCGGCGGTGCACAGCAACATTGTTTTCAAATTGCAGTACGATCCAGACCAAACACCTACGACCCTGTTCGCCGCAGCGCGTGATTGGAACACGCAGCACGGCGCGCGCTACGATACCACAGCGCCACGGTATACCAACTTAGATCCTAACAAGCGGCTGAAGGTTGCGTATCTGTCGCCTCATCTCAACCGCCATCCGGTTGGCTTTTTTGTTGAGTCGGTTCTGACCCATCACAACAGCGCTGAGATAGAAACCGTTTGCTATGCAGATACGCGCTCGGGCGATGCTCTCACCGAACGGCTTAAAGCCACCGGTGTGGCGTGGCATTCTGTTGAGGATCACACGCATGAGGCGCTCATTGAAAGACTGCGCCGAGACGATGTTGATATCCTGATTGACCTCGACGGTCATACCGGTCGCAATCGTCTGCCGGTGTTTGCGGGCCGCGCCGCGCCGCTTCAGGTCACCTGGGCCGGCTACGTCGGTACCACGGGTCTGGACGCGATAGATTATCTAATCACCGACACGCGCCAAACCGTTGCGGCTGATCTCGCACTGATGACCGAACAGCCCGTATACATGCCGGGAAATTATGTGACGGTGAAGCCCTTTGCCGACACGCCCGATGTCGGTCCAAGTCCCAGTCATGACAATGGCTACGTGACCTTCGGCTGCTTTAACACCCTGGATAAAGTCAACGAGCACGTTATCGCCTGCTGGGCGCAAATTATGCTGGCGGTGCCCTACAGCCGGATGCGCATGACCACCTTTGATCTGGGCGATGCGACCGTGCGCCAACGTATCGCAGATTTGTTTGAACAGCACAGCGTTTCACCGAAACACCGCCTCGATCTTCAGGGCAAACTTTCGCGCACCGAACTGCTTGCGGCTTACAACACCATCGACATCGCGCTCGATCCCTTTCCCTATTCCGGCGGTCTGACCACGCTGGAAGCGTTGTGGATGGGGGTGCCTGTGATCACCAAGCGCGATGGAGATCGCTTCGCCGCCCGGCACAGCGTCACCCACCTCACGGCGGTTGGCCTAACTGAGTGCATCGCCGACAACACAGAGGATTATATCACCCGCGCCGTTGCGCTGGCCGAAAATGCAGCCCGTCGTAAAATCTTTCGTTCCACTTTGCGGGATAACATGCGCACATCCCCCGCCTGCGATGGCGCAGCGTTTACGCATGCGCTGGAGAAAGCTTATCGCATCATGTGGCAGCGGTATTGTGCGGGCGAGGCCCCAACGCCCATTGCGGAAGAGGCTTTAAAGTAACGGCGGCAGAATAATCAGCGGTACGCCGATGATCATCAGCGCGATGCCCACCAGCTTGGGTTTGGTCAGCGGTTCGTTGAGCAAAATCGCGCCCAGCAACAGCGCCGAGAGCAACCCAATCACCCGCTTCAAGGATTCCACCACGCCCACCAGCGTCAGTTGGTAGGCCACCAGCTGGCTGCCATAGGCAATACCCGCGGTCAGTGAGGATAACGCCGCCGGGGTCATGGCCTGCCGCGAAAGGGCAATGGCCTGCGTGCGTGCGTTCACAAGGATGTAAACAATCAACGCTGCCGAAATCAGGCACACCTGTACAAACCCATGGGTGGCGGGCGACGACAACGCCATGCTCGCCTTGTCCAACGGCGCCGTGGCCGACCACAGCACCGCAACGCCAAGCATGTAACGCGCGCCTGTGTCGGTGGCGAAGCGTTTGATCACATGCGCTGGGTTCAAATCATCTTCGGGCAGGTACAAGGTCAACAGCCCCAGCACGGCCAGTGCGATGCCCATAGTTTGTTGACCGGTTGGAATTTCGTTGAGCGCCACCGCCCCAAACACAGTTGTGAACACCGGCACCAATCCCAACACGGGCACGGTCAGGCTGAGGGAACTCACCCGCAGCGCCATCAAAAACAACAGGTTGGCGAATAGGCCCGCCAGCGCGGTGATCACGCCCAGCGTCCAATAGCCGTCTTGCAAGGTGAAGCTGCCGGTTACCAGCACCCAGCCACCAATGACGGGAATTTGCCCGGTGACGAAAACCGTCAGCAGCATTGTCGGCGACATGTGTTCAGCGGCAGCCTTACGGAAGTAATCACTGGCCGCAAAGCCAATCGCGCAGACCAATGTTAACGCGAGGGCGGGAAGGGAAACCGCAAGCATCAGTATCCTATGGGGTTGATTGAAACGCCGATCTCACAGCCTTGTGAAGCGTTTGGGCAGCGTTTGCCACATTCTCGCCCCTACGACCGTATTTCATAGCTTTATCGCACCATACCAAAAGGAGGTCGAGATGAAGCTAGCTGCATTAGGGTTTTTTGCCGTTGCATATACCAGCCTTGCGTCTTCAACCACCGCACAGTCAATTGATGTGCGTCATGACACGCAACTGGGCGCACCGCTTTATGCCGGACCAAACGTGGTTGTGATTCAGGACGGCTATGGCCGAACCACTTCCGGGTACGGTCTCACCGGCAGCGTGACCATTTA
>CAYGSZ010000044.1:0-1390 GCA_964352705.1 uncultured Rhodobacterales bacterium
GCCTGATCCCAGCGGGTTTACCCGCCTGATCCCAGCGGGTTTACCCGCCTGACCCCAAAGGCTGACTGCTGCGGTCAGGGTCTGGCCGGTCGAAGCAGTTCACCCCGCCGAGGGTTTTATAACAATAGCGGCTGAGAGCGGCGTCGTTTTCGGGTGTGCCGGAGCAGAAAAATCCGCCGACAGCGCCGTCCGCAGCGGTGCAGTCGTATCCTGCGGCCTGACGCATCATGAGGTCGCCATCGGTGCCACACCCTGCCAAACCCAGTGTCGAGGTGAGGATGAGAGCGAAAAGTAGCGCAAAACGGACCATGGTGCGGGCTCCGACGAAAGGGAAGGGTGTTTTTAACGGGCTGATTTTGCCTCTGAGCGCTTAAGAAAAGCTGAATCTGAAAGAGTCCGGCCTCATTAAAAGCGTATGTCAGGTTCGGTAAAGGGTCGAACGGGGCATAACAACTTGGAAGGGCTCGATTTCTCTTAAAATCACGCCCTCATATCCCGAATTGCAACCGGCCAGCGGCCTAGGTAAGGTACCGCCCGATTCGTCTACTTTTGCTCCGGTCAGCCAAATTCTGGTGTGCACCGATGAGGACCCTATCAGTGACCAATAAAAAAGGTGGCGGCCACGCCGTAGCCAAACCGAAACGAAAGAAGAGTGATCCGCTGACGCCTGAAGAAGAGGCGGAAAAGGCGACCGATGCGTTTTTGACGGAGGTTGAGGCCGACCTGCGTGATGAACAAATCAAACAGATATGGAGCAAATACAGTGGCTGGCTGATGGGAGCTGCCGCCGCCATCATTCTGGCCGTCGCCGGGTATCAGTATGTGCAAGGTCAAGAGGCCGAGCGTCTGGCCGAGCAGGCGGATGCGTTTGCCCGTGCGACAGAGCAACTGGCCGAGGGCGATCAAGAGACCGCGATTGCCACTCTGACCGGCGTCTCCCAGCAAGGCGGCGCTTATGGCGCACTGGCGGAATTACAACGCGCAGGCGTTCTTCTGGAACAAGGCGACAAAGCGGGTGCGGTCACGATCTACAAAGCAGTAAGTCAAGACGCCACCATTGATCTGGTGTTTAACGATGTTGCGACGCTGCTGTGGGTCATCCATGGCCTGGACACGGAAAACCCCGTTGAGCTTGAGGCGGCCCTCTCGCCCTTAACCGACCCAAGCAATGCCCATAGTTATTCTGCTCTGGAATTGATGGCGTTGCTGGCGGTGCGACAGGGTCGGCCCGAAGAGGCCAAGGCTATTTTGAACCAACTGCTTGAAGACGCAAACACACCGGTTGGCTTGCGCAGCCGCGCGGTCGAGTTGAGTGCGGTGATCGGCAGTCCAGCGGGATCAAGTTCCAATCCGTCAGGATCAAGTTCCAATCCGTCAGGATCAAGTTCCA
>CAYGSZ010000044.1:1490-14529 GCA_964352705.1 uncultured Rhodobacterales bacterium
GGATCAAGTTCCAATCCGTCAGGATCAAGTTCCAATCCGTCAGGATCAAGTTCCAGTGTGGATACCCCTTGATGGTCTTGAATGTATTTAGCCGTATTGCTGTAGTGCTTGGCGTGGCGGTGCTGATTTCTGGATGCGGCAGCCTCAATCCCTTCGGTGGCGGGGATGACGACGATATTTTGCCGGGCACGCGGGTGTCTGTGCTGGCCCTTGAACGTGCGCTGCGCCCTGATCTTAATGCGGTGGGCACCGATATTGTTCTGCCTGCGCCGGAAGATACGGAGATGTGGAGCCAAGCGGGTGGATTGTCGCACCATGCTATGCATCACCTGGTGATTGGTCCGGCGCCGCGTGTTGTGTGGCGGACCAGCGCCGGTTCAGGTTCGGGCAAGCGCAATCGCACGCTGGGCGAGCCTGTTGTTGCCGGCGGTCGGGTTTTTGTTCTCGATGCGAAGTCCTATGCGTCGGCCTACAATGCCAGCAATGGCGACCGGTTGTGGCGGCGGGAACTGGTCTCAAAGAAAGAAGATGACGGCCACTTCCTTGGCGGGGGTATGGCCTATGAAGGTGGCCTGGTGTTTGCCACTACGGGATTTGCCGAAGTGGTGGCCTTGGACGCGGCCTCCGGGCGTGATGCCTGGCGGGCCAAGGTCGACTCCCCTGTGCGCTCGGCCCCGACGGTCAATGGTGGTCGTGTTTTTGTGACCACAGTTGATAATCAGGTTTTCGCGCTTGCGGCCAAGGATGGTCGTCGCCTCTGGACCTATTCCGGTGTGAGTTCTCAAACCATCTTGTTGGGCGGCGGCAGTCCGGCGGTTGACGGCGGTGTGGTGATTGCCCCCTTTACCAACGGTGAGATTGCAGCGCTGCGGGTCGATAATGGAGCAGTGTTATGGAGCGATTCCGTCATCGCGGTGCGGCGCACGGAAGCCGCCGCCAGTTTGACCGATATTCGCGGACGTCCTGTGATTGATCGTGGCCGGGTCTATGCGGTTGGTCACTCGGGCATTTTGGTCTCGATTGATTTGCGCACCGGGCAACGGGTGTGGGATGTGCCGGTGCCGGGCGTGTATCAGCCCTGGATTGCCGGTGACTTCCTTTATGCAACAACGATTGATTCCGAGGTGGTCTGCATTGACGTGCGCACGGGTCAAATTATGTGGGTGACCCAGTTGCGCCGGTTCGAGGATGAAGACGATCAGGAGGACCGCATTATTTGGACCGGTCCGTCGTTGGCCAGTGATCGGCTGCTGTTGTTCAATTCCTATAAGCAGGCGTTTTCTTTGTCGCCTTACAACGGCGATGTGCTGGGTGAAATGAAACTGTCGGCGCCGGTGACCATTTCGCCGGTGTTCGCGAATTCGACCATGTATGTCCTTGATGATGATGGCGATCTCCTGGCATATCGCTAGCACTTAAACCTCACGGCCCATTCCTGATGTCTTTTACTTTGGTCATTGTCGGACGCCCCAATGTGGGTAAGTCCACGCTTTTTAACCGGCTTGTTGGCCGGCGTTTGGCGTTGGTGCATGACCGGCCAGGGGTCACACGCGACCGCCGTGAAGGGGAAGGCCATCTGGCTGATCTCACGTTCCGGGTTGTTGATACGGCGGGCCTGGAAGACAGCGAAACAGGCACCCTGGAAGGGCGCATGCGCGAACAGACCGAACGTGCGGTAGCCACCGCAGATGTCGCCTTGATGGTGATTGATGCCCGCGTTGGGGTCACGCCGATTGATGAGTATTTCGCTGATCTTTTACGGCGCAGTTCAACGCCGATCATTCTGGCGGCCAATAAATGCGAGGGTACTGCCGCGCATGCCGGGTTGTTTGAAGCTTTCAGTCTCGGTCTTGGAGACCCCATCGCGTTGTCGGCCGAACATGGCCAGGGTCTGGAAGAATTATTTGAGGCTTTGCTGCCGTTTGAGAAAAAGGGGCCGGAAGAGGAACAGCTGATTGCCGTAGAACAACGTGCTCAGCGTTCTGAGTCCGCTGAAGACGCGCCAGATGACGACACAACGGACGACACACATGACGACAGCTTTGATGATGATCTGATTGATCTTGAAGACGGCGAGACCTTTGAAGAAGAAGACAAGGGCCGTCCTTTGCAATTGGCCATCGTCGGGCGGCCAAACACGGGGAAGTCAACGCTGGTCAACCGGTTGCTTGGCGAAGATCGGGTTTTGACGGGTCCCGAGCCCGGCGTGACGCGCGATGCCATTCCCATCGACTGGGACTACAACGGACGCCCTGTGCGTCTGGTTGATACCGCGGGTTTGCGGCGTAAGGCGAAGGTCATCGACGTTGTCGAGAAACTCTCTGCGCTGGACACCCTGCGGGCGGTTGATCTTGCCGAAGTGGTGGTGCTGGTGCTGGATGCGGACGCCATTATGGATAAACAAGATTTGACGATTGCGTCGCGCGTGATTGAAGAAGGCCGGGCGCTGGTGATCGCCGTCAACAAATGGGATGTTGCGTCTGATCGTCAGGGGTCTGTTCTGCGCCTCAATGAAAAGCTGGAGCAGTCTCTGACACAGGTCAAAGGTGTGCCGACCGTAACGTTATCTGCCAAGACCGGCCACCGCGTGGCAGACCTGATGGAGACGGTGTTTAAAGTTCACGAGACCTGGAACAAACGTATTCCTACAGCGGCGCTGAACAAATGGCTGGATGACACAACACAGCGGCATCCACCGCCGTTATCTAAACAAAAACGGCGCATTCGGATTCGCTACATGACTCAGGTGAAAGCCCGTCCGCCGACCTTTGTGATGTTCACCTCTCGCCCGGTTGATTTGCCAAGCAGTTATCATCGGTATTTGCTGAATGATCTGCGCGAGACCTTCGGCTTTGATGGTGTGCCGTTGCGCTTGTTTGTGCGCAAGCCCGACAATCCTTACGACCCAAAGAATAAGTAGGCTCGCAGCGTCTGCCCGAAGCCTATGCCCGAAACCTATGGCGTAAGGGTTGCCGGTAGATTCTAAACCGTCGGGGTCTTAACCGTCGAAGGTAATTCGCTCTCCCGTTTTGTGATGTGCCGGGTCGGCCAGATCAACAAAACGGTCTGTAATGTCTTCGGGTTTTTTAAGTTTGGCTTGGTCTTCCCCAGGAAAGGCTTTGAGGCGCAGGGCCGTCGCCACCGGGCCAGGGTCGATCAGATTGGCGCGGACAGAGGACTCATTCATCTCCTGGGCATAGATTCCAACCATCTGTTCCAATGCCGCTTTCGAAGCCCCATACGCGCCCCAAAAGGGCAGTGGCAGTGCGCCTGGACTGCACGTGACAAAGATCGCGCGGCCTGCATCAGACTGGCGCAACAATGGATCAACCGAGCGCAGCAAACGCCAATTGGCCGTGATGTTCAGGGCGAACACCTGGTCCCAGACTTTGGGCGGGATATGCCCGACCGGAGAGAGTTGCCCTAAGGTTGCCGCTGCGCCGACCACGATATCGAGTTTTTTGTAACGCTCGAACAGCGCCTGGCCCACCTGATCGATGGTGTCGAACTTGGTCAGGTCTTCGTCCACCAAAACAGCAGATTGACCCGTGGCGGCTTTGATCTCGTCGTCCAGGGTGAGAAGTTTTTTCTTGTTGCGGGCAATGGCAATGATGGTCGCGCCTTCGTCGGCAAACCGTTTTGCCACCGCGCGGCCAATGCCTTGAGAGGCCCCTGTGACCAGAGCAATACGCCCTGCAAGGCGTCCAGCAGTATGCTCACCGGTTGCAGGCGTCATCAGCCTTACGCCCGGCCTTCGGTCAGGAGGGAGAGTTGATGCGGCAGGGCTTCGGCATTGAGGTCTGTCAGAGGCGATGGATAATCGCCGGTAAAGCAGGCATCGCAATACTGCGGGCTGTCGGCGTTGCGTTTTGCTTCGCCAACCGCGCGGTACAAGCCATCGACGGAAATGAACGCAAGGCTGTCGACGCCAAGACGCTTGGCCATGCCCGCAACATCATATTGGGCGGCCAGCAATTGCTCGCGCTCCGGGGTGTCGATGCCGAAATAACAGGGGTTCGCGGTCGGCGGCGATGAAATGCGCAAATGAACCTCGGTGGCACCGGCTTGGCGCACCATATCGACGATTTTGGTGGAGGTGGTTCCGCGCACGATGGAGTCATCAACGAGCACGACGCGTTTGCCCTCAATCTGGGCGCGATTGATATTGTGTTTGCGCTTGACGCCCAGGTGCCGGGTTTTATCGGTGGGCTGAATGAAGGTGCGGCCCACATAGTGATTGCGGATGATGCCGTACTCGAACGGTACGTTAATCGCTGAGGCATACCCGAGCGCTGCGGGCACGCCGGAATCTGGCACAGGCACCACCACATCGCAGGGCACGTTGCTTTCTTTGGCAAGCTCTACGCCGATGCGTTTGCGCACTTCGTACACGCTGGAGCCTTCGGTTATGCTGTCGGGGCGCGCGAAATAAATATATTCAAAGATACAAAACCGGGGGTCTACTTTTGGAAAAGGCCGCACCGAGCGCAAGCCGCTCTCATCAATGATGACCATCTCGCCCGGTTCAACGTCGCGGACAAACTCAGCACCGATGATGTCGAGGGCGCAGGTTTCAGAGCAGAGAATGTAGGCTTTATCCAGTTTGCCGATCACCAGGGGGCGCACGCCGAGAGGGTCGCGCACGCCGAACATGGTGGTGTTGGACAGGGCCACCATCGAGTAGGCCCCTTCGATCTGGCGGAGGGCATCTATGATCCGCTCTTCGACGGTGCCCTGATGGCTGATGGCGATAAGGTGGATCACCACTTCCGTATCAGAGGTAGACTGGAAGATGCAGCCCCGGCGCACAAGTTCTTGGCGGACGGTCAGCGCGTTGGTCAGGTTGCCATTGTGGCCAAGGGCGAAGCCGCCGAATTCCAGATCCGCAAACAAGGGCTGAACGTTACGCAGAATGGTTTCGCCCGTGGTGGAGTAGCGATTATGGCCGAGCGCCATGCTGCCTTTGAGGCGCGACATCACGCGCTCTGATTTGAAGTTGTCAGAGACATGGCCAAGACCACGATGACTGTGGAAGTGTTTTTTATCGAAACTCACCAGACCGGCGGCTTCCTGGCCACGGTGCTGCAGGGCATGGAGGCCGAGCGCCGTATGGGAGGCGGCGTCTGGATCGCCATATATGCCGAAAACCCCGCATTCTTCGTGCAAGGTATCGCCCTCACAGTTCACATCGCAGTCTTCGTCGGTGTTGCCGAGGAACGGGTTGGTCGTCAAAGGTGGGTCAAAGGAGGTCATGCGCTATTGATCGTCCTGGTTGGTTTGGAATAGGCGGTCCATCCCACTGCGTTGATCGTCTTGATAGGCGCCATCTGGTGTTTTTGGCGCATTTGGGTCGCTGCTAGGCGGTGGCTGAGTGAGTTTATCCAGGGTCTCTTTCAACTCAATGGCATCCTTAGCGTTGTCTGACGCATCTTTAGCAGCATCTTCCGCAGCCATAAAGGCTTCAGGTGCGAGTCCAATCATGAAATCTGCAGTCGCTTCAATGACCGGCACGGTTTTGGCGTTGTTTACCCACGTTGGGCGTTCTTCATCTGAAATCACCCAATCCAATATGAGTAAGCCCAGAGCAAAAACGATAACGCCGCGCAACAGCCCGAAGATAAAGCCGAGAGAGCGGTCGAGGTTGTTGAGCGCGCTGGCCTGGATCGACTTCGATAGCATTTTTGTCAGAATCGAAAGCACCACCAGAACGCTCAGAAAAATGACAATCCCCGTCACACCGTCCGCAATCAGGGTGTTGGGGATCATGTCGCGGGCAATATGCCGGAGTTCCGGGACGCCATAAATGACGGCAAACACGGCCCCGATCCATCCGGCGACCGACAGCACTTCGTGGACAAAGCCCCGCATAAACGCCAGCAGGCCGGACAGCAGCACAATAACAACAACGGCCAGATCGAGCCCGTTTATGGGAAATTCGTCCATTTAGGGCCGTGTTCCAAAGGTGGTCATAAGGGCTGGCATCATGATGAGAATTTCTCGACCAAGTCTTGAACATGCCCCAGCGACGTCAGCGTGACGCCCTTTGGCGTGTCCATATTTGATTTGCGACGCCCTGCGTTCTTGGGCATCCATGCGTCGGTAAACCCTAGCTTTACGGCTTCCCGTAGGCGTTGATCCATTTGCGTGACCGCCCGCAGTTCGCCGGACAGCCCAATTTCACCGAACACAACCGATCCTGGAGGCACCGGGGCATCTCGCAAGGAGGACACCAGCGCCGCCGCGACAGCTGCATCGGCCGCCGGTTCAGAAATTCGTAAGCCACCGGCAACGTTCAAATAAATGTCATGCCCGCTAAGTGCAAGGCCGCATCTTGCTTCGAGGACGGCGGCAATCATGGAGAGGCGGCTGGAATCCCATCCAACGACCGTGCGCCGGGCGGTGCCAAGGCTGGTGGGGGCCACCAGGGCCTGGATTTCAACCAGCATGGGGCGGGAGCCTTCGAGACCTGCGAACACACAACTGCCCGAGACATTGCCCCGCCGCTCGGCCAAGAAGAGTGCCGAGGGGTTCGGCACTTCGGCCAGGCCCGCATTTGCCATTTCAAACACGCCAATTTCATCAGTCGCGCCAAAGCGGTTCTTGACCGCGCGCAGAATACGAAAATGATGACCGCGCTCGCCTTCGAAATACAGCACCGTATCTACCATATGCTCCAGCACGCGGGGTCCGGCCAGGGTGCCTTCTTTGGTGACATGCCCCACAAGAAACAAGGTAAAACCGCGCTTTTTTGCGATGCGGATCAATTCGTGGGAACAGGTGCGGACCTGGGTCACGGTGCCCGGTGCAGAATCAATCGCATCTGTATACATGGTCTGGATGGAATCGATGACCACCAAGTCAGCCGCGCCTTTGGTGTCGAGAGTGGCAGCAATATCGCGGACATTGGTGGCGGCGGCCAACTCAACGGGGGCGTTTTCCAGCCCAAGACGAGCAGCTCTTAAGCGCACTTGGTCCACCGCTTCTTCGCCGGTGATGTAGAGACACTTTGCATTGGCCGCCAAAGCGCCACAGGCTTGCAGCAGCAGGGTTGATTTGCCGATGCCCGGATCGCCGCCGACCAGGACCGCCGATCCTGCGACCAAGCCACCGCCACAGACGCGGTCGAGTTCGGCAATGCCGGTGTGCAGGCGCGGCGGTGCGGCGGTTTCGCCTTTGAGGGGAACAAAGGAAATCGCGCGCCCACCTTTGCCACCACTAACGCCTTTCGGCAGAGTGGCGGACCCGGCTTCTTCGACGAGGGTGTTCCATTCGTTACAGGCTTCGCATTTTCCGGCCCATTTCGGGAAGTGCGCGCCGCAGGACTGACAGACGAATTCTGCTTTTGATTTTGCCATTGATGCTGTTATCGGCGCCTACCGGCGAAGCTCCATCTGAATCGGCCCCTCGGCGCGGCCATGAACGAACTGGTCAACATAATCGTTACCCGAGTTATCAACATCAGTGGCTGGTCCGACCCAGATCAGTTTGCCGTGATAGAGCATGGCGATGCGGTCGGCGATTTTCCGGGCTGAGGCCATGTCATGGGTGATTGATATGGCGGTAATGCCTTGGTCTTTCACACAGGTCACAATGAGATCGTTGATGACGTCGGCCATAATGGGATCGAGGCCGGTTGTGGGTTCGTCAAAGAACACGATCTCAGGAGAACGGGCAATGGCGCGGGCCAAGCCGACACGTTTTTGCATGCCGCCGGACAGTTCTGCAGGTGACAATGCGCCCACGTCCTCGGACAGCCCAACTTTTGTAAGGGACTCAAGCGCGTGTTCCTTGGCATCGGCCCGACTCAAATGCCGCCCTTGAATCAGACCGAAGGCGACATTTTCCCAGACCGGCAGGCTGTCAAACAGGGCGCCGCCCTGAAACAACATGCCGAATTTTTCATTGGTTTCATCCCGGTCATTGGCGGCGATCTTGGTGACATCTGTGCCATCGACTTCAATGGTGCCGGAGTCGGCGAGCATGAGCCCGATGATACATTTCAGCAGAACAGACTTCCCGGTGCCCGAACCGCCAATGATCACAATGGACTCGCCCTGTGCCACATCGAGATTTACCCCGGTCAGAATTTTTTTAGGGCCAAAGCTCTTGCACACATCGGCAAGGTGAATTTTGGGCGGCTGGCTCATACGGCGAAGAACAATTCGGTAATGATGTAATTAAAGATCAGGATCAGAATTGAGGACGACACAACCGCATTGGTGGTGGCACTGCCAACGCCCTGCGCACCGCCTTTTGAATGAAAGCCGTTGTAGCAGCCCATCAACGTAATAATGAAGCCGAAAGCGGCGGCTTTGACCAAGCCGGAAATCACATCCAGGGGTTCTAAAAAGTCTATGGTGTTGGCGAGGTAGACGTTTGGATTAAACCCGAGCTTGAACACGCCGACGAGATAGCCGCCAAACACACCAATGATGTCGGCGATCAAGACCAACAACGGCAGCATCAACACGCCAGCAATCAAACGCGGGGCGATGAGATATTTGTAGGGATTGGTGGACAGTGTGGTCAGAGCGTCTACTTGCTCGGTCACGCGCATGGTGCCGATTTCAGCCGCCATGGACGCACCAATGCGTCCGGCCACCATCAGGCTGGCAAGGACCGGCCCCAGTTCACGGGTCATGGACAGCACCACAACGTTGGCGACGGCGCTTTCTGCATTGAAGCGGGCAAAGCCGGTGTAGCTTTGCAGGGCTAAAACCATGCCGGAGAAGATTGCGGTCAGGCCAACGACAGGCAGAGAGTAATAGCCAATGTCGATCATTTGCCGCCCGATCAGACGGGGGTAAATCGGCGGGCGGACGCAATGCGAGAGTGACGTCAGGGTAAACAGGCTGAGGCGGCCGATCTGCGCGACGAAGCGCAAAACAACACGACCGATCACGGCGAGGAAGTTCATGACGTCAGGCCTGGAACAGTAGCCGGTAGGTAGCGGCGGGCATAACGCTGGCCCAGGCTGGTGAGAATCTCATAGCCAATGGTGCCAGCTTCTTCGGCCAGGGCATCAACCGTGTGCCCGTGAAATAGAACGTCAATCATCGCGCCGACCCGGGCGCTGGAGTCGGGGACGTTGGTGATATCGAAGGTCAGGAGGTCCATGGAGACTGTGCCAGCCACTTTGATTGGGATGCCATCTAACGTTGCGGTTCCGGCATTGCTTAAGGAACGCAGAACGCCATCAGCATAACCTATTGAAACTGTTGCCAATTTTGTTCCATCAGCGGCCTTGAAGGTGGCACCGTATCCAACGGTTTCGGTGCTGTCAACGCGCCGCAATTGGAGGATTCTGGCCTGCAGGCGGACCACCGGCAGCATGGGGTTTTTGGCTTCCGGGTGCGGGTTGATGCCATAGAGGGCGGCCCCGGGCCGGACATAGTCGTAGTGCCAGGCTTCGCCCAAAAACAGACCGGCGCTGTTACTCAAAGAGGCTTTGATGTCGGGGTATTTGGTGCGCATCGCGCTTAAGGTGCTGGTGAAGCGGTCCAGTTGCCTTTTGTTGTAGGGATGCTGAGGCGTGCTGGCGCAGGCGAGATGGCTCATCAGCGCGAGCGGTGTCAGGCCTTGTAAGGCATCAGCGTCATTCAGATGCTCGGTGAACTCCCGTTCACTGAGACCCAGACGATTCATGCCGGTATCAACTTGCAAGATGGTTTCCTGAAGAACGTCTGAATCTGTCGCGAAGGTGCGCCACGAAGTGATCTGTTCCGGTGTGCTGAGAGCGGGGATGAGGCTGTGGCGAAACAGTTCGGGTTCCAAGCCAGGAGCGACGCCATGCATGACCACGATGCGCGGACCACGTCCCAACACTTTACGGAGGTCTATGCCTTCGTTGAGGTGCGCAACGTAAAAGGTTTTGCAGCCTGCGCCGGCCAAAGCTGCGGCCACATTGCCAGCGCCTAATCCATAAGCATCGGCTTTAACCACCGCGCCACAGTCTGTGCCGGGTTTGAGTTTGCGTTTCAGCAGCCGCCAGTTTTCGCAGATGGCAGCAAGATCAATGGTAAGAACCGCGCCCGCCCGGTCGACCGAGGCCGGTGTTGGCGCAGGCATGACAGGAGCAGGTGTCACCTGAGAAGAAGCCACCGCAAGCTAGCCCATTTCTTCCGGCAGGTGACTGGCTTCGGCCAGGTCGTCGAAGTGCGTGAAACTGGGTTCGAACAGCAGTTTCACCGTGCCGATGGGACCGTGACGCTGCTTGCCGATAATCGCTTCGGCCACGTTATGTACGGCTTCCATATCGTCTTGCCATTTGAGCATCTTTTCCTGGAATTTGTCTTCGGACTCATAGCCTTCACGCTGCGGCTGTTTACGTTCCAGATAATACTCTTCCCGATAAACGAACATCACCACGTCGGCGTCTTGCTCGATGGATCCTGATTCGCGCAAGTCAGACAGTTGCGGGCGTTTGTCTTCACGTTGCTCGACCGCACGCGACAACTGAGACAAGGCCAGCACCGGCACATCCAATTCTTTGGCCAGCGCTTTCAAGCCACGGCTGATGGCAGAAATTTCCTGTACGCGGTTTTCACTGGCCTTGCCCGTTGATCCATCCAAAAGTTGCAAGTAATCGACCACGATCAACCCGAGGCCATTGTGCTTGTCTGTTCTGGCTTGCCGCGCCAGACGGCGGCAGCGGGTGCGCATCGCCGAGATGGTAATGGCGGGCGTGTCGTCAATGAACAGCGGCAGGGCATGCAATTCCTGGCTGGCCGCGACCAGCTTGCCAAAATCTTCGTGGGCCAGTCGTCCGGTGCGAATGTCGTGGGAACTGAGGCGTGAGCGTTCGGCCAGAATACGCGTCGCCAGTTGTTCGGAACTCATTTCCAGAGAGAAGAAGGCGACCAGCTTGCCGCGTTCTAAGTCGTTGTCGGTGTTCTGAAAATGCTGGGCCGCGTTGAACGCGATGGTGGTGGCGAGCGCGGTTTTGCCCATGGCGGGGCGACCGGCCAAGATAATGAGATCGGAGGGGTGCAAGCCCCCGAGCTTGCCGTCCATGTCGCGCAGACCCGTGGTGGTGCCCGAGAGGGCTCCGTCGCGGCGATGGGCGGCTTCCGCCATATCAATGGCATTGGTCAGTGCGATTTCAAATCGTTCAAAGCCGCCTTCGGTTGAGCCCTTAGACGACAGATCAAACAGTTTTTGTTCTGAGACTTCGATTTGACTCAGTGCGGTTTGGTCAAGATCTGAATCAAAGGCTTCGTTGACCATATCCTGGCCCACGTTGATCAATTCGCGGCGCAAGTGCAGATCGTAAATCAGCCGACCATAGTCAGCAGCGTTGATGATGGTGACGACCGAATTTACCAGCCCGGTCAGGTAAGCCATGCCGCCTGCATCCTGGACCAGAGGGTCTTGTTCCAGATAGGTCTTCAGGGTGATGGGGTTAGCCTGGTGGCCTTGTTCCAACAACCGAGACGCCGAGTCATAGACTTTGGCATGGACCGGATCGGAAAAATGATCGCCCCGGAGATAATCGGACACCGCTTCATAAGCGCGGTTGTTCAACATGATCGCCCCAAGCAAGGCCCGCTCGGCCTCCAGGTTGTGGGGCGGCGAGCGGAACAGGCCGGATTCCGACGATTCTGAGGTAATCAAAGACGATGCTGGCAGGTTCATGAGAACACCGTATCAAACATTCATGCCGAGCGGCACCGTCCATAGGGTGTGAAGTAAGTGGAACCTGTGGATAAAAGTGAGTCGGGCAAAGTGAAGCAGGCAAAAAGAAACGCCGGCCTCCAGGTTCATTCCCGGGGACCGGCGTTATTGTAAGTGTCTTAGAAGCGCTGAAGTTAGCCGGCTGAGCCGTCAGCCTGAGGCTCTTCTGCGTCCATGTCGAGTTCGTGATCGCGGTCCTGCTCAGCTTCTTGCTCCTGAGCAACCGCTTTCACCGCGTCTTCTTCCCGCTCAAGCAGGTTGGCGGCGGCATCAATGTCAGCCTGATCTTTAGACCGAGAGACTGTCACCGTGATGTCCACAACCACTTCAGGGTGCAGTTTGACGGGCACCGTGTATTGGCCGAGTTCCTTAATGGCGGCGTTCAGTTCAACCTGACCACGGTCCATTATGACACCGTCTGCTTTAAGACCGTCTGAGACGTCGCGGGCTGTGACGGAGCCATACAAATGTCCCCCTTCGCCAGCCTGACGCACCAACACCAGATGCAAGCCTTGCATCTTCTTGGCAACGGCTTCGGCTTCGCCGCGACGTTCCAAGTTGATGGCTTCTAACTCGCTCCGGCGGCTTTCGAAGTACGCTCTGTTGGCGTCTGTCGCCCGGAGAGCTTTTTTCTGCGGCAGCAGGTAGTTACGGGCGTAGCCGGTTTTGACACCGACGACATCTCCCATTTGACCGAGCTTGTCGATCCGCTCCAATAAAATTACGTCCATGATGTTCTCCTGTGCCCCTCTACTCGCTTAGCACGTAGGGCAGCAAAGCCAAGAAGCGGGCGCGTTTGATGGCGCGGGCCAGTTCGCGTTGTTTCTTTGCTGAGACGGCGGTGATCCGGCTGGGCACAATCTTGCCACGCTCGGAGATGTAACGCTGCAGAAGCTTGATGTCTTTATAATCAATCTTCGGTGCATTTGGCCCGGTGAAGGGACAGCTTTTGCGGCGGCGAAAAAAGGGTTTACGTGTCATCGCCATTAGCTTTCTCCTCTAGGAGCAGCACTTCCATTGTCGTCACGCGGGGGACGACCGCGACCGGAGTCAAAACGACCGCCGCCACCACCTGGGCCACCGCCACCCGGGCCACCTTCACGGCGTCCACCAGGACGGCCCTTGTTGGTGAGGATGGACGACTGACCTTCTTCGTGCTCTTCGACACGAATGGTCATGTAGCGCAAAACATCTTCATTGATGCGCATCCGGCGTTCCATTTCGCTGACCGCTGCGGGCGGTGCATCGACATTGAACAGCACGTAATGACCTTTGCGGTTTTTCTTGATGCGGAACATCAGGCTGCGCAGACCCCAATGCTCGCGCTTGGCGACTTTGCCGCCGTTTTCTTCTAAAATCTGGGTCA
>CAYGSZ010000045.1:0-14404 GCA_964352705.1 uncultured Rhodobacterales bacterium
TGAACTGGCCCTCTGACATGCCTGAACAGCTGCGGATTGGCATTTTAAGTCCAGGCTCTCAGTCAGAAATGGCCGCAATCCGGGGGCATCTGTTTGGCCTGTCCAAAGACAGGTTCTCAATCACCGCCTTCGTGCCTGACGCCGCTATAGATAGTGTGAGTCGCGGCGTTGATGACTTAGCGGATGCTTTAATCGCCCTGCCCGTTGATGACATTGCGGCAGCGGCCGAGATTGTTGTTCAGGAAGATTTAGACATTCTTATCGGTGCTGCGAACCTGACGAATGCCTGCACATTCCCCTGGACACAACTGATGGCGCAACGTCTCGCACGTCTGCAAGTTGTGATGCACGCCTGCCCGATGACCACCGGCTTCGACACCGTTGACTACTATATCAACGGCGCTTTGAATGAGTTGGAGGGGTCCGAGGAAGAGTACACGGAAGACCTTATTCTGATTGAAGGGTCGTCCAACCACTATCAGTTCATCGACAACGCGACCGAGCCTCAGACTTTGACACGGAGCGACTTTGGCCTACCGGACGACAGCGTCGTTTTTGTATCCGGTGCGAACGCGTTTAAAATTGGACCGGACCTCGTTAACGCCTGGACGGACATCCTGAGCGCCACACCAGATTCACATCTTGTGCTGTATCCGTTCAATCCGAACTGGTCAGCGCAATACCCCCAGCGGCGCAGCTTTGTGCGTTTTCTACACCAGCGGTTTACGGCGGCGGGCGTT
Organism: uncultured Rhodobacterales bacterium; assembly: GCA_964352705.1. Lineage (GTDB taxonomy): Bacteria > Pseudomonadota > Alphaproteobacteria > Rhodospirillales > Rhodospirillaceae > WLXB01. Next base: position 741 of record CAYGSZ010000045.1, read on the forward strand.
GACATGAGCCGCTTACATTTACTGGAGCCGCAACCGTCGCGCGCTCCTATTCTGGGCTTGCTGCAGGTGGCCGATCTTTACCTCGACAGTTTCCCTTACTCCGGTGCGGTCTCGGTGATTGATCCCTTGATGTCCGGCTGTCCGCCCATCGTGCTTGATGGCACCCAAGCCCGCTGCCGTCAAAGCGCAGCGCTGCTTGAAGAAATAGAATTGGATGTTTTGGTCACCCAATCCCCGGACGATTATGTGTCCGTTGCGGTGCGGCTGGGCCGCGACCAAGCCTTGCGCGAAGAAATGGCTGAGGCTGTTGCGGACATGGCACACAAAGCCGGACTTGGGCGTTCTGATTTTATCGGTGGCCAGGTCGGACAGGCCTTATGGCACATTTACGAAGAGCGCCTGCGGTCACTCTCGTAAACAGTTAATCCTCTGACGAGTCTCGTCGTTGTTGCAGAGCCATCATGGCCGCTTCTAATTGACCGATATGATCTGCCCGGATCGCGCTTTTGACCTCAAGGTCTCCAATACGTTGTTCTTGCCCCGCATAAAATCGACCGAAGCGCACCATGTCGGCGGCTTTGACAGTTTCCCTGTACCCCATAAGATTCAGGTTGGTCCATGGCGTCGGTTGAAACACAGACAACGCATCAATGCGATCAAGAATGCGGTGGCCGAACGAATTGTCATTCCGCCAGTAAGACGCACACATGATGTACTTTTGGTCTGTCAGAAACGCGGCCGCCTCGGTCACCTTGGCTGCATCTTCTGTGAAGGCCGCATTGATTTTAACAGTCTCAGGCGTGAACAATCTCACCATATGCCGCCAGTCGTCAGTCAAATGCACAATATCACCAATGATCAAACACGGAGGGGCATCCAAAGACGCTGGATCAAACACATCTATCGGCAGTTCACGGGGAATGTCGCACCCTTTAAAATCCTGCGTGTGAACAACGCGCCACCCCGCAACCACGTATTGCTCCATTTGGGTCGGATGCGTTGCTGACAGAAATATCGCCAGTGGCTGAGGCTTTAAGGCCGTCTGCGCAAAAATTACGGGAATATCATCACTCATTCTAAGTACCTGGCTTTGTAAGTGCCGGGTTTTAAGCGCCCGACATGATGGCAGTTTGTGGCTTTCATACGCGTTGCTCCAGTATGCGGGCAACCTTGCTGATCAAATCATGCCACCGTCCAATGCGGGCGGCACGGAAGATGTGCAGAGTGTGGTACCAGGGCGAGTCATGCCGCCCCTTCATCCAGCGCCAATCATTGGCCGGAGAGACCAAAAGCCAGACCGGTTTTTTCATGGCTCCGGCGAGATGGGCCATGGCCGTATCAACCGTAATCACATAATCAAGCGCCTCAACCCATGCGGCTGTGGCGCTAAAATCTGTCAACTCTGTTGCAAGGTCAGTGATTTTATACTTCTTTTGTGCCGCCTTAAGCTCGGCGCCATCGGTGCCGACCTGAAGGCTATAAAAATCAACGCCTGGTATCTTTAATATCTCACCCCAAAAGGACAGCGGAATAGACCTGAGATGATCGGTTTCATGTTTCGGGTTACCGCGCCAAACCAGACCAACCTTGAGACTATCGCCTTCCAGATGTGGACGCGGTGTGTTGGCGGGCACCGACACATAAGGCACAGCAGGAGGGATGGTGCTTTCTTCAATACCAAGCACCGCCGGCAACGACATAATAGGCAGCCAAAAACTGTAATCATTGGATGCCTCACCGGGGGCCAACACGTCAGAGATGCCCGGCACAGTCGAAAGAATCCCGTGCAGCGTGGGTTGTGCTTCAATGCCGACCCGATGGCCCTGGTCAGATAAGGTTTTAGCAAAACGAACCATTTGGATGGTGTCGCCAAACCCCTGCTCGACAACAAGGAGCAACCCTTTGCCTGTTTCACCATCACCTGTTTTACCTGGGCCGTCCCATTGCGGCAGATCGCGTCGTGGCGGCAGGAATCCCGCTCTCTTGAATCGCCATTCTTTGCGGGCAAACCCCTCTTTCAAGTTGCCCAATAAAAGATCCAGGTTTGCCAGATTCCAATGGGCTTCAACCAGATCAGGGTCACGTTCTATGACGAGGGTCAGCCACTTACGGGCTTCCTCATAGCGCCCCCAGTAGCGGTAAATCAGCGCCAAATTTATTAACGGTCGGAAGCCTTTAGGGTCGAGCAACGCCGCCTGGCGAAACCATTGCTCTGCCGCAACTAAATTACCTTTACGAAACATGACAACGCCACGGTTGAAAATTGCATCAACCCGCGAGATGTTTTTTGAGGTGAGGTGGAAATACAGCTTTTCAGACTCATCCAGTCTGCCAAGAGACTGTAAAAGCCGGGCTTTATCCATCAGAGCTGGTTCGTGGTTCGGCTCAATGCGCAACGCTGTATTGAGCGCTTGCTCGGCCTTATCGACTTGATTTAGCTTCCAGTAGACGACAGCCAAACCGTGATGAATGTCAGGATCGCGGTTTTCTTGCTCAACGGCCAGTCCATAAAAGGTCAGGGCTGTCCGGTAATCCCCATCGGTAAAGGCCAACGCACCCAACTGAGTTAAGGCGGTGATGTTTTTTTCATCAACGCTCAGCACTCCTTGATACAGAACTTTCGCCTGCTTCATGGCGCCACGGGCTATTGCACCTTGCGCATCTTGCAAAAAGCCGTCGATCAGGTCTGTGTCTATGGTCATTGAGGGATTATCATGTGCAAAAGGGTGATCAGCCAAGACAAAGGCTTCTTATGCCATGTTCTGGGGCCGAACCATACGATACGTTGGGCGGACGGATAAGTAACGCAGAGATGACCAGCACGGATGACATAAACAGCGCTCGTACTTTGGACAGCGGTAATACCATAGACAAAGCTCGTACCTTATATATGTCCGGTGACTTAGAAGCTGCGAAACAGGCTTACGCCGCCGCCTTGGCTTCGGGAGGCTCTCTTGACCTCTGCAACCTGGGCCTTGGACTCATCGCCTTAGACCGCCAAGAGTTGGACGACGCCATACGGCATCTCACTGTTGCAGCCCAATCAGAGGACAGTGTTGAAGCGAGGATTGCCTTATCTCTGGCGCTGACAAAGGCAGACCGTTTTGAAGAGGCCTTGATCATCCTGGAAAAAACGGCGGCGCTGTTTCCGAATGATAGCGCAGTCTGGCGGCTCAAGGGTAAGACCGAACTCAAGTGCGCGCGGCGAACGGAAGCTCTGGACAGTTTTTTAAAAGCGCACGCGCTTACGCCTCAAGACACAAACATCCTCAACGACCTTGGCGTCACCTGCCGTGCCTTGAAACGCTACGCCGACGCCGAGTCCTACTATCGCCAAGCCATCACACTCAACCCGTCCCTGTCCGTGGCCTATGCCAACCTGGGTAATGTTTTGGAACTGCAAGACCGAAGCGGAGAAGCTGAACAGGCTCTCAGGGCCGCCCTCAAGCTCAACCCGAGAGATCAGGATGCCGCGTATAATCTGGCCACCCTCCTGATCAAACTTGAGCGGCCCCAGGAAGCCGGGCCTGTTTTAGAAAGTCTGCTGTCCACGCACCCGAAACGCTGGGATGCCTTAACCAATCTCGCTGTCTGTAAATTGCATGTGGGCGATCTTAAAGGCGCTGAAACAGACTTAAATCGCGCACTTAAGATGAACCCGGACAATACGGAAGCCCACTATAACTTGGCATGGCTGTTGTTGCTGACCGGTCGCCATCAGCAAGGCTGGCAAGAACTTGAGTGGCGTTGGAACCTGGATGAGTTTTCAAAACGGGCCTTCAGTATACCAGCGTGGTCAGGAGAGCCGCTGAAGGGACGAACGCTCCTGCTTCATGCGGAGCAAGGCTTAGGGGACACGATTCAGTTTTCACGATTTATCTCTGACATTCCAAAAGGAAATGGACGGATCGTTTTGGAATGCCAGCCGCCTTTGGTGGACCTCTTAAAAGACCTCCCCGGCCTTGACGGAATTGTTCCGGCGGGAACCACATTGCCGCCTGCGGATGTGCATACTCCTTTGCTCTCTCTCCCCAGAGTACTCGGCTATACCGGGGCTAGAACAGCGGCAAGCCTAGGCTATCTCTCTGCACCTTCACACAGACCTCACGCGCTGACACTTGCCGACAGCGGGAAACGCCGCATTGGGGTAGTCTGGGCTGGCTCGCCGGACAATAAAATTGAGGGACGCAGGAAAGTCAGCATAGAGTCTTTTCTGTCACTGTTTGACTCAACCGATGCAGACTTTGTCGCCCTGCAAGTCGGTCCACGCGGCAAAGATATCGCGGCTTTCCCTGATCATCGGATTATTTTCCAGTGCGAGAACAAAGTGAGGACCTTCGCAGATACAGCCACGGTTGTTGATCAACTCGACCTGGTGATTGGCGTGGATACGTCTGTGATCCATCTTTCTGCCGCGATGGGCAAGCCAACCTGGGTTCTTTTACCCTTTATGCCCGACTACCGCTGGGGACTCGGGGCAGAAACCACACCCTGGTACGATAGCATGCGGCTGTTCAGGCAGACGGAGCGCGGTGACTGGAGGGCGGTTTTCCGCCAAATCGGTCAGGCGTTAAGGTCCTGGTAAGAGAGAGCTGCTAGCGGTTTTGTTGGATTAGTTCGCAACTCGTGGTATTTATCGTGCGTTAAAGGGTATACACGGGCCCTGGCTAGTGCGCAGAAGCGTGCGGTGATGCGAGCGAGAAAGCTCCTTGGAGTAGTAACGTGGTAGGTATTCTGCAAGCGTACCAGTCGAATCAAAGCGTCTTTGCTGCGACGCCCAATTTTCTTTTTGAACAGATTCGCGATACGGCCGCAATGCGTTTTGCTGTCCAAAAAGTCGCGATTGATGAGAATTTCGCTGAAAAAGCGGCCATCATCGACGCTGAGAGCGACCGCTATATTTCTGTCAAAGCACAGATTAACAATGCCAGTGTTGGCGTTGAAACCGGTCGTGAGGCCGCTGACAAAATAAGAGCGATATTGTTGGACCTCCGCACGACGGTGGCGCAGGCCGGTGAAGAGGACGAGGATATTGAGCTTCGTGCCGCACAGTTTGATATCGCCTTTAACAAAATCAACGACCAGGCCGACAAAATCGGCAAAGGCTTTAATATTGTCGGGGCCATCAACCGCGACGATTTCACGCCCAATCAGGTGGAATACCGCAGTGATTTGGGCATTCGCACAACGTTGCTTCAGGGCACCCATATTGGGTCTGACTATCGAATTGAGGTCGACGACGGCACGGTTTGGATACCTGAGCTCGGCGTTGATCTGCTGCAACAGCTCTCTCAAATTCAAGGCGTTGCACTCAAAACCAAAACCGTTGGTAATCAAAGTATCAGCAACGCAGCCTCCACGAGAAACGCCGTAACCCTGATCAGCCATGATGAAAAGAAGGGCGACATCTCGGTGCAGATCAGCATCGACCCCGATGCAGACCCAAAAGTATTCAACGGCAAACTGAAAAGAAGCGGCATTGAATTGATGCCCTCCTGGTTTTACGGTGGGCTGTCCACAGAAGAAGGACGGTCTCGCGCCCAAACCGCCATTAACAAAGCCGAAGTCCTTTTGACTCTTGGCGAAGGTAAAATTGCCGAGGCGGAAGCAAAAGTTGCGTCTGACACCAACCGCATTGACCGCGATTTCAACCGACTGGCTGGAGAAAAGACAACCGCCCGTCTCAAACAGGCGGACGACGTAAACAAACTGCTCATTGAAGGCCAACAGCAGGTTCAAGCCATGCAGATCAACTTGGAAAACCTCAGCATTCAGCAGGAAAACTACGTCAACGCCTTTGCGGGTTTTGTGACCAGCCCCTTCACATGGGATCTTCTCGTCTAGACCCTTCCCTTGGTCAATCGAACAGTGACCTAGAGTCCCTCTTATAGCCCGGTAATAATTGCCCAGTGCGGCATAAGATTCCTCTAAACAACCCAAAAACCAACCCCTGAAGCTCAGGTGAAAATATTATTTCCTATTGTTTTACAATAGCTTAGCTGCCTACCACTCGTTTGGCCCGGCAATTGCATCCTTCTTGATGAATTCATGCGTGAACGCGCAAATACGTTATTCGAGAGGGTTTCAAAATGGACGCCATCAACGCCGTACCGATCAAAACTGAGCGCAACCCGCTGACGGGGTCTTCCGACGATTTCCGTAGCGTCGCCGATGGATTTGCTGCTCTTGTTCAAATCTCCGGTAAGAAAACGTCTCTGGACAGTGCCAAGAGCACCGCTGAAGGCGAGTTGATGCGTCTGGATGACAAACGGGACCTCGTCCGCGATAGCCACAAGCTGAATGATACAGATACGGACAGCACCAAACGCGATGACGACATTGACGGTAAAGACGGTGATAAAGACACACGTAAGACTGATGACAGCAAAAACTCTGACTCTGATGACGACACCGCAAAGTCCTCCGACTCTGAAACCTCAGAAAACGCAGATGGCGCAGGCGAAGGTCAAGATGCCGCTGGCACCGATGGCAACAGCGAAGGCCAACCGCAAGTCGCGGGTGATGGCGTTGGCGCAGACTTAAGCGTCATTGCAGGAGCTGCGGCTGCCACAGCCACCACACAAGTTAAAACAACCGTTGAAGCGGTGGTTACAGATACAACTGTCGATAAAACGGTAAAAGTCGCAACTGGCGCTGAAACCGGCACGACCCAGACGGGTGTTCAATCACAGCAGCAGGCTGATGCTGGTGTTCAAAAAGTTGCAGCAACGCAGTCTGCGAAAGTTGAAACAGTCGCGGCACCAACCGAAACGCAGACCGTTCAAACAGCCGCTGCCGCAACCCAGGCGCAAACAACATCGAACAAAACTACAGCTGCGCAGGCCAACCCAGCGCAAACCCAACAAGGGCAGCAAGGGGTACAAGAGCGTGTTCAAAATCAATCAACGGAAAGCCGTTCCGCCGCTGCGCAGGCACAGTCGCAAGATTTATCAAAGCGCCTTGGCGATACAGCCCGTGCTCAAGTGCAGGTTAACGTTACCGGTCAACAGGCCAGCCAAGTGAACAGTGAAGCAAGTCCATTCAACCGGTTTGTCGGCTATAACGCTGGTGACTCGCGCACCGTTTCAACGGCCAATGGACAAGCCGGAACTGGCAACGCGACGAATGCCGCCGTCAACGCCGCCTTAAACAATGCGAACACCCCGGCTGAGAAGCCCGCAGTGCAGACCACCGCTCCCATCCCAACGTCTACACAGCAACCTCACACACAGGCGTCCCAGCCGGGGAACCCTTCTGGTCTGCCACGCGCAGAGCTTTCCGGAACACCAGCGCGCGGTGACAGCGGCTTGAACCAAGCCGGAACCGGACAAACCAATTCCGGCGCAGCCAGTGCACCACAACCGGCGGCGCAAGCCACCGCGCTTCAAAGCGGTCCGTCTTTTGCGCAAACAGCACAGGCAACAGCCGGGGCAGAGCGCCCCCCTGCGCCAACGTCCTCGCAGGTCGTTGACCAGATCAAAGTGAACATCAACAAAGGCGTTAAAGCTGGTCTTGATCGCGTCACCATTCAGTTGCGCCCTGAAAACCTCGGGAAAATCGAAGTGAAGATGGAACTGTCACAAGACGGCAAAGTCCGCGTTTTCGTAACCGCTGACACCAAAGAGACGCTTGATCTGCTGCAACGCGACGCCCGTGGACTAGAGAAAGCGCTGCAAGATGCCGGCTTGCGGACAGACTCGAACAATCTGCATTTCGCCCTGAAGAGCGATACGCCAGAGCAAAATGCCAAGAACGCTAAAGACGGCAACGGCCCTGCCGCCAATGACAACGCTGATGAAGAGATCGATGAGTCTCTCATCGCAGAAGAAGAATATGACCGCGCTTTCGCTGCCGCCTCTCGTGGCGGTGTGGATCAACTGGTCTAGAGCGCGACAGGAGCGAGCAGAACCATGTCAGACCTTTCAACAAACATTACGGGCCTTATCGGTGGCTCAAACAACCAAGCGTTGTCGTCCTCGGACGCTGACCGCAACAAGCTTGCGAAAGACTTAGACTCGTTCCTGACGCTTCTGACGTCACAGTTGAAAAACCAAGATCCGCTGTCTCCGATGGACTCGACCGAATTTACCAATCAGTTGGTTCAGTTTGCCCAAGTTGAGCAGCAGATCAACTTGAACGAAAGCATGTCAGAAGTTGTTGATTTGACGCAACAAAGCATCGTCACCAGCGCCGTTAATTATATGGGTGAAACCATTGAAGCCGCCAGCGATCAAGTGCCGCTGCAGAACGGCATTGCACGCATGGCTTACGGCCTGGGGGCCGACAGCACAGCCACGACAATTGTTATTCGCAGCGGAACGGGTGAGATCGTCTATACAAAGGCTGGACTCACCAGTGCAGGCGTCCATGAACTGATGTGGGACGGCAAACACAAAGACACGGGGCTGCAACTTCCGGACGGAACCTACAGCGTGGAAACAACGGCCCTGGGTAAAGGGGAAGAGCAAGTTCCAACGTGGACCACCACCTTTGGCCGGGTCACAGGCCTGACCAACGTGAACGGAACAACAGTGCTGCTCATGGACAAGGTCGCAGTACCCATTCAACAGATTTTATCTGTCAGCGAAACCATACCGGAGCAGCAGCAACAAAGCTGAGCACGTTAGGAAGAAATTAACCGCCGCCAGGACAATCTGCCACTTCAGGCAAACCGTGTGCGGCACACGTAAGGAGACATAAGATGTCACTTTTTGGGGCTTTATTTTCAGGCGTTTCAGGGCTGCAGGCGCAGTCAAGCGCTATGGGTGCCATCGCTGATAACGTAACCAACATCAATACGATTGGGTACAAGGCGACTCAGGTAAATTTCAAAACCCTGGTCACCTCGCAGGTGTCCTTGACGCAATACTCACCGGGTGGTGTGCAATCTGCGCCGCGACAAAGTGTCGACTTGCAGGGCCTCTTACAGGCCACGACCGCCTCGACAGATATCGCGCTCTCTGGACAAGGTTTTTTCGTTGCCAACGAAGCGGCTCAACCCGCCCGTGGCGACCAATTCGTCTTCACCCGCGCTGGGTCCTTCCGTGTCGACCAAGAAGGCTTCCTGCAAAACGTTGGTGGCTATTACATGCAAGGCTGGCCCCTGAGTTTCTTTGACGGCAGCCAAGGTGCCGCCCAGGTTCAGGTTGGCAACAACACATTCATGAAATCCTATATTGACGAATCTGGTGATCGCGTTTTGATCAATGATAACGTGATTGACGAGCGCAATCTGCGCCCGATCAACCTGCAAACCATTGGCGGCACCGCCTCACCAACAACAACAGTGGCGATTGGTGCAAACCTTCCGGCTGAAGCTTTGGTGGGAGAGTCGGAACGGGTCAACAACCTGATCTTTGACTCCCTCGGCAACCCCCATAACCTGACGTATGAGTTCAACAAGACTTCGGCCAACAATTGGAACTTCGCAGTTCAGCAACCTGCTCAATCTGCCGTGGTTGAACTGTCCAGCCCGAACGGAGAAACATACTTCTCGGCTGGCCGCCTCGACTTCTTAGATCAGTTCACGGCCCCCATGACCGGAACCATCAGCATGACCGCCGGCGACGGTGATGTTGTGACCATTATTCTGAACGACGGTGGCGGCGACGATACGGTCTATAACCCTGGCGCAGCAGACACGACCCTAGAGGTGGACGTGGCCGGGAGAACTTTGAGCCAGATTCTGGATGCAGTCGCAGATCGCATTGATACCTTCTTAACCGATGCAACGGTCTTCGGGGCGGCCCCCACCCCACCCGGTGACTGGGCACGGCGAATTTCTGGCGAAAACGGCATTACGTTCTATCAAGCTGCGGAAGCCGGTGGCGGCAACGTGGATATGACGTTTACGGCAAGCATCAACGATGCCGACGGCGACTCTGTCATATTCCAGAACGACACTGCCGGATACACCGTCCCGCTCTTGAGCAACACAACAGGGTGGTACGACCTCTCAGCAGGCACTCTGGGCACGAACGCCATTGAGTTTAGCGGCAGCGGAACGCCCCTAAATCTGTTTGGCCTCGATTCCTCGCAGGCTAATTCGCCACGACATACGCTAGAGATTGTGTGGGCCAACGGCGCTGAAAACATGGAGTCTGGCAACTCAAACAGCCCCGCCATTGAAGTGTTTGTCGGCAACTACGGCACACCTGACGGACTGACCCAACTCTCTGGGAACTTCCAGCTCAACTTCCTGCAGCAAAACGGCGCGAAGTTCGGTAACTTTGCCGGGGTCTCCGTTGGACAAGATGGCATCGTAACAGCCCTGTTCGACAATGGTGTGACGCGACCGGTGTTCCAGATCCCGGTGGCGACCTTCACCAACCCGAACGGCCTGAGCAACGTCAGTGGCAACGTATGGATTTCAACGGACTTCTCGGGCAATCCGGTGTTGCGCGAAGCCGGGGATGCGGGTGCCGGAGCCATAAACTCTGCCGCCCTTGAATCCTCGACCGTTGACCTTGGACAAGAATTCACACGGATGATTACCACCCAGCGGGCTTACTCTTCCGCCGCGAAGGTGATCACCACATCCGACGACATGCTCGATGAACTGCTGAGAATTAAGCGTTAAGTCTAAACGCATAAACGAGACAAAACCCCGAAGCTTATAATCGCTTTGGGGTTTTTCTTTTCGGCGACGACTCTTTAAAATCCAGGCCGACATCAAGGCAGGGGGCGGAATGCGTGATCCACCCGACTGAAATGACGTCTACGCCAGCCTCGGCAACAGCGGCAACGGTGTCTAAGGTGATTGAGCCGGAAGCTTCCACAATAGCTTTGCGGTTTATTTGCTTGACCGCCTGCGCCATGGTCGGCGGGTCCATATTGTCAAGCATGATGACGTCCGCACCAGCCTCTAAAGCATCCGCAATTTGGTCGAGGCGATCGACTTCCACTTCCACCTTCACCATATGCCCGACTTTGGATTTGGCCTCCCGCACAGCCGTCGCAACGCCCTGCGCCGCGACAACGTGATTGTCCTTAATCAGCAAACCGTCGCCCAACCCAAAGCGATGATTAAATCCGCCGCCACACCTGACTGCGTATTTTTCGAGAGCCCGAAGTCCAGGCGTGGTTTTGCGTGTGCAGCAAATTCTAGCTTGTGTATGTGCAATCGCATCAACAAGCTTGCGTGTTTCAGTTGCAACGCCAGAGAGGTGGCCCAGAAAATTTAAGGCGGTGCGTTCGGCTGTCAAAAGTGACTGAGCCGAACCGGACACACGCAGTACAACACCGCCCGGTTCAACCACCTCACCGTCTTCAATACAGATTTCCACCGTTAAGGTTGGGTCTAGCGTAGTAAAGACCCTGGCCGCAATGGCCCCACCTGCCACAACACCCGATTTACGCGCTGCTATTTCAGCACGGGCTTTGGTATCCTGATGGACCGTTAATCCAGAAGTAATGTCACCTGCCGTCCCAATATCTTCGGCCAACGCAATCTGGATGATTGGGTCAATCAGCGAAAGCGGTAAAGGGCGAACCGGCGCAGTCATTGATATACTCGCAAGTCCTCAGCGTCAGACGAAGCTATGCGCCAGGCTTCCAGCCATTCAGCATCCGGTCAACAGCACGTCGTGCGTTGTCCGCAATTGCGGGATCAATGGTCACTACATGCTCCATGTTCTGCAAGGCGCTTAGAATGTTATCCAACTCGATGCGCTTCATGTGCGGGCACAAGTTACACGGCTTCACAAACTCAATATCAGGATACTGCGCTGAGACGTTGTCGCTCATGGAGCATTCCGTCACTAAAACCACACGACCAGGGTTATGTTCACCAACATAATCGGCCATCCCAGCCGTTGAGCCTGAGTAATCGGCTTCGTCGATCACATCCGGCGGACACTCTGGGTGCGCCAACACCACAACACCAGGGTAATTCTCACGGAAGTCGCGAATGTCCTGCGGTGTAAATTTCTCGTGGACCTCGCAACGGCCTTTCCACGCGATGATCTTAACATTTGTTTCTCGTGCAACGTTCAGTGCCAGATATTCATCTGGCAGCATAATGACCTGATCAACACCAAGAGATTCAATAATCTGTTTGGCGTTACCGGACGTGCAGCAAATGTCAGACTCTGCTTTAACGTCGGCTGATGTGTTCACGTATGTCACAACAGGGACGCCAGGATATTTCTGTTTCATCAACCGCACATCTGCGCCGGTGATAGAGTTCGCCAAAGAGCAGCCCGCCTGCAGATCTGGAATAAGAACCGTCTTATCAGGGTTAATCAATTTGGCCGTCTCAGCCATAAAATGCACACCAGCCATAACAATGACATCTGCATCCGTCTCGACCGCATGACGCGCCAAGGCCAAAGAGTCGCCAACAATGTCGGCCACGCAGTGGTAAATTTCCGGCGTCATGTAGTTATGCCCCAGAATTACTGCGTTGCGTTCAGCCTTGAGGCGATTGATCGCATCAATCTTCGGTGCGTGGACCGCCCATTCAATTTCGGGAATAACCTTTTTAACCCGCTCGTATAGAGGGGCCATCCGAGTCTGAATGTCCTCGTTATAGGTGAGATCCAGTGGAGCGTTATTTGACGCGTTCATGTCAAAACTTTCATTTGCGATTAAATGACACTTATACTTATTTTGAGCATATGGGGAGCCCATAAAAAAGGCCTCCTTATGCTCTCACTGAGCGGAAGGTAGGTATCAACGATCAAGAAGTCAAGAAAACGTAACAGAGCGGCAGAGATTATATCAGCCTCATCCGCAGGATAAGGCCCTAAAAACCTCAGAAAAAACCTTAGAAAAGGCTATTTTGTGAGCCTTCCACGCGGCATCCGCACCCCTGGCGCAGGCCTTTCCCGCACCACATCACGCCGAAATCTGAACAGTTCAGCAGGCCGACCGCCCGTCTCAGCGGAGACTCGACCTGTCGGCTCAACAAGTCCTTCGGCCGCAACAAGGCGTCTGAAATTCTGCTTATGCAGCGGCGCGCCCGCAAGTCCTTCCACCGCGCGCTGTAACTGAAAAAGAGTAAAAGCAGGCGGCATCACCTCAAAAATCACCGGTCGATACCTAATTTTGCCGCGTAACCGGCCCAGGGCCGTGGCCAGAATTCTGCGATGATCTTGATGGAGGGGGAGCCCCGTCCTCGGATGCGCCTCAGTCTGCTGTTCTCCCGTCTTAATCCGTCCGTCAGTTACGGTTTCCGCCACCAATCCGGCTTCATACAGCAGTTCATAGCGCTCCAGAACACGGTCGGCGTCCCACGCTACATCATTGAAACCAAAGGCAATTTCAGCTCTTTCCCGGCGCACGCGCTTGGCTTTGGCATCTTCGGCAGCCGCAGCCCACAGCAATATCTCGGGCTGAATGACCTCCTCAATCAGGCTGGGCCGGCCACTGCGCCAATCCTCCCAGGGAAACAGTCGGTACCAGTCAAACCAGTCCGACCCAGCCGGACGTCGGGCCGAGGATTGACGCACCAGCGCTACATAACCAACGGTAATCGAGCGCGCGCCGCCGGCAATAGCAACCGGATCACGGAAGCGGTCGCCAAAGGTATAAAGCTGCTCTACAAATCCTAAATTGAGACCTGTTTGGTTTTCGACCCAGCGCCGCAACCCCTCCTCCATGGTCTGGTCAGAAGTCGGGTCAAAGGGGCCGAAAGGCAACCTCGGCCGGGTGCTGGAGTCGCT
>CAYGSZ010000046.1:0-14262 GCA_964352705.1 uncultured Rhodobacterales bacterium
ACCAGAAGTCCTCGATATTGCCGCGCGCAATCCGAAGAACAAGAGGAGTGCTTAATCATGACGGATGCAACCACCTCTCTTGAAGACCTCAAGGAAGTTGTTACCGAGACAGTTGAGATTCGTGAGCCCAAGAAAGATGAATTTGGCCGGTCTTACGCCACCGGCAAGCGCAAAGACGCTGTCGCTCGTGTATGGATCAAACCTGGAACTGGTAAAATCAGCGTCAACAGCCGTGAATTGGAGAACTATTTTCCACGCCCGGTTCTGCGGATGATGATCAATCAACCGTTTCAGGTGACCAACAGAGAAAATCAGTTTGATGTTTACTGCACGGTATCTGGTGGCGGTCTTTCTGGGCAAGCTGGTGCCCTTCGCCATGGAATATCGCAGGCTTTGAGCCTATTTGAACCGGATCTGCGCCCTGTTCTTAAGAAGGGCGGTTTTCTTACCCGTGACTCTCGTGTTGTTGAACGTAAAAAGTATGGCCGCCGCAAGGCCCGTCGTAGCTTCCAGTTCTCCAAGCGTTAAAACACGTCACCATATCAGTTTTAAGAAAGGGCGTTGTTTTTGGCAGCGCCCTTTTTCTTTGTGTGGTGAAGCTATTACATTCTCTTTCAGATTCTGTTGAAGCGAGACATTGATTACTCATGACGAATGCTCCGTCTTCCATAGCCGAACTCATGCAGGAAGCTGCTACGTGCTTTAACGCCGGTGATCTGCCAGGCGCTCAGTCTGCGTGTGAGCGCATAGTTAAAATTGACACCCAGCAGCCAGACGCACTCAATCTTTTGGCAATTATTGCGCGCGCGAATAAAAAATGGGGCCGTGCCGAAGAGATCGCCAAAGCTGCCTTTGCGGTTAATCCAAACAGTGCGCGTCTCGCAAATACGCTTGGCCTGATCTTGCTCGACCAGCGACGGCTCGCTGAAGCTATTGAGAACTTTGAAACGGCCATAGGCTTGAATGATCAGCATGCAGGGTATTTCAGTAATTTAGGAAGCGCACTTCAGGCTGATACGAAGTGGGAAAGTGCCAAGGATGCTTTTAGTCGAGCCCTTGCGATTGATCCGAATTTCCGGGCTGCTTTGATTGGCCGTGCATCCGTGGCGACAGACATGGGCGCTTTCGCAGAGGCCGTCGTGGATTTGGCGCTCGCAAAGAAGTTAGGACCTCCCGATCCGGCTGTTGAAACAGGGTTTGCCAAACTCTTTCTCTCTCAAGGCAACCTGGAAGCGGCCTATAAGGCGTTTGATGCCGCCGTTTCGCTCACAGAGCACGTTGCAGATGCAAAGGTTAATCGCGGCCTCATCCGAATGATGCAAGGTCGGATTCAAGAGGGATGGGAAGACTATGGATCACGCAGGTGGCGCAGATGGTCACGCACGGCATCACGTTACTCACAGATACAACCATGGAAAGGCGAAAGCCTGCTTGGGAAGTCGATCCTAATATGGTGCGAGCAAGGCCTTGGGGAGGCTATCCTGTGCGCTTCACTCATCAATAAAATCACAGCTGAGGCTGAACGTGTAACCTTTGAATGTGATCCTCGCCTTGCGTCTTTGTTCGAAAGGTCTTTTCCTGCAATAGAGGTCGTCGTTCAAGGGGCGACATCTATTGAAGAAGAAAATTCCTTTGATATCCAGGCGCCAGTTTTTGAGTTGATCGGACACCGTGCACTGGACGCCTTAAAGCAAGTTCCTGTCGAGGCGTTTCTGTGGCCGGATGAAGACCAAAAGGAAGCCTTTGCCATGGAGTACCGTGCTTTGGGTGGCGATAATCTGTTGGTTGGTATTTCATGGGGCAGTCCTGCAGCTGCGACAGCCCGTCAAAAGAGTCTTCCTGTCGATCTTTGGGAGTCGATTCTGCAGGTACCTGACGTGACGTTCGTAAACCTACAGTATGGCGCAACGCGGCAAGAGATGGCTGCAATTGCGCAAGGCGTTGGTGCCAATTTGATTACTGACCCTACTGCTCATTTAGACGAATCACTAGACCCTCCAGCCGCTCAGGTTGCGGCGTTAGACCTCGTCATTACGGTGTCGAATTCAACCGCGCACTTGGCTGGAGCCCTGGGTAAAGAAACATGGGTACTGGTTCCGCCTTTGGGAATGGCAAGCATGTGGTACTGGTTCACGGAGATGGATAAAAGCCCATGGTATGCGTCTGTGGTCTTGATGCGTCGCACATTAGGTGCAGATACCCAGTTCATGTCGCAAGTCACCGAACGCCTCAAAGCCTGGATTGATCGACCGTCCTAGTCTTTGCTTCACCTTTCGCCATTAGGCCAGTTGGTGTAAACGTCCAGTGTCAAAACAAATGATCAAGATCGAGCAGAAAAATGGATAAACCCATTAAAACAGCTATTCTCGGAGCCAGCGGTTACACCGGTGCTGAACTGGTGCGTTTGCTTGCTAACCACCCCAACGTGGTTATTACGGCATTAACAGCCGACCGTAAGGCTGGCCAATCACTGGGCGCTGTGTTCCCGCATTTGGCTTGGCTTGATCTCCCAGACTTAGTGACGATTGATGATGTCGATTGGGATGAAGTTGATTTCGTCTTTTGTGCTTTGCCTCATGGTACAACGCAGGATGTCATTGCCGATTTACCAAGTGACAAAAAGATTGTCGATTTGTCGGCTGACTTCCGGCTATCTGATGTTAGTCTTTACGACGATGTGTACGGCCATGCTCATCGTGCGCCGATCCTTCAGGAAGAGGCCGTATATGGCTTGACTGAGCATGCCCGTGAGGCCGTCGCGAAAGCACGGCTTGTTGCCAATCCGGGATGTTATCCTACGTCGGCTTTGTTGCCGCTGATTCCCCTCGTAAAGGCTCGCATGATTGATGCCGATGATATCATTATCGATGCCAAATCAGGTGTGTCGGGCGCGGGGCGCGCGCCGAAAGAAACATCGCTGTTCACAGAGGTCAGCGAAGGCATTCACGCGTATGGCGTTGGGTATCACCGACATGCACCAGAAATAGAGCAAGAACTCGGACGTGCGGCGGGGCGAAAAATTGTTGTCAACTTTACGCCTCACCTAGTGCCGATGAACCGTGGCATTTTTTCCACAATTTACGTTCGTGGTCTTGATGGCAACGGTGCATCAGAAGTGCGCGCTAAGTTGGTAGAAACGTATAAAGACGAACCGTTTGTAAAAGTGCTTCCCGAAGGGAGTATTCCCCAGACACGCCACGTGCGCGGTTCTAATCATTGCTTCATGAGCGTCACGGCTGACCGCTTAAAGGGACGCATGATTATTTGCTCGGTTGAAGATAACTTGGTCAAGGGCGCGTCGGGCCAGGCGATACAAAATATGAATGTGATGTTTGGCTTGCCAGAATCAACCGGGCTTATGCTCCCACCGATGTTTCCATAATGAGTTCCGCAGCCAAACCGCTGATCGTGCCGTGGAATGATGTGTGGCCGACGATTGATCGGAGTGCTTTTATTGCCTCGAACGCGACAGTGATTGGCGACACGCAGATCGGCGCAGAAGCCAGTATATGGTTCAATGTTGTCTTGCGCGGTGATGTGAATTACATCCGCGTCGGCGCAAGAACCAATATACAGGATGGCACGGTGGTCCACGTGTCTTCCAAAGACCACCCAACCCTTATCGGACATGATGTGCTCATCGGCCATATGGCGATGATTCATGCGTGTACACTTGAAGATCATTGTTTTGTAGGCATGTCAGCGACCGTTATGGATGGTGCTGTTGTGGAGCAGGGGGGCATGGTCGCGGCCGGTGCGCTTATTGCTCCTGGAAAGCGCGTGGGGGCTGGGCAGCTCTGGGCTGGTACGCCCGCAAAATATATTCGTGATGTCTCTGCTGAAGAAGCGGCAAGCTTTCCAACCCAAATCCAGAGATATGTGGACCTTGGCCAGAAATACAAAGAACTCCTAACGAATTGAGATCTGCCGAGAGCAAAAAGGTGTGGACTGAGCCCTGAGTTCCCCTCAAAGGGCCCTAACCGTAACCGTCGCAGGGTGCCGTAAAACGCTGATTTACTAGGGCTCCGCAGTTCTAGCCCGCGCGCGCTTTGCAATAAGCCCCGGGTGCATCCTCAATGACTTTGAGACCACCCTTACCAGGTATACGCGCCTTGATCTTTTTGCCAGATTGCGGTTTCAACCATGCATCCCAATCCGTCCACCAAGACCCGGCATGTTCTGTGCTGTCTTTGAGCCATTTCTCGGCAGACTTTGGATTTTTAGTGTTGGTCCAATAGCAATATTTACCGGCAGCGGGTGGATTTACAACGCCAGCGATATGGCCAGACGCTGAAAGCACAAACCGAACCTTACCTTTAAGGAACTGAGTAGCTTCGTATGTCGAAATCCATGGCGCAATATGATCTTCTTTACAGGAAATCATGTAGGTCGGCAGGTCGATGGTGCTGAGGTCAATCGGAACACCGTCTAGGGTTATACCGCCAGGTTTAACCAGATTGTTTTCGAGATACATGTTGCGCAGATAAAAACTGTGCATCGCTTTTGGCATACGGGTGGAGTCTGAATTCCAATACAGCAGGTCAAACGGGAAGGGGTCTTTGCCCAGCAGATAATTATTCACCACAAACGACCAAATCAGATCATTTGATCGAAGCATGTTGAAGGTCGCGGCCATATCGGCACCCTCAAGGAAGCCGCCGCTTTCATCCATGCGTTTCTCTAGGCCCTCAACTTGGCCTTCATCAATAAAGACACGTATGTCGCCAACTTCGCTGAAATCCGTCAGTGCTGTCATCAAGGTTGCGGTTTTGACGCTCGTATCACCTTTAGCTTTTAAGTACGCCAGCGTCGCTGACAACAACGTGCCACCAATACAGTAACCAGTGACGTGTACCTTGTTTACTTTACAGGCAGATTTCACGGCTTCAATCGCGCCAATCGCGCCTTCTAACATATAGTCTTCGAACGATTTTTTACCGAGGGACTCATCCGGGTTCACCCAGGAGACAACAAAGGTGGTGTACCCTTGGTCTGTCGCCCATTTCACCAATGAGTTCTTCTCACGTAAATCGAGGATGTAATACTTGTTAATCCAGGGCGGCATGATCAGCAGCGGTGTTGAATACTGCTGTTCTGTTGTTGGTTTGTATTGGATTAACTGAATGAGATCATTTTGGAAGACCACTTTGCCCGGGGTTACAGCAACGTTCACGCCAACCTCAAAGGCCTCTTCGTCTGTCATCGAAATCCGGAGCTTGCCTTTCCCTTTCTCAAGGTCATCAAGCATATGCTCCAAACCCTTAACCAGGTTCTCGCCGCCGCTTTCGGCAGTGGCGCGCAGCACTTCCGGATTGGTCATCGCGAAGTTAGTTGGGGCAATGGCATCTACGAACTGTCGTGTATAAAAATCGACTTTGCGTGCCGTTTGAGGGTCCAAACCCTCGACGTCTTTCACGGTTGCATTCATCCAGCGGGAGGTCAGAAGGTACGACTGCTTAATGAAATCAAAGACTTCATTTTCCTGCCACGTTTCATCTTTGAAACGGCGGTCTCCTTTTTCGGGCTCAATCACGGGCTCTGTTTCTTCACCCAGCATCTTTAGGGTCGTATTGCGCCATAATGAAACGTAGTCGTTCCAGAGGTTTACCTGCGCTTCAACAAACTGCGAGGGGTCCTGCATCATTTTCTGGCTGAGTTCCATAAAGGCAGCACCGATATGAGCCGATTCGCTCATATCCATTGTTTCGCCTGATGCATTGCGGGCTATGAAACCGGAAACCAGCCGTTGAGACCGCTCAGCGATACTGGCCATGGTTTGGGCCATATCGACGTCCGCCTCGGTTGAGGTCTGATTCTTGCCATCTTGAGTCATGATGATTTGCTTCCGGTAGGTATTATGAGCGCTGTGTTTTTCAAAATAAGGCCCGGAGAATGACCAAAGACTGAGCCGTATGCACTAATATCTTAGCAGAGTCTCGTTTTGGCCGCTTTGCGTTAGCTTACCTTTAGAGGTTTTTTTCCGGTCGAAGTCAGGGTATGGAATAGGCGGAATGACCCTTGTTGTCTAGGGCAATAGCTGGGGATATCCCTCAAAATTCTACGCGTGTAAGCTATACAAAATTTATCCGGATAAATGCCGGAGTTTGAGATGAAGAAGTGGGGCTATTCATGGATGCTGCGTCTGATAATCAAGCCACGGAAAACAGTCCTGGCCTTTCGCTAGCGCTTCCCCGTTGGTTGGCTCCACTCCTGGTGTCACTAGCGCTAAGTGCATGCTCAACAGTTACGGATGTCTGGGATGGCACCACTGACGCCGTCGGGAGTGTTTTTTCCAGCGATGATGACGAGTTTGCTGATGAGTCTACGGCCGGATTTCCAGACCTAGCTGCTGTGCCAGAAGGCGCGTCCACACAAGGTGCGGCTGCCGAGCGTGCAGCTGCCACTGAGGGTCTCATTGCAGACCGAGCACAAGCCCAATACACAGAGCAAGTTAGGCGCCGAGAACCTGTTGCGGTCAGGCCGTTGCAGGATAGTGCCGCCTCAGGGGATCAAACGAGCGATGGGCCAACGCCACCAGCAGCTGTGCCTGTAGCTCCGGTCACCCAAGTTGAAACCGTACCGAGAAACCGACCTTCATTGGCCGAGCGTCTAGGCGCAGCACCACCACCGCCACCGCCTGAGTCTGCTGAGAGCGCGCCACCACCGCCGCCGGTTCCGCAGGTCCCAGGGCGTCCGGACGCAACCACAGAAACGACGCTGTATAACCAATCCATCACGGTTAGTGGGGGCGATAGCGTTGGAGCTGCGCCTCAGATGGCATCGTTTCCAGACACATCGGTTCCAAACACATCGTTTCCAAACGCCATGTCCTCTTATGATCCGTCCGCTTATCGGGTTTCAACACACATTACGACGGTGACATTCCCGCGCGGGAGCAGCAATCTCACAGCAGCTGACCGTCGTGCCTTGGATGAAGTGATCAATTTGAGAGACCAATATAATGGTGTTATTCGGGTTGTCGGTCATGCTTCCAGCCGGACCCAGGATCTTGATCCCTTGCAGCACAAGCTCGCAAATTTCCAGATTTCTCTTAATCGCGCGAATTCAGTGGCTTCGGCTCTAATGGCTAAAGGTTTGCCCGCAGACCGGTTGTTTGTCGGCGCGGTGTCTGACAATGAACCGCTGTATTATGAAGTTATGCCTGCCGGTGAGAGCGGAAATCAGCGCACTGAGATCTATCTCGATTACTGAGGCCTAAAATACTGCCCAAATAACGCCGGGAAGTTGCCGCATAGAGGACTAAATCTATAGATTAAGTCCTCGCCAGCGCGGGACCAGCGCTGTAAAACCTATCTCACAATCAAATTCTCTGCTTTTTTAACTCCAGATATATAAGAATCCCATGCCCCAAGAATTTCATCGCATTAAGCGCCTCCCGCCCTACGTGTTTGCAGAAGTGAACGCTATGAAGGCTGCTGCGCGCGCGGCAGGTGAGGACATTATCGACCTCGGTATGGGTAATCCCGACCTGGCCACGCCGTCCCATATTGTTGATAAACTAGTTGAGGCGGCAAGAGATCCAAAAGCTCATAGATACTCATCATCTGCGGGGATCAAAGGCCTGCGGAAGGCGCTGTCTGCATATTATGAACGCCGGTTCAATGTGTCGATTGATCCGAATTCAGAGTGCATTGTGACGCTGGGATCGAAAGAGGGGCTCGCCAATCTAGCCTCGGCCATGACCAGCCCCGGTGATACGGTTTTGACACCCAATCCGAGTTATCCCATTCATCCGTTCGGTTTTATAATTGCGGATGGCTCAGTGCAGTATCTGCCGGTTATTCCCGATGAGAACTTTCTGCAGGCTTTGGAGCAGGCAGTAACGCACAGCGTCCCTAAACCCGTTGCGCTCATTTTGAATTATCCGTCCAATCCGACTGCGTTGGTCGCGGATCTAGATTTTTATGCGCAAGTGGTTGATTTCTGTCGTCGGCATGAAATCTGGATTTTGTCAGACTTGGCGTATTCTGAAATTTACTTCGACAATAATCCGCCGCCTTCCATCTTGCAGGTGCCGGGTGCGAAAGAAATCGCTGTCGAATTCACGTCCATGAGCAAGACCTACAGCATGCCGGGATGGCGTATCGGTTTTGTGGCCGGAAATAAATTTCTGATTGGTGCCTTAACGCGCATCAAATCCTATCTGGATTATGGGGCTTTTACGCCAATCCAGGTGGCCGCCGCCGCCGCCCTAAATGGTCCGCAGGATTGTGTTGAAGAAATTCGGCAAATCTACAAAGGTCGACGTGACGTTTTAATTGAAGGATTCTCTCAGGCGGGTTGGGACATTCCATCGCCACCGGCCACCATGTTTGCTTGGGCACCGGTGCCAGAGCCTTTTCAGCATCTTGGTTGCATGGGTTTTTCCAAACTTCTCCTTCAGCACGCACAAGTGGCCGTGTCACCGGGAACAGGATTTGGCGAAAACGGCGAGGGCTTTGTCCGCATCGCACTGGTTGAAAATAAACATCGTATTCGTCAGGCCATACGCAGCGTCAAACAGTTCATGACGGACGCCGACAAAATAATTGAGGCTGCGGAAAAAGCTAAGGCGCGGGCATGAGTGATCCCTTGAAAGTCGCGATTGCGGGCCTGGGCACTGTTGGTGTTGGAACCATAGAGGTTCTAACGCGCAATGCAGATCTCATTGCATCTCGTTGCGGGCGTCAGATTATAGTTACGGCCGTTTCTGCGCGCGATAAAAGCAAAGACCGTGGCGTCGATTTATCGTCTTACAAATGGTTTGACGACCCCGTCGTAATGGCCACCGACGCAGATGCTGATGTTATCGTTGAACTGATAGGTGGATCATCAGGCACGGCTCTTAACCTTGCCAAAGCTGCTTTTGTGGCTGGTCGGCATGTTGTCACAGCTAACAAAGCGCTCGTGGCTGAAGTAGGCACAGAACTCGCCTTCAGTGCGGAAAAAGCAGGCAAAACACTTGCTTATGAGGCCGCAGTCGCTGGTGGCATTCCAATCATCAAAGCGTTGCGAGAAGGTCTAGCCGGTAACGATATCAAACGTGTTATCGGTATTCTTAATGGCACGTGCAATTACATCTTGAGCACGATGGAGGACACCGGGCGCGATTTCGCGGATGTCCTTAAGGATGCTCAAGATTTGGGTTACGCTGAAGCAGACCCTGGTTTCGATATTGATGGTGTTGATGCCGCTCACAAACTCGCGATTCTTGCCAGCCTGTCTTTTGGGACCAAGGTAAGTTTCAAAGATGTGCATATTGAAGGCATTCGAACGATCTCTGCTCTCGATTTTGCTTATGCCAGTGATCTTGGTTATCGCATTAAACTTCTCGGTCTTGCTGGCAGAACGGAGGATGGTGTGTACCAAAGGGTTCATCCCTGCCTTATTGACCAAGAGGGGCCGTTGGCCTCTGTAGATGGGTCATTTAACGCCGTCATTGCGGAAGGTGACTTTGTTGGCCGCTCTGTCTACGAGGGACGCGGGGCCGGCGCCGGTCCAACAGCTTCTGCGGTAGTCGCCGACATTATTGATATTGCCGCCAACCGTTTTACACCGCCCCTTGGGGTGCCTGCCGAGAAGCTGGTTGACTTAAAACCAGTGACGATTGAGCAGCGCCATGGTGCTTTTTACCTTCGGCTTAAAGTGGTTGATCGCACGGGTGTCTTTGCAGATATCGGGTCCACTTTCCGGGATCATAACATCTCTATGGAGTCGATCCTGCAGCGAGATCATGATGACGACGGCAATGCTTATGTTGTCATCGTTACACACGCGGTCAAAGAATCAGACTTGCGAGCGGCCTTAGCAGCACTGAAAGCCAATGCCGCAATGGTCGAGTCCCCGCAGGTTATTCGTATTGAGAATGTCTGGGGCGAATGACATTTGGAATGTCTGGGGCGCCTCATAAAACGGCAATTTGACTCTGGGTGTAGACCAGTTAGAACCTGGATGTCTGGTAAGTCTGAGAGGTATCATGTCACTGCAACTTGATAGCAGCTTCAATAATGTACTCGAGCGAAATCTTGCGCTTGAAACGGTTCGCGTCACAGAAGCTGCGGCTTTGTCGGCATCCCGTTTGATGGGGCGGGGCGATGAAAAGGCGGCGGATCAGGCTGCGGTGGATGCCATGCGACAGGCACTGAACAGTCTCAACATCGATGGCACAGTTGTGATCGGCGAAGGTGAGCGCGATGAAGCGCCAATGCTTTATATTGGTGAAAAGGTTGGCAGCGGCGAAGGCCCCAAGATTGATATTGCCCTTGATCCGTTAGAAGGCACGACGATTACCGCCAAAGGCGGACCAAATGCACTCGCAGTTATCGCCATGGCAGAGGCCGGCAACTTCCTCAATGCGCCAGATGTTTACATGGATAAAATTGCTGTCGGGCCGGGTTTGCCCCCCGGTGTTGTCGACATCGACAACGGTGCTGCAGATAATCTTAAGTCTCTCGCAATGGCCAAGGACTGTGAAGTCTCAGACCTTGTTGTTTGTATTCTTGACCGCCCCCGGCATGAAGAACTTATGGCCCGTGTTCGCGAAGCGGGTGCCCGCATCATGTTAATCTCTGATGGTGATGTGTCTGGTGTTATTGCGACAGCTGAAAAAGAAAGCGGTGTTGATATTTACATCGGTTCTGGCGGCGCGCCCGAGGGTGTTCTTGCTGCTGCTGCGTTGCGGTGTATTGGCGGCCAAATGCAGAGTCGTCTGCTCTTTCGTAATGAAGACGAAAAAGCGCGTGCGCGGAAGTGGGGTATTGAAGATCTGGATCGCAAGTACTCCATGCTAGATATGGCGAAGGGCAATGTCATGTTTGCCGCGACCGGTGTAACCAGTGGAGCCATGTTGAAAGGTGTGCGACGTTTTGCCGGTGGTGCGATTACGCATTCTCTGGTCATGCGGTCAAAATCAGGGACCGTTCGCTACATCGAAGCGCATCATCGTTTCGAAGGTGAGGAATCCCTTTAGGCGCAAATGTCTGACGCTACGTCACCTCTTACAACCTGCTTGGGTGTTGAACACTCTCTACAAGGGCGTGTTTGGCAAACCGCGGTTCCTGACGAACAAGGTATTAAAGATTTAGCCAGAACTTTAGACTTGCCAGATGCGGTCGCCCGTATTCTTGCCGCGCGCGGCTTTACAAGAGAGACCGCCGAGCCGTTTCTAAACCCGACCTTAAGAGACCTTATGCCGGACCCGTCAATTTTGACGGGTATGGATACTGCTGTCACACGGCTTGTTTCTGCAATTGAGGCTGATCAGAAGATCGTCGTCTTTGGTGATTACGACGTCGATGGGGCGACTTCGTCCGCGATATTGATTCGTTTCTTCAGGGCGCTTGGTATCACTGTTGAAAGTTATATCCCAGATCGCATGAAAGAAGGCTATGGCCCGAACACGCCTGCCTTATTAAAACTGCGCGAGGAGGGGGCCGACATTGCGATTACGGTGGACTGTGGCATCACCGCATATGAACCTTTAGCCGCTGCGGCAGACGCTGGCTTGGATATCGTAGTCATTGATCACCACAAAGCAGAGGCAGAACTTCCTATAGCTGCCGCCGTTGTTAATCCCAACCGACTAGACGATACCAGCGGGCAAGGTCATCTTGCGGCGGTCGGTGTAACGTTTTTAGTTCTTGTGGCGCTTAATCGCCGCCTGCGTGATCTCGACTGGTACAGCCGATCTGGCAAGACTGAGCCTGATTTGCGCACGTTGCTCGATATCGTGGCGTTAGGAACAGTGTGTGACGTCGTTCCCCTCAAAGGGCTCAATCGGGCTTATGTGAATCATGGCCTTTCCGTTATGGCGCGCGGGCAAAATATTGGCCTCGTTGCTCTGGGCAATGTGGCTGGTCTTAAAGAGCCGCCGAGAGCCTTTCATCTTGGTTATATGTTAGGGCCTCGGGTTAACGCAGGTGGACGTGTTGGCGAAGCGTCGCTGGGCACGCGGCTATTGGTTAGCGAAGATCCAGATGAGGCTACTGTCCTGGCCATGCGACTTAACGAATACAATGCGGATCGCAAAGACATTGAAGCGGCCGTTCTTGTTGAGGCTATTGAAAAGGCCGAGAGTACTGAAGAGCCGGACGCGCACGTTGTTTTTGTCGCGGGAGATAAGTGGCATCCTGGCGTTATTGGGATTGTCGCCAGTCGTCTGCGTGAACGGTATGATCTGCCAGCGTGTGTGGTTGCTCTCGATGGCGGTATGGCCAAGGGCTCTGGTCGTTCTGTGCCGAGTGTTGATCTTGGGCAGGCCGTGCTTGCCGCGCGGGATGCCGGTTTACTGTTTAACGGCGGTGGTCATGCCATGGCAGCAGGCTTTACCGTCGAAGTTGATAAACTCGAAGCGTTTAAAACTTTTCTCGCAAAACATATTTCTGATCAGGTTGCCGATGGCGGTCGATTGCCGTCCTACACGATCGACGCCATCGTGGCACCAAGTGGGGCAACGATAGATTTGGTAAAGCGTCTCTCAAGCATGGAGCCATTCGGTGCCGGAAACGACGAACCTAAGATCGTGGTTTCGGCAGCCCAGATCGTCAAATCCGACATTGTTGGTAATGGGCATGTCCGATGCATTGCAACTGGTCGTGACGGCGGTCGCTTAAAAGCAATCGCTTTTAATTGCACCGACTCTGAACTTGGATACGCCCTGCTCAATACCCAGGGTCGTTCTATTCACCTGGCAGGCAGTCTCCGGGAAGATACATGGCAAGGCCGCTCGGACGTTCAACTGGTGATCGAGGATGCAGCGTGGGATACTTAAATCACTTGTAATTTTAGATATGAATAAATCAGTCAAAAATGTGGCAAAGGCGCTTGTGCTAGTCCGTTGACACCCCGCAAACTGCATGCCACGTTCCGCTCATAGGGTCGCTGAGTTGCGGCCTTCTGCCACTTAAACAGGGGGACTATTTCAATGGTCAAAACGATCCAACTTATCGGTGCTGCAGCAGTAGCAATGGGCTTATCCGTCAGCGCTGCCCAGGCACAATCGGGTGATTTTCACCCCGCCAACATGCGCTGCTTGGATTATGTAAATGGCCAAGGTGATAGCGCAACCAACAAGGGCCGGTCTGATATCGCCAGAATTTGGGTTATGGGATATCTCACGGGTAATTATTCTGGCCAGGAAAAGCTAAAATGGACTGATGACTCAGACGCTGAAAAAGATTCTATTGGCGCAGTTCTTTCTAAATGCCGCGAGAATCCAGAAGTGACGTTGCTCACGGTGTCTGAATATGTTGCGTCTGATCGCCGCAGAGATGTGCCCAACACGCTCAGCAATGATTTCAATCCACAGACCTACATGTGTGGAGAGTATGCTGATGGTCGCACCGGTGCCGCGACTGACATTTTGAAAGCTGATATTGCAGACGTCTGGGCTTTTGCATTTGTCCAAGGCTACGTAAATACTAAGGATCCAGAATTACTAATTCCGGTCGAAAATAAGCCAGCGATTACCGGTGCCATTGCAAGCAACTGCTCTAAAAACAGAGAGTTTTCATTTTTCGATCTCACGACCGCCGTCGCTCCGATGGTGACACCAAAGTAAGCTGACTATTAGTAATAAAGGTTTTGCAAAGGCCCGCTGTTAGCGGGCCTTTCGCTTTTTGGCAGTGGTGCTTTGACCGTAAAGTAAAATTATTAGTTCACGGGTGGGGTAGAGTTTCCATCACCCAAGGCCAACTGCATCAGCACACTGTCAATCCAACGCTCAAACTTACGCCCTGTTGACGGAAGGGCGCCAATCACTCTGAAACCCAATTGGCTGTGCAGAGCAATTGAGGCTGAGTTTGCAGAATCCCCAATAACAGAAATCATTTGGCGGTAGCCAAGCGCCGTCGCGCGCTCAATCAGGGCTGACAGCAAAAGCCGACCAATACCACGACCAAGGAAGTCCTTATCCACGTAGACGGAATCCTCAACCGTATAACGATATCCGGGCCGGGTTCTGTATCGGCCTGCATAGGCATAGCCAACAACTTTTCCATTTTCTTCAGCTACCAGGTACGGAAGGCCCTGCTCGACCAGATCCCGGTAGCGTTTCAGCATTTCCGCAGAATCCGGGGCCACAAATTCAAAGGTCGCGGCACTGGTTTCAACGAAATAGCCATAAAGTGCCGCTATATCGTTGAAATCATCAGGTTTGGCATCGCGGATCGTGCCGGCGAAGTTGCCGAGTGGAAGGGCTGTTGGACTAACCATTGTCTGCATACTCTATCTGAAACAAGACTTAAGAGCAGCCCGCAGAAGCTT
>CAYGSZ010000047.1:0-10046 GCA_964352705.1 uncultured Rhodobacterales bacterium
CCAAACGTACATAAATGTTTGGGTCCAAACGTACATAAATGTTTGGGTCCAAACGTACATAAATGTTTGGGTCCAAACGGGCTTAAGAAAAAAATGTTCGCCGGTGATAGCCGTGCGAGGACGAACAACGGAGCGGTCTGTGAAACGCAAGCAAAACAACACCCTGGGCACGGCAAGCTCTGTCGATCATCAGGCTGAACATGCCAAAGCCGTGGACTGTTATCGGGCCGGAGATCACGATGCAGCGCTGCCGCATATCAACGCGGCCATTCGCGCCGAACCGAACAGCGCCATCTACCAAGCCGATGCCGGTGTTATTTTGATGGCGCTGGGCCGCAACGAAGAGGCGCTTATTCCGCTGCGTCGAGCAACGCAGTTGGACCCGTCTCATGCGGATGCGCATTACAATATGGGCGAGGCCTATCAGTTCCTGGGCCAAAAAGAGAAAGCCATTGAGGCCTTTAAAATTGCCATGAGTTTGAACCGCGGCCTGGGCTGGAAAAAAATCCGCTCTGCCTTCGCGCGCTGGTTCGGCTTCAACCGCTAGACTGACAGCACAGTATGGTAAGAGCCGCCGCAGACGAGCTGGTAAAACGCCTGACCTCTGGTCTCACCACTGGCCTCACATCTGGCTCGGCCCAACGCCCGTCCGCCTCCAACGAAACGGCAGAGTCCCTTAAAGAACGCGGCACCACGCACTTCAATGAAGGCCGTCTCACAGCCGCCGGAAGCTGCTTTCGACGCGCCATAGCCCTGCGCCCTGACTATGCAGATGCGCACAACAATCTCGGCGCGGTGTTGCGCAAATGGGGCCGCCCGCATAGCGCCATCGCGGCGTTTCAAACCACCCTGATGCTCAACCCGCGCGCGGCCTCGGCCTATGGCAATCTTGGCAACCTGCATGAGCGCTACGGCAACCTGGCCCAGGCCGAAACCTATTATCTGAAAGCTGTCGAAATCGAGCCAAGACTGCATCAGGCTTTTGTGGGTCTGGCGCGAATTGCAACCCAGCGTCACCGCTGGGATGACGCGCTGGCAAGCTTGACCCGCGCGGCAAGCATCGCCCCGCAAGACGCCAGTATTTTTCACCAAACAGGGGTGGTGTACCTGGGCAAACGAGACTTCAAATCGGCATTGAATGCGCTTAGAAATGCAGCCGGACTTGATCCCAAAAATATAACCATCAAAGCCAGCCTTGCAGAGGTGCTGTTACACCTTGAGAAAACAGACGAAGCAAAAAAGCTTGTCTCAGAGTGTTTGGCCGTTGCTCCGGAAGACCCCATTGCCCTGGGTGTTTTGAAAAAGCTTGAGGACAAGGCAGACATGACCGACCGAGCCGACAGAACCAACAACACAGGCGACGCAGCGTCTTGAACACGCGCGCGTTAGGCCGAGGCTGAGGCCCGAATACGATCGACCATGGACACCAGGCCATTGCGGCGGCTGGGGCTGAGATGCTGATCCAGACCTATTTTCTCGAACGCCGACTCCGCATCAACATCGGCAAGATCAGAAATCTTCACGCCGGTGTACAGGGTTGCCAGAATATAAATCAGGCCCTTGATGATATGCGCATCACTGTCGGCGGCGAAGGCAAATTTAGTGGCGTCGTCGGGCACATGCCCCGGCACAATCCACACCTGGCTCATACAGCCCCGCACCTTGTAGACATCGTTATGGAGCACCTCGGGCAAGGGCGGTAATTTTTTCCCGAGATCAATGATGTAGCGGTAGCGGTCTTCCCAATCATCAAACAGATCAAAGTTCTCGGCCAGATCCTCAAATGCCACGCCGGGCTCAATCATGGGTATAGCAGCGGTGGACACGCGAAGACCTCCAGTGGGTTGAGAGTGACAATAGATGTGCAGCCTGGAATCACGCTTGGATAACACACTTGGACATCACAGTGCAGGACGTTTCTGTGTCATAATGAAGGGCTCTCATATTTTATACCAAAGCTGCCATGATTTATGTCACCGACCAGATTCAACTTGACCCAAAAGAGTTTGAGATTTCGTTTATTCGGGCGTCCGGGCCGGGCGGCCAAAACGTTAATAAGGTGTCGAGCGCGGTGCACCTGCGGTTTGATGCCGTGCGGTCTAAATCTCTCCCGGAGCCTGTGCGCAAACGACTGATCGCCCTCGCTGGAAGCCGGGCCACTCAGCGTGGCGTGATCGTCATCGAGGCCAAGCGCTACCGGCATCAAACACGCAACCGGGAAGACGCCATAGAAAGATTGATCGATCTGATCGCCAAAGCCGCTCATGTTGACCCGCCTCGGCGCAAAAGCAAACCGTCGCTGGCCTCCGTCAAACGGCAGCAAGCGACAAAAAAACAACGGGGCACTTTGAAGATGTTACGACGCGGGCCTGGCAGCGAAGACTAACCAAGAAGGCCTTAATCCTTTAGCGGAAGATCAACCCAGAAATGGCTGCCAACCGTGGCTTCGGTTTCAAACCCGATGCGGCCATTCATGCGCTCGACCAGGCTTTTTGACAGTGCGAGCCCGATGCCGGTGCCCTCCTGGCCAGTGGCCTCGGCCCCCAAGCGATTAAAACTTTGAAACACCTCATGCGTGCGGTCTTTGGGAATGCCCTGACCCGTATCTTGAAGGCCAATGCGACAATACCCGTCATCGGTTTTGCTGATTTTAAAGATCACCTGCCCCCCGGTACGATTATATTTGATGGCATTTGATGTCAGGTTGACGAGGACCTGGATCAGCCGCATCTGATCGGCGCGGGCGCTAAACGCGGGGGCAGACGAGTGGTCAGACTCCTGCGCAAACGACATCGTAATAGCGCGTGACTCCGCCAATTGCTTAAAGTTCTCCATGACACGCTGTGTTGTTTCAACAACGTCCACGCTGGTGATGTTGACCGCAAAATGACCTGAATCGATCCGGGCAAGATCAAGTACATCATTGATCAGGCCAAGAAGATGTTCTCCGCCGTGGACGATGTTATCGACGTAGCCTTGCTGATCGGCGTTCAAAGATCCACGGGTGTTGAGCGAGAGCAATTGGGCAAAGCCCAAAATAGCGTTCAGCGGCGTGCGCAGTTCATGGCTCATACTGGCCAGGAATTTTGACTTGGCGCGATTGGCCGCCTCCGCCGTATCTATGGCCCGCTGCAACACTTCTTCGTTACGCTTGTGACCGGTGAGATCTTGCACGGTGCCGATCACACGCCGTGCGCCGGACGGCAGGTTATCTTGCTCTGCACGGCCCAGCACCTGTCGCAGGGTTCCGTCGTCCCGGACCAAGCGAAATTCCATCGATACGCTGACGCCAGCCGTCAGAATTTTTTCTATGGTTTGATCCCACAACGGCTGGTCATCTGTGTGGACATACTCCCGGAATGGCTTCCGCCCGTCATGCGGCTGGTCAGGATCAAGACCGAGAATGCGATACATTTGGCTCGACCATTCAATCGCATTGGTGTCCGGCGTCCAACTCCAATGACCAATGTTGCCAAGGCGCTGTGCTTCTTCCAGAAGCCGGCGGCTTTCCCCCACACGTTGCTCGGCTTCCTTGCGCTCTGTGATGTCTTGAGCAACACCGATAAACATGCGTTCACCCAGCCTGAGACTTTCGGCAACGTTGATGTTGATCTTAAACCAAACAGCATGCCCGCGGGCATGACGATAGCGCTTCTCGATACTTAAACTGGACAGCGTTTGACTGCGCAATTTCTCGGCGTAATCCAGAACCGGATCGTCTTCGCCTTCGGGGCTTAAAGAGATCAAGCTTCGTCCAATCAAGGCTTCGGTTTGATAGCCAAGCAAACCGGCAAACGCTTTGTTGACGTAACGCACGTCGCCAAAATCGTCCGAAATAACAATGCCCGCGCCCGAGGTTTCAAACACTGATCGAAACCGCGCCTCTCCTTCGAGCAACGCGTTCTCCATTTCGCGGAACCGGGAGATATCTTGGTAGATGCCGTAACTTGAAACGATTTGGCCTTTTTCACAGCGCTGCCGGACCGAGCGGGCACGAATGTACCTGGTTAGCCCGTCAGGCCGAATGATGCGAAAATCATGCTCTATTTCGTTCCATGACGTATCGCGGATTCGCATGACAACATTGTCGCGATCTTCAGGATGAATTGAGGAGATAAGCCAATCAGCCGTCGGCCCGCCGACAATGGGGTCAACACCCCAGATACTATAAGTCTCCGGCCCCCATATCACCGCGCCGCTTTTGGCATCGCGGTGGAAGTAGCCCAACTCGCCCATACGCAACGCCAAAGACAGCAGCTTATTCTCTGCACCCACATCCTGTTCGGCGGCCTTACGAGCGGTGATGTCCAGCGTGGTGCCAACCATACGTCGTGGGGTGCCATCGGGACGCCGTTCAACAATTTGGCCGTTGACCAGTATCCAAATCCAATCGCCGTTTTTTACTTTGATGCGGTGTTCGTTTGTGTAGCTTGGATGCCGCCCGCTGAGATGCGCCTGCATGGCCTGGTCTCGTGCCGCGCGGTCATCAGGATGACAGAGCGCTTCCAGCATATCCGCAGAAAGAACCAAGTCTTCCGGGTCATACCCGAGAATTTTGCTGACTTGCTCATTCCCCGTGATTTGACCCGTCTCAAGATTGATTTCCCAAATCGCGAGAGCGGTGGTCTGGAGCGCAAGATTCAAAAATGTGCGGTTGGTTGTCAACTCGCCCGCAATACGGCGCTCTTCGGTCACGTCCTGTAACAATCCGAAGACCCGAACAATGCGACCGTTTTCATCCCGGTCCCGGCGGGCTTGGGTGCGAATATAGCGGCAAGACTCATCCGGCCAGCGGATGCGGAACTCCCGGGTCAGGTCGTTCCAGGCCGGATCAAGGAACGCAGCGACCGTGCTATCGTGATCGTGGTCATGAAGGGTTGAAAAGACCCAATCCAAGGTGAGAATTTCATCCGCGACAGGCTCACGTCCCCATAACGCATAAGTCGGGTCGGGCCAGATTAGGGTGCCAGTTTCAGCATCCAGAACAAAGTAGCTCTGTTGGCCCAGGTCCAGGAGGCGCGACAACACCTCGGATTCAGAAAAAGGCACGGGTTGGCGCAAGCTTTGAACGATTGCCGCTGCCTGTTGCTTGCCGTCTCGCAAGGCCACCTCATCTTACCCACACCGACTTTTCTGGTTGAAAGATCAGCCGGGACATAAACATTAAGGGGCTAGTTTAGACTCGAAGATTATTGATAGCCAGGGCTTTGCTGTTAGCTCGAGGACTTAAATAATAGCGCTTCAGAGTGGTTTTCAGCTTGGGCTTTAAGCCCCTGAGTCGGCTGAGAATTGCAGTTTGGCCAAGCGGGCATACAAGGGGCTGGAGGACAGCAGAGCACTATGAGTATCGGTGGCAATCAAGCGGCCATCATCAATCACGGCGATTCGATCTGCGTTCACCACGGTGGCCAGGCGATGGGCGATGGCCATTGTGGTGCGACCGTCCATGACACGCTCTAGCGCCGTTTGCACCAGCTTTTCGTTTTCGGCATCCAGAGCGCTGGTGGCCTCGTCGAGCAACAACACAGCTGGATCGCGAAGAATGGCACGCGCGATGGAAATACGTTGTTTTTGTCCGCCGGACAAGCGCATGCCTTTTTCACCAAGAAAGGTATCCATGCCCTCGGGCAGGCGGTCCAGAAATTCTGTTGCAATGGCCGCTTCCGCCGCTGCGCGAACTTCGTCATCCGTGGCATCGGGACGACCGTAGCGAATGTTCTCCCAGGCATTTGCGGCGAAGATCACCTGGTCTTGCGACACCAAGCCAATGCGGCTGCGCGCGGCCACGGGATCGGCCTGGGTGAGATCCACATCATCAACAAAGATGGCGCCACGCTGGGGATCATAAAAGCGCAGCAGCAGCTGGAAGACCGTGCTTTTGCCAGCGCCGGACGGCCCGACCAGAGCAACAGTTTCCCCGGGCGTGACAGCCAGGCTGAGCCCGTTCAAGGCCGGTACATCCGGGCGGGACGGATAATGGAACGTGACATCTTCGAAGCGCACAGCACCACGCGCCGGGGTCGGCATGGGAACGGGGGATGCGGGCGGACGGATATCCGGCTCTGTTTCAAGCAGTTCAATCAGGCGTTCAGTGGCACCTGCGGCGCGCTGCAAATCGCCAATGACTTCCGTTAAGGCCCCGGTCGCACCCGCCACCAGCACGGCATAAAACACGAAAGACGTCAGCTCTCCGGCGGTGATCTCCCCGGTGATGACATCACGCCCGCCAGCCCAGAGAATGAAACTGATCGCCCCGAACACCAGCAAAATGACGACACCGCCCAGCGCCGCACGCGCCGAGATGCGGCGGATGGCCGTGCTAAACGCGCCCTCCACTTCATTTCTAAAACGGGACTCATCAACCGCTTCATGGCTGTAGGCCTGAACGGTGCGGATGGCGTTGAGGCTTTCCTCGGCATAGGAGCCGACATCGGCAACACGGTCCTGGCTGTCGCGCGACAGTTTTCGCACTTTGCGGCCATACCAGATGATCGGCACAACGACGGCGGGAATAAC
The DNA here is from genome assembly GCA_964352705.1 of uncultured Rhodobacterales bacterium. Classification (GTDB taxonomy): domain Bacteria; phylum Pseudomonadota; class Alphaproteobacteria; order Rhodospirillales; family Rhodospirillaceae; genus WLXB01. The sequence goes on from CAYGSZ010000047.1 coordinate 6,517, forward strand.
CAGCGCCACCAGCCCGGCCAGTTTGGCGTTGGTGTAAATCAGCAACGCGATGCCGCCAATCAGAGTCAGTGCATTGCGCAAGGCAATAGACAGAGACGAACCGATAACGGTTTGCAACAGCGATGTATCGGTGGTGAGGCGCGACAGAATCTCGCCGGTTTTGGTAACTTCAAAAAAGCCGGGGCTGAGTTTAAGCACCTGGGCGTAAACCGCCTGGCGCATATCGGCGACGACACGCTCGCCGACCCAGGAGACAAAATAAAACCGGAAATAAGTGCCGACGGAAATAACCAGAACAATGCCCATCAGAAAATAGAGTCCCTGATTGAGAAAGCTCATATCACCAGCGCTGAGGCCGTTGTCGATGAGGAATTTCACGCCGAGACCAATGGAGAGTGTCGCGCCAGCGGTCAGCACCAGGGCAATCGCGGCCAAAGAAAGCGCCCCGCTATAAGGCTTCATGAAGCCGAACATGCGATAAAGATAGCGGGGGTTTTGGCCTTTTGGGCGATCAAGCATTGTCATGCGGGCGGCGCCGCGTTGGTCACTCATCTTGGATTTCCTTTTTCCGCACCCGTTGCACCAGTTGCATCAACAAGATGGGAAACAGGACGCGGCTAGGCATAGAACATGTTAATATCAGGGGGGTGTGGGGCTTTGCGACAAAACCGTCAAGAGCAAAGCTCTACTGGACACCTCATTGCCCTAACTTGGTAAACCTTTTTGGAACCCCTATTGGAACCATGGAGTCCACAGCTTCCTTAACCGCGCTCTGCCGCGACTGCCTCTACACGGATGACATGCCATTCCTGGCATGCCCACAGTGCGGCTCAGCGCGGGTTGTGTTTCACGAAGAACTGTCCCGTTTGAGCACCGCGCATATTGACTGCGATGCGTTTTACGCCGCCGTTGAAAAGCGCGATGACCCGAGCCTACGGGACAAGCCGTTATTGATTGGCGGCGGCAAACGTGGGGTGGTTTCGACCGCCTGTTACATCGCACGGCAGTACGGTCCACGCTCGGCCATGCCCATGTACAAGGCGCTTAAGATGTGCCCCAACGCGGTGGTGATGAAACCCAACATGGAAAAATATCGCATCGCGGGCCATCAGGTGCGGGATATTTTTGAACGGGCGACGCCGGTGGTTGAACCGGTCTCGCTGGATGAGGCCTATCTGGATTTATCTGGAACAAACCGTCTGCACAACCGCGTGCCCGCCGTGACCTTGGCCGCCATAGCCCGTGAGGTGTGGCGCGAGGTTGGCATTCAGATTTCAATTGGTCTCAGCTACAACAAGTTTCTCGCGAAGATGGCCTCGGACCGCGACAAACCGGATGGTTTTGCCGTGATTGGCCGCACAGATGCCGTGAGTTATTTGCATGATCAACCGATTGCTGCGATTCCGGGTGTCGGGCCATCGCTGTCCAATCGCTTGAAGGTCGATGGCTTGTTTAGGATTGGCGATCTGCAAGCCTGTTCGGCGCGGGATTTGGAAGGCCGCTATGGCGATACCGGGCGGCATCTCGCAAAGCTATCACGCGGCGAGGACTCGCGGCGGATCACCACCAACCGGGCGGCAAAAAGCATCTCGGCGGAACGGACGTTCGATTACGACATTGGCGACAGCGCAATTCTGCTCAAACGCCTGTGGCCCTTGTGCGAGGATGTTTCCGGACGGCTGAAATCCAAATCCCTGGCGGGGGGAACGGTGACCTTGAAACTTAAGACCGCGCGGTTCCGAACTCTAACTCGCACCTTAACGTTGTCGTCCCCGACGCAACTGGCGGAGATTTTATATCGCACCACCAAACCCATGCTGGAGCGCGAGATCAAACGCGGGCCGTTTCGTTTGATTGGTATTGGCGCGGGAACCTTAACAGAGTCTGCCGTTGCTGATTTGCCCGACCTGGTGTCCGGCGATCTGGATCAGGTGAAAGGCATCGAAAGAGCCATGGATGCGGTGCGGGCAAAATTTGGCAAGAGCGCCATTCGTAAAGGCCGGGGCGACAGCTAGAGGCGAGAGATAAAGAACAGCTAGGTTTTGTTACTTCACACCCGCGTTGGCCGTTAAGTTGTAGGCCACGGTGGTCCAATCCCACAGATCGACCAGACGCGCCGCATAGTGCGAGCGCAAGGGCAAACGCTTTTCATGATCCGATTTAAGATTATGTTCCAGCGTATCAATCAAGCGATGCAGACGGCGATGATGCAAGCCGATGGAGGCCTGAAGCGGATCGGCCACAAGCCCGGCGAGCGCGGTGACAGCTGCCGCCGGGACGGCCAATCCGGCAAACACACCGGCGGTCAGCAAAGTTGAGGCGGCGGGCGCACCCGCGACGGCATAGTATAGACTGCCCGCCGTCGACCCCGCCCAAAAACCGGAGACGGCGATGGTCTGCGCCAGTGACGCCGCGACAGTTGTACTGAGAGACATCAAACCGGGCGTGGCTTTATGATAGGCGGCATAGCCAATAGAGGCGGTCATCAAAGCTGTCGCAATATCGGTCGCAGGCGCACGCTGCCCAATGTATTCCGACAGCACGCGACTCAGCCGCGCCTGAAAGGCCCGCTTGTCTGACTCCGCGGCGATGGCGGCAATGACTTTTTCAAGATGCGCGGACACACGGGGGTCTTGTGTGATTTCATCAAACAGCGCATCGGCCAAAGTTGATCGGCCCGGTTGTTGATACGGAATGACCAACAGATCGGAATGAATGCGCCAGGCCACTTCCCGGCCCACATCCGTATCGAGAATCATCTGAAACCGGCCGAGACGGTCGCCGATTTTTCGTGCCCCGACGCCGCGCGCTGCGACGCCGCCAAGACGCGCCACGCCGGTTGCCCCCGACAGAACCAGATTGGCCGGTGCCCGCAACAAATCCCAGCCGAGGGCCTTGCGATGAATGACGAACGCGCCCCGCCAGCCATAAGTGCGCGAGACGAAATCGGGGATGTGCTGACGCCGACTTTTGGCATAGCGGCTGACCGCCTGATCCAAAATATCGGCGATGATGGCCTCTGGCAAAGCAGGAACACTGTTTTGCGACGGGAGTTGCGGTGCGGTTTCAGCGGAGGTCATAGGAGTCTTAAGGGGTTCTATAAGTTGATCACCTGAGGAAAGCTGGGTTGATGTTGTATTATAGCAGGCTAGTCTATGGTGTGTACAAATGTGGGGAACCGACATGACCGGACATCAAGACACACCAGATCAACACGACCGTCCTGCCCAGGACGTTTATCACCACGACAACCAGGACAATCCCATCGGTCACTCCGGGCATGAGGCGGAGGTGCTCTCTGAATCCCGCATGACGGCCTACTGGCATGCCAATCTGAAATTCTTGGGCGTGCTGCTGGTGATCTGGTTTGCTGTGTCCTTCGGGGCCGGGATTGTTTTTGCCGATGCCTTGGATGCCTACAGCTTTTTAGGCTTTCCGCTGGGGTTCTGGTTTGCCCAGCAAGGGGCCATTTACGTTTTTGTGATTCTCATATTTGTGTATGTGATCGGGATGCAGCGCCTTGATAAAGC
>CAYGSZ010000047.1:10146-14118 GCA_964352705.1 uncultured Rhodobacterales bacterium
GATAAAACCAAGGGCGTGACGGGAGGCCCGTCATGAGCGTTCAAACTCTGACATACCTCTTCGTCGGCTTGAGCTTTGGGCTATATATCGCCATCGCCATTTGGGCGCGGGCCAAGTCCACCAATGATTTTTATGTGGCCGGTGGAGGGGTGAACCCGGTGGTCAACGGCATGGCCACCGCAGCGGACTGGATGAGCGCGGCGTCTTTTATATCTATGGCCGGAATCATCGCCTTCATGGGCCGCGACGGTGCGGTCTACCTGTTGGGCTGGACTGGCGGCTACGTGCTGCTGGCCTTGCTGCTGGCACCGTACCTTAGAAAATTCGGGCAGTTCACCGTGCCTGACTTTATCGGCGAGCGGTATTATTCAAAGACCGCGCGCGTGGTGGCGGTGGTCTGCCTGATCTTTATTTCCTTCACCTATATTGCCGGACAGATGCGTGGCGTCGGCATTGTCTTTTCGCGCTTTTTAGAAGTTGAGATTGCAACCGGTGTGATCATCGGGGCCTGCATTGTGTTTGTTTACGCAGCTCTCGGCGGCATGAAGGGCATCACCTACACCCAGGCCGCGCAATACTGCGTGCTGATCTTTGCCTATATGGTGCCCGCGTTCTTTATCTCGATTCTCGTCTCTGGATCGCCACTGCCGCAGCTTGGTTTTGGCGGCACATTAGCGGACGGATCGGGCCGCGCGGTGCTGGACACCCTGGACGGGGTGTTGATGGACCTTGGCTTTGACGCTTACACCAGCGGTGCGAAATCGACCATCGACGTGTTTGCCATTACGGCCGCTTTGATGATTGGCACGGCTGGCTTGCCCCATGTGATTGTGCGCTTCTTTACGGTGCCCAAAGTATCTGATGCACGACGGTCTGCCGGGTGGGCGTTGGTGTTCATCGCCATTCTTTACACAACCGCGCCCGCGGTGGCCGTGTTCGCCCGCCTGAACTTTGTTGAGTCCGTGAACGAAAAATCCTACGCGGAAACGCCGGGATGGTTTCGCAACTGGGAAGACATTGGCCTGATTGCCTGGGCGGATAAAAACGAAGATGGCCGCTTGCAATATCGCGCGGGCGCACCCTTTGACGGAATTCCCGACTTTACCGACGGCCGTGGCGCTGTAGGTGAGCGCATCCTGAACAACACACTCACCGCCAACAGCAACGAGGTCTATGTGGACCGGGACATCATCGTCCTGGCCAACCCCGAGATTGCGGCCCTGCCCGACTGGGTGATTGCCCTGGTGGCGGCAGGTAGTTTGGCGGCAGCGCTTTCCACAGCCGCCGGCTTGCTGCTGGTGATTTCCGCAGCGGTGTCTCATGACCTGCTCAAGAAAACCTTTTCGCCGAACCTGAGCGGCAAACAGGAACTGCTGTATGCCCGCATGGCCATCGCCGCAGCGTTGGCCCTGGCCTGTGTGTTTGGTATTTACCCGCCCGCGTTCGTTGCACAAGTGGTGGCGTTTGCCTTTGGATTGGCCGCCGCTTCGCTGTTTCCGGCGATTCTGATGGGGGTGTTTTCAAAGCGGATGAACAAGGAAGGTGCGATTGCAGGCATGCTGGTCGGCCTAGTGTTTACCTTTGGCTATATCGTGTATTTCAAGTTCATCAGTCCGGGCAGCAACACCGACGCCCATTGGTTGTTTGGCATTTCCCCGGAAGGAATCGGCTTTGTCGGGGCGCTGCTGAATTTTGCGGTCGCCGCTGTCGTGGCCCGCGCCACAGCGCCACCGCCAAAATCTGTTCAGGATCTGGTTGATGACATTCGCCTGCCGTCTGGGGCCGGGGTTGCCCACGATCCTCATTGAGGACGGGTACTGGGGGCGTGTACTGAGGACGGGCACTAAAGATCCACAGCGACACTGAATGAACATTCACGCTGACCCGGTTGCATTTTTCGCAGCGGCGGGGCAAACCGTGCAGAACTTTTACGCAGGAGATCGACACCATGGATATGAAAGGCTCATACGACATCGCCGCCCCGCGGGAAGCCGTGTGGGACGCCCTGAATGATGTAGATGTGCTGAAAGCGTGTATTCCTGGCTGCGAAACCATCACCAAACACTCTGACACGGAGTTGGAAGCAACAGTTTTCGCCAAGGTTGGGCCAGTGAAGGCGAGGTTTACGGGCGAGGTTACGCTGTCGGATATGGACCCCCCGAATGGCTATACGATTTCCGGCCAGGGCAAGGGCGGCGCGGCCGGATTTGCCAAAGGCGGCGCCAAAGTCAGTCTGGTGGACATCGACAGTGGCACGCAATTAAGCTACGTGGTGAACGCCAACGTGGGGGGCAAACTGGCGCAAATTGGCAGCCGTTTGATTGACTCGACGGCCAAAAAAATGGCCGACCAGTTTTTCTCAAAATTAAGTGAAGAGGCGGCGGCAAAAGCCGGGTTGACTGAGCCGGCACCGGCACCGGTGCCAGACCCCGCACCTACACCCGCTGCCACACCTGTTCCGGGTTCACCGCCGGCAGCACAAGCCGTGGCAAGCACCACTGCTGCGCAGGGAGATCAAAAACAAAGCCCCGTAAAAACCTTCAAACCCATCCCCCTCAAGATTTGGCTGACGACGGTTATTGGCCTCTTCGCCTTGCTGTCGTTATGGCTTATCCTTGGTTAAAGAGATCGATTAAAAGCATCGGTTAAAGATTAAAGTTTCATCGCACATAAACGGACGCACCTGATTCATGCAGATTTCGCTCACGATCAATGGCAAACAACATAGCGGCGAGGTTGAGCCGCGCACCCTGCTTGTTGAATTTCTTCGCTACCAACTCGGGCTGACCGGCACCCATGTGGGCTGTGACACCAGCCAGTGCGGGGCATGCACCATTCATATGAACGGTAAATCAGTCAAAGCCTGCACGCTGCTGGCGGTGCAGGCGGATGGCCAAGACCTGACCACGATTGAGGGCGTTGCGCCGTCGGCCACGGAATTGCACCCGATGCAGGAGGCTTTTCGTGAACATCACGGCCTGCAATGTGGCTTCTGCACACCGGGGATGATTATGTCGGCCCTGGCCATGGTCGAGCGCCATCAAGGCAAAGAGTTAGATGAAAAGACCATTCGGGAAGAACTGGAAGGCAACCTGTGCCGGTGCACCGGCTATCATGGCATTGTCAAATCAATCGCCGCCGGAGCAAAAGCCATGCAGGCCACGCGGGGAGGTGCCTGATGTACGCTTTTGAATACAAAAAAGCAGCGTCCTTAGAAGACGCAAAAAGCGCCTTCGACGGGGCCGATGACGGCACCTTCATGGCGGGGGGCATGACTTTGATCCCGACCCTGAAACAGCGTTTGGCGATGCCATCTGATGTGATTGATTTGGGTGGTATTGACGCATTACGCGGTATTTCCGTGGACGGCGATACGGTGACCATTGGTGCTATGACCTGCCACGCGGATGTGGCGGCCTCAGCCGCGGTTAAGAAAGCCATTCCGGCGCTGGCCTATCTGGCCGCGTTGATTGGCGATCCGCAGGTGCGCAATCGCGGCACCCTCGGCGGCTCCATCGCCAACAACGATCCGTCGGCAGATTATCCCGGCGCGCTGATCGGTTTGGGCGCTACCGTTTATACCACCACGCGCGAAATTTCCGCAGACGACTTTTTCACGGGCATGTTTGAAACCGCGCTCGAAGAGGGGGAATTGGTCACAAAAGTAACCTTCCCGGTTCCAGAAGTCGCAGCCTATCGCAAGTTCCCCAACCCGGCGTCACGCTACGCGGTGGTCGGGGCCTTTGTGGCCAAAACCAAAGACGGCGTGCGCGTTGCCATAACAGGCGCAGGACCGACCGTGTTTCGGGTACCGGACATGGAAACCGCGTTGCAGGTATCCTTCACGCCGGGAGTCGTTGCCGGCATCAAAGTACCTGCGGACGATCTGAACTCTGACTTGCATGCGACGGCAGTGTATCGCGCCCATTTGATTGGCGTGATGGTGAAACGCGCAATTACAGACTGCGCCTA
>CAYGSZ010000048.1:0-3268 GCA_964352705.1 uncultured Rhodobacterales bacterium
GGGTTGGAAATTCGCCTTCAGTTTTATCAACCGGGTCCAGAGTAATCATCGGATATAAGGCTTGAATGTCCGAGCGCAGAACCGCTTCGGGTGTGAAATCGTTGAGCGTGCAGTTGCCTGTTCTTAACGCCACAGCAAGGCCGTATTGCATCGAGAACTTCGCCTGCATTGGGTCTTGAGGGTTGTGATGCATCAAGTTGTTCAGATGGGTTTTTGGCGCATGCACAATAATCTGTTTTACATCATCAGCAGTAAATCCCTGCTCGTCTTTCAGCATCAGTAAGATGTCCATAGCGCGGTGGGCACTGGCGCAATTGGGGAACCGTTTCACCTTCAAACCATGTTCCGTAATCATCAAAGGCGTGCCGATATGCGTAGTTTCGAACCTCAGATTTTGGCCATGTTCCGGTGTCGTGATGGCGTCTCTTAAAGCTTCATAATCAGGCCCCACCATAAGGCGGTTCATGCCGGTCACGCCGTCCAGCGTATCGCGCCCTGCCGTGATGCTCTGTCGGGCCATGCTCGCTGCCACAACGCCAGACTTTGCAGCAAGGCCCGCGTGGATCGGTTTCGCCATGGTGCCAAATTGCGACATAAACCCCGCGGCCATACTTGTTGATAAAGACAGGGCGTAGCCAGCGCGTGTTTCATCAAGTTTCAACAGTCGGGCACAGGCCGCTGCAGCTCCCACGGCTCCCACAGTTGCGGTGGCGTGCCAGCCTCTATTCCTGTGGACCGGGTTTACCCCCTGGCCTACACGACCCATAATCTGGAGCCCACAAATGTAAGCATCAATACAGTGTTGACCAGACGCCCCTTCTTGTTCCGCTAGCGCTAAGATCGCAGGCACCAACACTGCTGTGGCATGGGCCTTAGCGGGATCAAAGTTGTCGTCCAGGTCCTGGGCGTGTGCCGCTGTGCCGTTGACCAAAGCCGCCCAAGGTGCGCTCAGGGTTTTAGTTTGTCCGATGACGGTGCAGGGACCGTCTCCCCATGCGTAAACCGTCGCAAAAACTTTAAGCGTAACGTCGTCAACGGCCCCAAGAATAGTCACGCCCATAACATCAATGTACTGGCGCACAGCAGAATGAATGGCGTCCTCAGGCCAGGTGTCGGGCGTCTCGGCCAGCCAACGGCCATAGCTTTCAATAGGGGTGGGGGACGTCTCAGTCATATCTGACGAACCTTAAATTGTTTAAGTGAGAAGTCTAAAAGAAGCTCTGCCGCTTTTCATACTCGACCAACTCATAGTAGGTCTGCATGTAGCCTGTGCATTGCGCTTTCAACATCACATAATCGCCGTCGGTCGTGACCCAGGTATGATAGGGCGGATGAATATCCCTGCCCATATAGTCATCATCTTTATTGGTGCCATAGCTGAAGTGATGCGCTTTGAAGGTCCCCGCTTCAACCGTCACGTCTTCTTCGCCGAAGTAATTCATGACCAGGCCACGTTTCTGCATCAGGAAAGGCCCATCCGCGCCCCTGTGATGAAAAGAGCACATCAAATGCATCGGTGAGGTGTAGGTGCCAGGGCCTTGTTCCATAGGATAGATATTGGTGTGCATGGCATCGGCCTGAATGGGATGGGTGCCGAATATGCTAGGCCTCACATCAAGAGGTATTTTTTGAGAAATACGTCCCTCTTTAATTGTAAACCCTTCGCATTCGGCTGTGTCTTCAGTGAAGCGAAACCAGGATGACCCAACAAACGCCTCGTCTACGGTGATTTGCACAAACCCATAGGTTGGGTTCCAGTTTTTATCGAGCGTGGTGACCGAGTCTCGCAGCACGCTTGGCGAGCCTTCGTCGATAGAGCAGTGCGCGCGCAAGGTGCGCGATCCATCCACATGGCTGGTGTAAATAAAACTCTCACCACCGCGCTCCTTATCAAGAAGCTCTTTTTTCTTTGACGTATACCGAATGCGCCCACGAATCGTATAATGTTCCAAAGTATCTGTCCTTATTGCAGTGCAGTATCTAAGTGATAACTTAGAACACTGCTGTCTGTTTCTCTATTCAACCTTAGTGATGGCACGTTTGGTCATAGCTTCATTGGTGCCATATCCAGAATAGCAGCCGTGATAGAAAAAATTGATAGCAAAACCTGTAGCCCCAGGACCGTGCTAAGGCAATAATTGGGCAACACTGCAAGGTCAGGCATCAAGCGCTGTCCGCTCCACTACAAGGCTTATATGACTATGACGCACGCTAACATTTATGACACCGACTTGCCGCAAAATTCAGCCAATCATGAACCCCTCAGTCCTATCAGTTTTCTACGTCGCGCGGCAGAGGTGTACCCCAACCATGTGGCCGTCGTGCATGGCAAGCAACGTTTCAGCTATCGCGAACTCTATGCCCGCTGCCGCCAATTGGCCTCAGCGCTGACCGCCCGCGGCATTGTCGCTGGAGATACGGTTGCCATTCTGGCCCCGAACATTCCAGCTCATCTGGAAGCGCATTATGGGGTGCCGATGACGGGGGCTGTGCTCAATGCCATCAACACCCGTCTTGATGCTGCGGCCATCGCTTTTATTCTAGATCACGGCGAAGCCAAGGTTCTGATGGTTGATCCTGAACTCTCAGAGGTGGCACGTACGGCGCTCGCGGAGTGCGAGCGTGATATTTTTGTCATCGATATTGATGATGTATTGGCGCCTGAAGCTGACCCTATTGGTGAGATCACCTATGAGAACTTTTTAAAAACAGGAGACCCAACTTACACGTCGCCTTCCATTGATGACGAATGGCAAGCCATCGCGCTGGGCTACACGTCTGGTACCACAGGAAACCCCAAAGGCGTCGTGACTCACCATCGCGGTGCCTACATGAACGCCATTGGAAATATGATGGCGTGGGGCATGACGCCACAGCCCGTATATTTGTGGACCTTACCCATGTTTCACTGCAACGGTTGGTGCTTTCCCTGGACGATCACGGCTATGTCAGGCACCCATGTGTGTTTGCGCAAGGTCGATACAACTGAAATTTTCCGTCTCATCAAAGAAGAAGGGGTGACCCACTTCTGTGGTGCGCCCACGGTTTTGAACATGATGGTAAACGCCCCTGAGGATCAACGCGCCAACTTGCCATCCGGCGTTAAGGCCATGACGGCTGGGGCTGCGCCGCCTGCTGCCGTCATTGCCACCATGGAAGGTATGGGTATCTCGATCACCCACACCTACGGGCTTACGGAGGTTTACGGGCCTTGCGTGGTGTGTGCCTGGCATGACGAGTGGAATGATTTGCCCGCCGATGAACAGGC
>CAYGSZ010000048.1:3368-7687 GCA_964352705.1 uncultured Rhodobacterales bacterium
TCAAAGGACATTATCATCTCTGGTGGAGAGAATATTTCCACCATTGAGGTGGAAGGTGTGTTGTACAAGCATCCGGCTGTGTTAGAAGCTGCTGTTGTTGCGCGTCCCGATGATCATTGGGGCGAAACCCCTTGTGCCTTTGTGACGCTGAAAACGGGGAAGACCGTCACAGAGGCCGACATTATTGCCTTCTGCCGCGACAATATGGCCAAGTTCAAAGTGCCGAAAACCGTGGTATTTGACGAATTGCCGAAAACCTCAACCGGTAAAATTCAAAAATTTATTCTTCGAGAGCGCGCCCGAAATTTAGCTTAAGCGCTGGCTTATCTCGACTCTGGCGTCACTCTATCGGCAATTTCAGCTGTTTGATCCAACAGCGTGCGGGTTGGATTGCGTGAGCAACTCTGCTTGAGGGCGCGCACAATTTTCCGTTTGTTTGAGTGCGAGACCACAAGTCTTGGATGGTAGCGGGCACTTACATTGCCTTGCACAAAGGCGAAGGCCCAAAATTCAGCAGCCTCGGCCAAAGACTTTGCTGCGCCTTTGCTGTTCTGTCCGTTGGAATAGGCTGCGCAGGAGTAGCGTGTTGGGTCCAAGCCAATGGCTGTTGATGTCGGCAATGGCCTTGGCATGTCCCGCGTTCTCACGGCTGCCGCATGAATTGAGAAGGATGTGTTTTCGCCGCAGTAGTCTTTAATGCGGGAAATAACATCACGCTCAGCGCTTTCTGTATCGTCGGAGAATTCAAGAATTTTATCTGCTTCATAAGCACCGGTCAGAAAACTGATCAGCCAGAACCGCGCCAATTGCGCGCGCTCTGCATCTGTGCGGCCTCCCGTGTCGCTGTCTCCTTCAATAAAGGTTGTACAGGCGTAGTGGGCATCTTCAATTTTTCGGTCACTGACGGCGCTGGCCGTGTCAGCAAAAATAGCCTGAAGGCCGAATACAGCGCTCCAGGTGATGATCAATTTCAGGGCAGATAATTTATACATGTAAACAGTGTTGTTTTTCTGAGCGCCGGGCACAATAGGCTTCAAGCAAATGTGAGCGAAAGGTCGTATGATTTGCGGCATATACCTGGACCCGGGGCGATAGGAGCGAAAACTCATGAGTGTGACCCTTTACAAGTTTAAGCCGGTCATGGGGCTTCCTGATCCGAGTCCCTTCTGTTTTAAGCTCGAAACTTACCTCCGCATGGCAGGCATCGACTACACAGTGGCTGACGACAAACGCAAAAAAGCCCCGACTGGAAAGCGCCCTTTTATCGTCGATGAAGATGGCAATGTGATGGCGGATAGCGGCTTGGTCATTGCTTCTTTGGAGGCCAAAAACGGTTATCCGGTTGATGGCAAGCTGACATTGTCTGAACGTGCTCAAAACCTCGCCTTTCAGAGACTGATGGACGAGCATTTGTACTGGACCATCGTTTACAGCCGCTGGATCGATCCGGTCGGCGCTCAACAGTGGATGCCGTTTATGAAAGACATTTTGGGGGTGTCGGGGTTCGCTCTCAAGCTGCTAAAGCCAGTTGCTCAGCGCATTGTTGGCAAGCAACTGAGCGGTCATGGCATGGGGCGTCATTCCCCAAAGGTTATTTTCGAAATGGGCATTTCAGATATCCGTGCGTTGGCTCATTGGTTAGGCCAGAAGGAGTGGGGGTTCGGGGATCAGCCGACAACATTCGACGCTGGCTTGGCCGCTTATGTGGGCGAGATCATCGTGCAGCCCTGGGACAATCCCCTGACAGTAGAAACGCGAAAACACCGTAATCTGGTTGCCCATTTTGAGCGCATGATGACACTGTATTACCCGGAATTCACAGATGCTGAGACCAGAGCTTCAGGAGAACAGGCATGACTGATGCAGGATATAAAAACCCCGAATTGCTCATCGAAACGGGTGAGCTAGAAAGTATCCTTGGTGCTGAAGACCTGAGACTCATTGACTGTAATGTTGTCATGGGGCCAAAGCCCGGCGGTGGATACGACATTCGGTCTGGCAAAGCGGACTATGATCAGGCGCATATCCCAGGTGCAGTGTTTTTGGATTTTCTATCCGAGTTGTCTGGCGCACATCCCACGCTCCGTTTCATGATGCCGTCTGCAGAACAGTTTGCAGAGGCTGTTGGTGCTGCTGGTATAGGCGATCAACATCGTGTGGTGTTGTATTCGCGCGGCGCTAATTTTTGGGCGACACGTTTGTTTTTGATGTTCCGTGCTTTTGGCTTTGATCGCTGCCAGGTGCTCAATGGTGCGTGGGATAAATGGGAGGCAGAGGGCCGTCCCACAACAACGGATACGCCAGATTATCCAACAGCTGCGTTTACGCCCGATTACCGTCCTGGTCAGATTATTGGTAAAGCGGATGTCTTGGCAGCCGTGCAACGCAAAGACACGTGTTTGATTAATGCGTTGTCTCCCGATGTCTTTTCAGGAAAAGCGTTCAGTGCGGCCTATGGTCGTCCTGGACATATTGAGGGCAGTGTTAACCTCTTTGCCTATGATTTGATCGACAAAGCCGACAATACCTTTGTTGATGCCGCAGTAATGCGCAAGAAATTCAAAGCAATTGGCGCTCTGGAAAAGGACAAAATCATCACCTATTGCGGCGGGGGCATTTCGGCGACGACAGACTCGTTTGCCCTACTGTTGCTCGGGCGCGACGATGTGGCGTTGTATGATGGCTCAATGACCGAGTGGGGGCCTGATGAGAGCCTCCCCATGAGCACGGGTATGAGCACGGGTGCAAAAAACGGCTCTGCCTAAATCATATTTTCCCAATCTGTTTTGCCCACTCTGTTTTGTACATTTCGCGCAGAACGTTTTTTTGGACTTTGCCCATGGCGTTTCGCGGCAGGGCATCGATCTGAATGATAGCCTTTGGTATTTTGTAATTGGCCAGATGTGCCTTGAGGGTGGAGCGCAGTTTTTTACCGTCAAACGCCACGTTACTAGCTACGACAAGCGCTAAGCCGGCCTCTCCAAAATCAGGGTGAGGCATTCCTAACACTGCACTTTCTTCCACACCCTCTAAGGTATCCAGAGCCTGCTCAATTTCTTTCGGAAAAACGTTAAAGCCGCCCGAGATATACATGTCTTTTGCCCGCCCAATCAGAGTGAGTTGGCCATCGGGACCGATCATTCCGATATCGCCCGTCCGGAAAAAACCATCACCGGTGAAATCTTCCGCCGTTTTTTCAGGCTTGTTCCAATAGCCTGAAAATAAACTGGGCCCTTGAATTTGAACATCACCGACTTCACCATCGCTGACAGGATTGTCATGCCCATTGCAAACACGAAGTGCGACAGTCTGTAGGGGTTTGCCGACTGTTCCAGCCGTGCGCAGCATGTTTAACGTCGCGCTGGTAATAATGCCTGCTTCGGTCATGCCATAGCGCTCGACAATCGTATGTCCGGTTCTGGTTGTAAACGCCTTGAAAGCTTCTTCTTGTAGAGGGGCTGAGCCGGAAATGAACAAGCGGATGGAAGCGCAGGCGATTTCCGTAAGTTCTGGTTCTTTAAGCAGCCGTGTATAGTAGGTCGGCACGCCCATAAAAATGGTTGCATCCTTTAGGGCCCGCACAATTTTTTTGGGCTCAAACCGTGTATGAAACAGCAGAGTGGCACCACTCAGCAGGACGGTATTGGTTGCAACAAAAAGACCGTGCGTGTGAAAGATTGGAAGCGCATGCAGCACCACGTCGTCGGCTTTGACGTGCCACACAGTTTTCAACGACTGCGCATTCACTGCTAAGGCGCCATGGCTTAGCATCGCGCCTTTGGGTTGGCCGGTCGTGCCTGATGAATAAAGAAGAGCTGCCAAGTGAGTTTCGTCACAATTGACTGTGGCGAAGTCGCAGACTTGTTCCTGTATATGATCAGCGGCGCTTCCGGCTCCGTCCGTATCTAATGTCAAGCAGCGCACGTCTTTGCGATGTTCAATAAGAGCGGCAATTTCTGAATGTCGGGAGGGGTCGCAAATGATCAGGCGAGGGTTGGCATCGTTGAGAAAATAACCGAGTTCGTCGCCGGTGTAAGCCGTGTTTAAAGGCAGATGGACTACGCCCGCACGCAGGCAGCCGAGGTATAGCATTAAAGCCGCCGCAGATTTCTCGACTTGGACGGCAACGCGATCTCCTTTGGATAACCCCATTGCCCTAATAGAGTTTGCAAATTGTGCGGACGTTTTTTCAACGCCGTCGTAAGTGAGTTCCGTCCCATCTGCATGCTTAATAAACGGATGGTTCAAATCAATTGGGAAATGCGCGCGGAAAATAGAATACAGGTTGGCTGACATAATAAAGGTGTACGCTCCGTAAT
>CAYGSZ010000048.1:7787-14086 GCA_964352705.1 uncultured Rhodobacterales bacterium
GTGCAAGCACAGATTAGAGCGTGCAAGTTTGGATTAAAAAATTCGGATTAAACAGTGATGTTGAGTTCTTGGCCGCGCTCAGCGCGTTTTGCAGCTTCGTCGATGTCACGCTGACGAATGGCGTCTTCTTTAAGATCGCGTTTTGCAGCTTCGTCTATGTCACGTTGACGAATAGCGTCTTCTCTAATCTCAAGTACTCGACTGCCTTCGTTCGGGTCTTGGCCACGACGCGCGTCTGTGGCGTCCGGTTGTTTGACCACCTGCGTTTGCTGCAACGCGGGCTGAATAATAGTGTAGGCACCCGTAATATCGGACATCTGAGTCGCTCCAAATACGTATGTTATTAATCATACGTCCTGCGGTTGGAATCTCAATGCACAACTCTGTGACAGATAAAGATTATACAAAACAGGATGTTAGAGGTCTTTTAGGGGCGTCTCCGGGTCTGCAAGCCGAGTCGTGTCTGGCGAAATTTTAGCCGCAATGACCTTTTTACTTTGTAGAAAATCCTTTGGCCGGTTTATGGCGTTGATCGCGACCAGCACGCCCGCTCTCAAATAGCAGATCGAAAACGACCGTGAATTGCGGTCGCCCCGAAGTATCACGTCATCTCCCGGTTCATTGATGCCCGCCATTTGCAGTTTTACGTCATACTGATCCGACCAGAACCATGGAATCTCTGCGTACGGTGTTTTATGCCCCAGAATTGCGTTCGCTGCCGTCTTTCCCTGACTGAGTGCATTCTGAACAGATTCCAAACGCAATCTCCGGTTCAAAAGTGCATTTGGGTGGTTGCTGCAGTCGCCGATGGCGTAAATATGTTCTGATGACGTGCGGGTTAAATCATCGACAACAATGCCGTTGTCTATTTTAAGGCCGACGCTCTCAGCGAGTTCGGTGTTTGGAATGATCCCAATACCAACCACCACCAGATCTGCTTCTAACTCTGTACCATCGGTACAGTTCACGTGACTTACGTGATCGGTGCCCGAAAATCCTGACACTGTGACCTGGGTGCGCAGGTCAACACCTTCCTCGCGATGCAGTCTTTCGTAAAATGTTGAAGCTTCTGGTGCGGCGACCCGGCTTAAAACGCGCTGATCAGATTCCAAAACTGTGACTCTGCAGCCAAGTTTTGCGGCGACAGCGGCAACTTCCAGGCCAATGTATCCGCCGCCGACAATAGCGAGTTTTAGTCCGGGTTTCATTTGATCTCGAAATCCCAGCACGTCGTCTATGGTTCGCAGATAGTGAATCCCCTCAAGGGCAAGGCCGGGAACATTTAGGCGGCGCACCCGTCCGCCGGTCGCTAAAATCATGTCTGTGGCGTGTAAAAATTCACCCTTACTAAGGGTGACCCCTTGCCCAGGCGTGATTGAAGTGACGGTTTCATGAAGCTTTAGGGTGATGTTCCGCGCCGTATAAAAATCTGATGCACGTAGGTAGAGGCGCTCAAGATCAAGAGTCCCCGCTAGAAACTGCTTCGAAAGAGCTGGCCGCTCATAGGGAATGTAAGGTTCATCGCCGACGATTGTGACAGGGCCGGTAAAGCCGCCTTGACGCAAGGATATGGCGGCTTGGCCACCAGCCTCGCCTGCGCCAACCACCACCACAGACTGGGTCATCTTAGCCCCACTTTCATATTATTCCTGTTGGCTGCTGTGCTTGACGTGCTGCGCAAAGGTTAGTCTTTGATTGTTCCGCCAGCAACGAGGTGATCGATCTCATCCTGGGACAAGCCGTCGCCGCTACCTTGCGGAGGCGCTTCCGGTCGAGGTGGCCCTTTACCACGACGATCTTCTTCGGTGTCATTAATAGAGACCGTTCTCCGGCGCCTGTCTGGGCCAAAGTACCCGCCAACATCAACAAAGGGCCGTGGCCGTTCAATCACTTCCCGAATTCTCAGGAACACGCCTTTGGCTGTGATCGGCATCGCTATATATTCTGTGACACCAGCGTTGCGGGCCTCAATCACTTTCTCCCGACGCGTCTCACTGGTCACCATAATAATGGGTGTGAACTTGATCGGGGTGGGTTGATCTCGGATAGATTTTAAAAAATCTAATCCGTTTACAGGGCTCATGCGCCATCCGGTCAGAACGATGTCGGGCTCCAAGCTGCGAACAGCTGCGAGGCCATCACCGCCATCCCGCGCTTCTTCAATACGCTTTGCCCCAAGCGTTTCTAGGACGCCTTTCAGCATCCTGCGCATGTATACCTTATTGTCGATCACCAGAAATGTGATCGGCTTCAGGTAGTCTGAGGTCGGTTGGACCATTTTGTGACCAAAGTTCCCGCATCCAAGCTCAATCTACGCTGAGCTGTTTCCCAGCCCTTAAACTATTTCGAAACTGTTGAAAAATCAAAGCCCTAGACGTTTTTAAGTTCATCCAGTGGAGGTGGCCGTGATTGGAAGGTGACGCAAAATGTAGATCCTGCGCCGGGAGTCGAGTCGACTCGCAGTAATCCGCCGTGCAGTTCGATTAAACTTTTTACCACGGCTAATCCCAAGCCAGTCCCTTCGCTTTGGGGTTGCCCAGGTTCAATCACCCTCTCAAAAGGGTTAAAAATCCGCCCTATATCGGCCTTTGCGATCCCTATTCCAGTGTCTTTGACGCAAATTTCCACGTTGCCCTTACCATGACCGGTCTGAACAGTTGTCGCTGTGACCTCAATTTTTCCACCGATGTCAGTAAACTGGACAGCATTGGCGATGAGATTAAATAAAATCTGCTTCAGCGCTCGCAAATCTGCATAAATTGTCATATGCGCATATTCAAAACGCGCGGATAAAGCTTGGCGCTTCCCGATGGCTCTGGGCTGCATCAGGTTAAGCGTTGAGTTGATGACAGAGTCTAAGTCTACATCTTCAGGGTTAAGCGTAATTTGACCTTCTTCCACTTTGGCTAAATCAAGGATGTCGTTAATCAAATCCAGAAGATGTTCCCCGCTGGAGTGAATGTCTCCTGCATAGTCTTCATAAGATCGTGCACTTTCTCTCCCAAGTAAGTTATCCCTTATAACTTCTGAGAATCCTAAGATGGCATTGAGTGGGGTTCTGAGTTCGTGACTCATGGTCGAGAGAAAAGTTGATTTAGCTCTGCTGGCGGCTTCGGCATCCCGCAGCGCTGCATCTAATCGCTCTTGTGATTGACGCAGTTCATTAATCGTCTCTGTCAGTTCCTGTTCTTTCGACCGGCGCCTCTCTTCTTCGCTTTTCTGAAGCGTAATATCCGTAATTGAACCGACAGTTCTTATGGGGGTGCCGTTACTCTCCCGATCCGTATGGGCACTGGCTCGAATCCAGACCACTTGTCCGCCTGGCCTCAGAATTCTGTATTCCTCTTGAAAGTGAGTTCCATTTTTACGATGGTCAGTTGCGGCACGATCAACTCTCGCTTTGTCGTCCGGGTGCGCTATTTCACGTAGGAGATTCTCAGTATCTAGCGTGGTATTCCGGTCATAACCGGTTATGTCCCACATCTTGTCGGACCATATGACGTGTCTCGTTTTATGGTCACGCTCCCAAAACCCAACGCCGGCCACGCGCACGGCGCGGTCATACCTGTTTCGGCTTTTCTCTAAATCGGCGGTGATCGACGCTGCAAGGGTGATCGCCCGTTCCCGTGTTGTGCCTTCCAGCCATAGAATGCCCCCCATCAGTGTTGCGATAATTGTCCCTAAGGCAACAATCATGCTGACCGGTAGCGCCAGCGGCACGATATAGAATCCGAGGTCAGCCGTAATAAACAGCGTGAGTGGGCGTCCTGCTATCATGACTGTTCGCGTGCCCGTGTAAAACGCAGTGTCAATGGTCGCTCCGTCTCTACATTTCTGAGAAACTTCGGATTGCGCTGAAATTGTATCGCCATCATGCAAAGTGACGCAGATTGGAAACTCGATTTCACGGATAATAGCGTCTAGCAATTGTTCTGCTGAAAAGCTGATAAAGATCAAATTTTTTGCTGATTCAGGCTCACTCAACGGTTGCTCCAAGACAGGCGCAATCATTGCATAACCCGGGGCAATGTTTGGACTGTACGCATTTCTAACGACTTCCGTTAAGGACGCCTTACCGGTTTCCAGAACTCTGCGAATAGCGGGCTCGCTCTCTAGGTCGTTGTATACATTCCGTCCTGATGATGCTTCGATTGTCTGGCCTGAAACAAGGGTAATGTATCGTGCAACCACAGCCTGTTCTGGTGGCAGTAGGTCGAACAATCCCACATCCCAGACCTCAGGCTTAAGGTCTTGGCTTTGAATGGTTGCAATATATCTTGCCCATTCCTCTAGAGTAATATCCTTACTGCTAGCAACGAAGCCCGCTAAGCCCAGCAGACGTTGCTCATAAGATTGGGCGGCGCGCATCGTCCCAGCGCTCAACCCTTCCAGAAACTGGAAAAACAATCTCTGCTCTCGATCATATACATCTCGCTGTGACAAAAAGGCAGCACCTGCCGTCACGATAAGGCACAGAAGCGCAGCGATTAAAGCAGGACCGAGTCGGTTCAACGGTATCTTCAAGTTTTTTCTATGCGGACGGCTTGCCGTCATAATGGTTTTGTTTTCCCATATATTTGTGTGTGCCTGTTTTATGGCATTCACACCTACTTCAGTTACTCTTGGCGTTTTATAGTAGCCGAATATTCAGGTGCGCCCGTTACTCTATCTCTTAGCCGTTCTGATCCGGCTTGTCTGTTCAGTTGTTAGGGTTTTTTTGACGTGAATACAACGCAGAGAAAGCAAGATAACAAGGTTGCTGCGCGGTTGGCAGACCATGCCCCGCGGACGTGGCAGCGCATGTTATCGGGCCGTCGACTCAATATTCTCGACCCCTCACCCATGGATATCGAGATTGAAGATATTGCTCTTGGTTTGGCGCGCAATACGCGGTGGAATGGCCAAACAAAAGGCGCTCACGGCTGGAGTGTGGCGCAACACTCAGATTTTGTGGTCGATATTGTCCGTCAACTCGACCCCAAAGCCAGGCCTGATGTTCTGATGGCCGCAAAGCTTCACGACGCCTCCGAATATGTAACCCATGATTTAGTCACGCCCCTTAAGGCGGTGGTTGGGGATGTTTTTAAGGAGGTAGAGGTACGTCTTCTCCAGGCTATCCGCCTCAGGTTCGGGTTGCCCGCTGAACTCCCGGAGCCCCAAAAGCAGCTGATTAAAAGGGCTGATCTCATTGCAGGGGCGACAGAAGCCGTCCAGTTGGCTGGATTTACAGAGCAGGAAACCAAAACGGTCCTGGGGTTTAGGAAAAAGCCTCTGCAAGATGTTAGACTTATTCCTGTTCCAGTGGCTGAGGCTGAGGCGAATTTTCTAAGGGGGTTCCTTGCTCTCGAAGCGGCCATGACATTGCAAAAGAGATAGAGCTTAAATCGATGCTGTCTAAAAGTTTATGGACGACACTAAATCTATAGGAGGGTTTGTCATGTTTCTAAGTCGGACTGCGATTTATCTCATTATATTTGCGGCCTTAAATGGCCTCATAGCCGTGATCACGGGGTCACTTGCCGCACATGGAATTGATGCCATAGCTCCAGCAGGCGAAAAAGCTGTGAGCTGGTTTTATGATGCCAGTGATTTTCAAATGAAAATGGCTTTTGGCATCGTTTTTGTCGCGCTGCTGCATGATCGCGTGGCCGAAGGCCGTCCGCGAAAACTCATGTTGGCGACCAGTGTGCTGTTCGGTATTGGAATTTTCTGTTTCTCGGGCGCGCTTTACTCATTGTCGTTTGAAGGGCCCGGGATTTTTGCGCCGGTGGGTGGTTTGTCGGCCATGCTTGGGTTTATCTGCTTGGCCATTGGTGCAATTTCATCTGGGGCTAAGTCCCTAGGTGCGAAGTCCCTTGAACGTCCAGCGCCTGATGCCCATCCGGAGGCTGCCGAATGATTGCCGCCATGTTTGACGGAGTCACATGGCTCGGTGTGTTTCTGGGTATGGTGGGGGCCATGGCCTGGGGGTCGTTGTATTACTCCCCCCTGTTGTTCATGAAGGCGTGGATTGCAGCCATGGGCAAAACAAGGGAAGAACTGGGCAATCCGGTGAAAGCCCTTATCAACGCCGCCGTGATGAATTTACTCACCGCGCTCGGCATCAATGTGGTGATGGTCATGCATGGTGTCACATCGCTTGAGGGTGCGATTAGCACCGCAGTCTTTTTATGGGTCGTATTCTGCCTCACGACCGAGTTGCTTCACGACCGCTACAACGGCATGTCTATCAAGCTCTCCGTGATCAACGCGGGGAACACACTCGGCGCGTATGTTGTGATGAGTGTTGTTATTCAGCT
>CAYGSZ010000049.1:0-14017 GCA_964352705.1 uncultured Rhodobacterales bacterium
TCTCTCACCAGCGCGAAAGCGGAGTCATGACCGACCAACGCAATATGTTTCTAGCGATCGTGATTTCTATGGCCATCTTGTTTGGCTGGGATTACTTTTTCTCATCTGATCCACTCCCACCCGAAAATGTCGCTGAGACGACTCAGACCCCGTCCAGCGGAGGGTCCGACGCCGCGTTACCGCTAGCCCAAGGCCTCGGCACCACCCCGGGTATAGTTACGGCTGTCGACAGAGACTCTGCGATTAACGCAACCGCGCGGGCACGCATCAACACAGAAAGTCTGCACGGCTCTGTGCCGCTGACGGGACTGCGCTTCGATGACTTGACCTTGGTCAAGTATCGCGAGACCACGGACCCAAAGAGCCCGGAAATTAAACTGCTGTCCCCAGCTGGCGCGCCATCGCCATACTACGCCGAGATTGGTTGGCTGAGTGCGGATAGCTCGCTCGTTTTACCAACGGCGGACACGGCTTGGACGACAGGTATTGAGACCCCAGAGCTAACAGCTGACCGACCTTTAGTCCTCACCTGGAACAACGGAGCTGGCTTGACATTTCGACGGACGATTACCCTGGACCGGGACTATATGTTCACGGTTTACGACGAAGTCGAAAACACCACCTCGACCGCTGTGTCATTGTTTCCCTATGGCCTCGTCGCCCGCACCAATACGCCAGACATTCAAGGCTTCTTCATTCTACATGAAGGCCCCTTGGGCGTGTTTGATGAAACGCTGAAAGAACTGGATTACGATGACCTCCAAGAAACACCGCTGGAAACAGTCAGTTCAAATGGGGGATGGATCGGCTTCACAGATAAGTATTGGCTAACAGCGCTGGCCCATGATCAGGATCAGTCCATCGAAGCGGCTTTTCGCTACAGCACCACAGACGGACGTGATCGTTACCAAACTGACTTCCGGGCAAAAGACGCAATTGTGATCGCCCCAGGCGCAACCGCCAGCGCCAAAACTTATCTTTTTGCCGGGGCCAAAGAAGTCGAATTGCTTGATGGTTATGAAGAAAACCTTGGCATAGACCGTTTTGATTTGGCCATTGATTTTGGCTGGTTCTACTTTCTGACAAAGCCATTTTTCTATTGTTTGATTTGGCTTCAAGGCGTTCTCGGTAACTTCGGCTTAGCGATTCTGGGCCTGACCATCGGCTTACGATTGCTTCTCTACCCCCTCGCCGACAAACAGTTCCGTGCAATGACAAAGCTGAAGAAACTGCAGCCAGAGATGAAAAAACTGCAAGAGCGCTATTCCGACGACCGCACGCGCATGAATCAGGAGTTGATGGAACTGTACAAGCGCGAAAAAGCAAACCCGGCAGCGGGGTGCTTACCAATTCTTGTTCAAATTCCAATTTTCTTTGCGCTTTACAAGGTGTTGTTTGTCACCATCGAAATGCGGCATGAGCCGTTTTATGGCTGGATCAATGATCTCTCAGCGCCGGACCCGACAAGCATCTTCAACCTGTTCGGATTGATTCCGATTGATCTGCCGTCCTTCCTGATGATTGGTGCCTGGCCCATCATCATGGGGATTACGATGTATTTGCAACAGAGGTTAAACCCTACCCCGACGGACCCCATGCAGGCAAAAATCATGAGCTTCCTGCCGTTCATTTTCACGTTCCTGCTGGCCACGTTCCCCGCCGGTCTTGTGATCTACTGGGCGTGGAGTAATGCTCTGGGTATTCTTCAGCAATGGATCATCATGCGTCAGGCTGGCGTAAAAGCCTGAGGCAAAGGGAGGGGCTGCATGCCCGAAATCGCAACCCCAGAACTTGCTACAGATGATGCGCGCTTTCGTGAAGAGGGGCGTAAACTGTTTGCGGGAGAGTGCACGTTCATCCTAGGTGCCGCTGCTTTGGTTCAGGTGCCCGACAGCGCTTTGCCGGAAATTGCATTTGCAGGTCGCTCAAACGTAGGTAAATCGAGTCTCGTCAACGGCCTGACTGGTCGCAAGAATGTGGCACGCACATCTGTCACGCCAGGACGCACACAACAACTGAACTTCTTTAGTATCGGCGACCGGCTGTTGCTCGCCGACTTGCCCGGATATGGCTATGCCCGCGCGCCCAAAAGCGAAGTGGATGCCTGGACCAGGCTGGTTAAAACCTACCTGATCGGACGTCCGCAACTCCGTCGCGTCTGCATGCTGGTTGATAGCCGCCACGGCCTCAAAACCAATGACCGTGAGGTCATGAAGGACTTGGATGAAGCCGCGGTTAACTATCAGATCGTGATGACAAAATCCGATAAAGTGAAACCGGACGCTTTGGAGCGGACCGTTGCAGCCGTCAAAGCCGAGGCGGCCACGCACGCAGCAGCCTTTCCAGAAATTGCGGTCACAAGTTCTCATACGGGAACAGGTCTTGCCGAACTTCGTGCCAGCCTGTCACAATTGGCGCTTCCCGTCGCAAACCGTTAAACCAGACTAAATAGAACAAACAGCGCCACCAGAGGATTCATGTCAAAACAAGACAATCACGCAGAATGGTTAGAAAAAGCCGGGATTCTTGCCGATGCCCTGCCCTATATGCGGGAATTCGCTGGAGAAACAGTGGTGATCAAATACGGTGGGCATGCCATGGGGGATGCTTCCCTCGCCGCAGACTTCGCCCGTGACATTGTACTTCTGAAACAAGTGGGCATGAACCCCGTGATTGTGCATGGCGGCGGTCCACAGATTGGCGAAATGCTGGATCGGCTTAAGATCCAAAGCACCTTTGTCGATGGACTCAGGGTCACCGATGCCGCCACCGTCGATATCGTTGAGATGGTGCTGTGCGGCTCTATCAACAAACAGATCGTGACCGCCATAAACGGAGCGGGTGGGTTTGCCGTTGGGTTGTCTGGCAAAGACGGCAACCTCATTAAAGCGCGCAAACTGCGCCGGTCTAAAAAGGACCCAGGCTCTAACATCGAGAAGATTCTAGATCTGGGTTTTGTTGGAGAACCGGACGAGATCAACCCGCATATTCTGCAAACCTTTGAAGAGTCCGATATTATCCCGGTGATTGCGCCGATCGGAGTGGGCAGCAATGGCGAGACCTACAACATCAACGCAGACACCTCGGCTGGCGCTATTGCAGCCGCTCTGGGGGCCGCCCGTCTATTGATGCTCACAGATGTCCCAGGTGTTTTAAGTGACACCAAACAGTTGATGCCAGAGATCACGGTTGAGCGCGCTCGCACACTTATCCAGGCCGGCACCATATCGGGCGGCATGATCCCCAAGGTTGAAACCTGCTTAAAGGCCGTTGAACGCGGTGTCGATGCAGCTGTGATATTGGATGGACGCGTGGCCCACTCTGTGTTGTTAGAATTGTTCACGCCGCATGGCGTCGGCACTTTAATTCGCTAGACACCGCATGACGGTTTTTAAACCTGACCTGTCTCACCCTGACCTGTCGCACATCGACACCTGGGTGTTTGATCTAGACAATACGCTGTACCCGGCCTCAGCCAACTTGTTTCCTCAAATTGATATCCGGATGAAAACCTTCATTTCAACCCTGCTTGATATTGACCCGGACGCCGCCTTCACAATTCAGAAACAGTACTACCACGAGTATGGCACCACCATGCGCGGGTTGATGATTCATCATCAGGTAGACCCCATCACCTTCATGGATTATGTCCACGACATAGATCATTCAGTTTTACATCCTGATCCGCATTTAAAAGACATTATCGACGCCCTACCCGGACGCAGACTGATCCATACCAATGGCTCAAAACAACACGCCATTGGTGTGCTGACAGCGTTGGGTATTGAAGACTGCTTCGAAGCTATTTTTGATATTCAGGCTGGAGACTTTGTTCCAAAACCCGATCCAGATTCCTATCAGAGATTCCTGAATAGTCACCTGCTTGAACCTAGCACAGCGATTATGTTTGAGGATTCAGTCAAGAATTTAAAGCCCGCCGCAGAACTGGGTATGGTGACCGTCCTGGTGCAGCACGAGAGCAATGCGGCCTCCATGAGCCCAGACGAGCACTGCCAATACGTAACGGGCGACCTGGCCGCATGGCTGCGGCAGGCCACCGAATCAGACTAAAATTTTTAGCCGTTGCGCGCTTCTTCAATGAACAGCTCAACCTGCCACGTCATTTCTGATGTTGTGGCATCGTAACTGCCGTCAGGCCGTGGAGTCACAATCTCATTCGGTGGTACACGCCCCAAGGCCATCTGGAGGTGCACCGCATCCTGAGCGCTGAAGCCAGCTTTCCAACTCAAGGCCTGAATCGCTTTGGCACTGTTTGAGTTCACAGCCGTCGTTACAGCTTGCATAGATATACCCGCCATCTGCGCAATCGCGACAATCGCAAAAGACATATTTTCGTTATCTAAAGCAGACAGAACTTGCTCGGCTGTAAGCTGACCTTGACCCGCCAGGGTCTCCACTTGCTGCTGAGCCAAAGCCAAAGACTCACAGCCTCCCATACCTTCGCTCGGGTTAGGCGGCAGCAAACGCTCGTTCTTTTGATCTTCGCGCAATTTAGTGCGGACAATATCTTTAAGGTGACTGATCGTCTCTTTTGGAAAATCATCTCGAGCTGCGAGACCTTCAATAAGCGAGTCCGCAACAAATCCAGCAATATGCAGCGCTGTCTCCGGGCCAATGTCGCGTCGGTGCACCAGGGGTTCGTGCCAAGATGTATGCCCAGGTGCCGCAGCGACAATCGCATCCAGGGTTTCCTCCCGAATCTGGGCGCTCTGATTACTAAGCAAGGCCGTAACCGCACTGGTGTCGCCGGTATTATAGATGGCGTCAGAGACGGCATAACTGACACCATACCTTTTAGAAATTGCGCTCAGCGATGCACTTAAGGGGCTGCTGGCAATAACCGATAAAAGATCTTCATCGGTGAGCACGGGAGAAAATTGCAAGATGGGCGCGGCAACAGCACTATCTCTGTCGTGGGCCAAAGTCAGAATAATATCACGCGGAGCGGTGGGCAAAAGTTTGAGTGTTTCGGATAGCACCCGCCGCACCAAAGGCAACTGATCGCGGGCCAGCAAAGTTAACGCCTGGTGAGTCGTGCGCCACGCTTTGTCTTTTTCATCTTCTGTCAGGTCAGGCAAAAGCTGGCCGAGACGATCTGCCAAGTCACTGCGAACTTCGCTGGCAGAGTCCTCAGCCAAGAGAAGGTGTGCTTTTTCTGGAGTGTTCGGGTTAACAGTAACCGCCCGGCGCACAATCACATCTGGGTCACGGGCCAGAAAATATAAAATTTCAGGCTCAAGATCCGTTCGGTTGGCAAGCACTAAGCGCACATCTCGGTCTGGATGATCGAGTAAATCTCTTGCTTGCTCATAGTTCAGGGCATGATCATGGCTGCCCAGCAAACGCAACAGTTGATCCTTTGCCATGGTCATGAGATTGACGCTTCTTTCGGAGGCGCTGCAATTGCAAACTGCCCCTTGCCGGATTTCTTAGCCTCATACATGGCGCTATCTGCCCGCGCCAGCAACTCATCTAAGGGTTCAGGATTGTTTCGTACCAGAACCGCAATTCCAATAGACATCCCAAGAGGTTTATCTGGTGACGCAGAATAGTCCCGAAGTTCCTGCGCAACCTCCAGAAATTTTGTGGCACGGTTTTCAGCTATTCCTCTGTTCGCCCCATTGAGGAAGACCGCAAATTCGTCGCCACCAAGCCTGCACACCAGATCTGTTGGCCGCGTTTGCGTCACCAGAATATCGCGCAATTTCATCAGAACTTCATCGCCTGCCTGATGGCCTTTGGTGTCATTCACGGCCTTGAAGTTATCGAGGTCAACATACATCAAGGCCGCATCATCGGGCGCACGGCCCAGGCGGTGTAACTGTCGTGTCAACGCTTCTAAAAAGGCACCGCGATTTAAAAGACCCGTCATCGCATCCGTTCGAGAAATTTTGACGATACGTTCGTGATGGATCAACTGCTCGATTGTAATGCCGATCTGATTGGCAATATCGCCGATAAGCAGACGATCATCATCATTCCACGGACCTCTTTCGACCCGCCGCCAGAGTATGGCGGCTCCGTTTAACGCCCCTTGATAGCGCGCTGGTGCTGCCAGTATTTGCCAGTTTTCTTTGCTCACTTCAGCGGCGCCTGCTCCGGCAGCGATGGACTCTAAAATGTGCCGATGGGACTCACCCTCAATGTGACCATAGGTTCCGGCAACTGCGAAATCCTTATAGGTATAACCACCGCCATCGCTTTGCCCCTGTGACGTCAGGCGAAAAATCTGACAGCACTCCGCCCCCAGACCCCGCGCCAGGGTCTCTGCCGCTGATGCTAGCATGTTCTCGGGGTTCACTTCGTCGCGGAACGATCTGACAATGCGCGTCAATACCCGCTCGCGATTACGGACACGGGCCAGCGTTGCTTCTCTTTCGCGCGACTCCGTCACATCGCGACACACACCGCGCGCACCGCGCCAGGTTCCATCTGCTGTCTCCAAGGGCATTGCAGAAATCACCACACAGGCCGAACGGCCATCCGCCCGCTTGAGCCACACCTCATTATTTTCCAACCGCCGTTGTGTGAAAAACGGAGAATGACCGCCGCTAGAGAACTCCATCGCCAGACTCTCTGGCTCAATCTCAAGCAAATCAGACGCGGCGTATCCAAGACCCCCACGAGGCGACACAAAAGCAAACCGATGGTCGGTATTGGTTTCCCAGGCAAAATCTGTCGAGATATCGACGAAATCTTTATAACGCTGGCGAGAATCAA
Organism: uncultured Rhodobacterales bacterium; assembly: GCA_964352705.1. GTDB lineage: Bacteria > Pseudomonadota > Alphaproteobacteria > Rhodospirillales > Rhodospirillaceae > WLXB01. The sequence goes on from CAYGSZ010000049.1 coordinate 6,742, forward strand.
CCAACGCCAAACGCAGTGATGTTTCTAAAGTTGCATCTCGCATCAAAATGGAGACACGCCCCCCCTCCAATGGCATGACCGTAAGGTGAAGCGTTTGCGGCCCAACCGGCCCAGCAATTTCAATTTGCTCGACTAAAGGACGTCCATTGATCGCCGGCGTTGCGCTTTTACAAATGAGCCCTTTAGTCTGCTCATCCATGGCCGTCAGGAAAACTTCGGCTGGTGGATTAAGAGCTGACAATGTACCCGAGGCGGAGAGCTGGAATAGCGGTTCCGGATAGAGGTCAAAACTGGCGCTCGCCAGAACATACCCCTCATCAGGATCTGTGACATCTGTGTCGGCCGTCTTACCCATCACTGCCCCCCGTTTCAAACAGCGCCAATCATTCTAATTGTGCAACAGTTTGAAATATATGATCTTTTTATACCGAGACTGGCACGGTTTGTGAAACGGTTTTCGCCCGCAATCATTTTGCGCTGTAATCACCGAAGGACTCAAACACGACCCGATGCAGGACGTTGACTTGATCAGGGCTGTGGCTATGGTCTGCCAACTTTGTTATGCGCGGTCCGTTCTATGTACGTCACCGCCGATGGGAGCGATAAAGACTATGAACATCAAAGCCTTACAAGATCGGGTCGAAAGCGCCTGGGATAATCGCGACAGCATTTCCACCAACACCACCGGTGATCAAAGAGACGCAGTTGTGAAAACCCTAAGCCTGCTGGACAGCGGTGCCGTTCGGGTTGCCGAGAAGAGGGACGGAGAATGGAGTGTCAACGAATGGTGCAAAAAGGCTGTTCTGCTGTCCTTTCGTCTGAACGCTATGCGACTTCAAAATGGCGGGCCTGATGATGGTGTATGGTGGGACAAAGTCCCTTCAAAATTTAAGGGTTGGACTGAATCGGAATTCTCTAAAGCCGGTTTTCGTGCGGTTCCGAGCACCGTTGTGCGCCATTCGGCTTACATTGCACCGGGTGTGGTTCTTATGCCCAGCTTCGTAAACTTAGGCGCTTATGTCGGTGAAAATACCATGGTCGACACCTGGGCGACCGTGGGAAGCTGCGCGCAGATTGGCAAAAACGTTCACATATCAGGGGGTGCCGGAATTGGCGGTGTCCTCGAACCTCTGCAGGCTGGCCCGGTCATCATTGAAGACAATTGCTTCATCGGCGCGCGCTCTGAAGTGGTTGAAGGGGTCGTGGTTGAAGAAGGGGCCGTGCTGTCCATGGGCGTGTTTATTGGCTCGTCTACGAAAATTATTGACCGCACCACCGGCGAAATATTTATGGGGCGCGTACCAGCCTATTCAGTGGTTGTTCCTGGCGCGCTGCCCGGCAAAGCTCTGCCAGACGGATCACCGGGCCCTAGCTTGTATTGCGCCGTGATCGTTAAACGTGTCGATGCAAAAACGCGCGCCAAGGTTTCCATCAATGAGTTATTACGCGAATGAGCAAAGCCCCGGCGCACTTCGAGCGCGTCACCCTTAAAGATCCGCTACCCCTGGCCCAAGAGCTGATTCGCTGTGCCAGCGTCACCCCTGAAGACGCCGGCGCTTTAGATGTGCTCGAAGCCGCACTCACGGCATTGGGCTTTACATGTCACCGCTTGCCATTTGAAGAAACCGGCACTGCGCCAGTCGACAACCTTTATGCACGGCTCGGCACGGCAGCCCCGAACTTTTGTTTTGCAGGGCATACGGATGTGGTACCCGTCGGCAACGGATGGACCACTGAACCTTTTGCAGGAGATGTGATCGACGATCATCTTTACGGGCGCGGGGCTGCTGACATGAAGGGGGCTATTGCCAGCTTTGTGGCAGCGACAACGCGCTATCTCGACGAAAATGACCAGCCAGCTGGCTCAATCAGTTTCCTGATCACCGGCGATGAGGAAGGTCCCGCCATCAACGGCACCCAGAAGATGCTGGGCTGGTTGAAAGAGCAAGGCGAGGTTCTCGATGCTTGCCTGGTGGGTGAACCAACAAACCCGACCCATCTCGGTGAAATGATCAAGATCGGGCGGCGCGGCAGCCTGAATGGAAAACTCACCGCCTACGGCACACAGGGCCACGCCGCGTATCCACATTTAGCGGACAACCCCATCACAGCGCTGTTGCGTTATGCCAACGCGTTGACTGCCCAGCCCCTGGACGAGGGAACAGAAACATTCCAACCCTCAACCCTGACGCTCACATCCGTCGATGTCGGCAATGACACCACCAACGTGATCCCGGCGAACGCACGATTGGCGTTTAACATTCGCTTTAACGACAGTCATACCGGGGCCAGCCTGTCCGAGTGGCTCCGCTCTACGTTAGACACCGCCAGCAACGGTGCGGCCTATGACTTAGACATTCAGATCAGCGGTGAGTCCTTTGTCACACCGCCGGGCGCACTCAGCACTTTGGTTGCAGAGGCCGTGCAGGCCGTGACACAAAAAGTACCTGAGCTTTCGACCAGCGGCGGCACATCGGACGCCCGCTTTATTCGTGCAGCCTGTCCGGTCTGCGAGTTCGGCCTAGTTGGCCTGACCATGCATAAATCTGATGAGCGCGTTGCGTTGAGCGACTTGAATGATCTGACAGAAATCTACAGACGCATTCTTCACAGCTATTTCTCAGTATGATCACTCCACATGATTAGCACCAAAGAAGCTGCCAGCGCGCTTTACGGCCTATGGCGTATTGCCCGTTGGGACGACAAAGCCTTTGATTTTTTTAATGCGACAGAGCAAGGATTTTGGCGTTCGTTTATTGCCGCAGCATTTGTTGCCCCCCTGCAAGCGATCTATCAAATCAGTGTTTACATGACAGCTGAGCAACCCCCCGCTGCACTGCGCATGTTTTTTGTTGAGGGGCTTGAGTACATTACGCTCTGGTTTCTCTACCCCGTCGCTATGCTGTCCGTGGTCAAACTCTTAGACCGTAACGCAGAATTTTTCCGTTACTTGGTGGCCTACAATTGGTTTCAGTTGGCGGTCGGCTTTATCGCCATGCCAATTATTATCTTATCGCAACTTGAGTTACTGCCGCTGGCGATTTCAGGGTTTTTCGACAGCATGATCTTCTTTGCCTATGTGACTTACGCAGCTTTTATTGCCCGCGAGGGATTAAGGGTAACGCTGGCCACGGGGATTGGTATTGTGGTGCTCGATATCCTGCTGACCCTCGTGGTTGGTCAGATCACCTTAAGAATGCTGGCGAGTTAGGGGTAGCGAACTTCGCTGAGATACAAGCCACTTGGCGGAGCCGTCGGGCCACCTGCCGCACGGTTTTTTGCCGCAAGGGCCGTGCTAACATCTTCTGCAGTCCACTTGCCTTCACCGACCAGACTGAGAGTCCCCACAATGTTGCGCACTTGGTGATGCAGAAAGGACGGCGCTTTCGCGTAAATCTCAATGGCGTCACCCTGCCGACTGACATCTAGCGCGTAAAGGGTTTTAACTGGAGATTTCGCTTGGCACTCCGTTGCCCGGAACGATGAGAAATCATGCTCCCCGACCAGGCGCTGGGCTGCCTCATGCATAGCCTCAACATTCAGGTCTCGGGGTAACCACCACACCCGGTCTTTCTCTAGTGCAGCGGGCGCACGCCGGGTAAGGATGCGGTAAACATATTTCCGCTCAAAGGCATCAAAGCGGGCATGAAAATCATCAGCCACCTCCTCCGCCTTAACCACAGCGATTGGATGAGGCCGCGCCAGAGCGTTGAGAGCGTCCCGCACTTTTCGGCCCGTATCGTTGCGTGGAATATCAACATGGGCAACTTGCGCGAAAGCATGAACACCTGCATCGGTGCGGCCTGCTCCATGAACAATAATTTTTGTCTGACAATAGGCTGTCGCCGCCTCTTCCAGAACCTGCTGCACGGACAAACCGTTCAACTGCCGTTGCCAGCCGCAATAGTTGGTTCCATCGTATTCAATAGTGAGTTTGAATCTTGGCACGTCTAATACTGTCCCGCTGCGGCCAGCCAGTCGTCGCCAAGAATCGCCCAACGCTCGTGGTCCCGCCAGATATCATCGATTTGTAAAAACTTTGGGGAGAACCCTTCTTTTCTAAAACCGAGCTTTCGAATTAAGCCAATAGAGGCGGCATTAGCCGGTTGGACATTAGCCTCCAGGCGGTGCATGCCGAGGGCCGTAAAGGCATGGTCCAACACCAAGGCCAAACCCTCCATCATCAGTCCCGTTCCTGCCACATCGAGGTCTGCGTAGTAACCGAGCGACCCGGATTGAAACCCTCCCATAACGACATCGTTAATGTTGATGACCCCAATCAACGCGTCGTCGTCATTGCGCCCAACGAAAAAACCATGAGTGCGGCCATTATTCACGCGGTCTAGATACATCTTGTATCGTCCCGCGTCAGTTGCCGGAAAAACCCACGGCTGATGATAATTTACATTCGACCGGGTCATTGCCAGATAATCTCCAGCTGACTCGCGGCTGGGCGCAAAGAGATGGACGCGATCTCCACGGGCAATGTCTTTGCGGCGACGTCCGAACATGAGTGGCAATCCGGTTAGGCTTGTTCAAGGTTCAGGGAGTGTCTACCCGACCCGGGTCCCCAGTGGCAACTTAAAGCCCCTTAAGAAAGCCTCCGTCTCCACTGGCCCTTTGCCGGCACGCTGCACCCTCAGAGGACGAACGCCCCCTGAAGCGCTCGCGATCACAAAGCCTTCTGTCAAAAGAGTACCTGGTTCTGCGCCATCTGAGTCGCCAAGTGTGACCGTTTCAGCCAGTAATATTTTGATTCGCTGGCCATTGATTTCGACAAACCCGCCTGGAAAAGGCGACAACCCGTGAATATGCCTAACAACATCCTTCGCAGCTTTATCGAAGGAGATAGCGGCTTCCGCTTTTTCAATCTTGTGGGCGTAGGTCACGCCCGTGTCGGGCTGGGACTGCGCCTTAAGGGTGTCATTCTCACGACCCTTGAGAGCCGGACCGATGAGTTGCGCCCCAAGCAGCGACAACGCATCATGCAAACGGCCAGCCGTTGTTGCGTCTGTAATAGCAACAGACTCACGCGACAACATGGGGCCGGTATCAAGCCCCGCTTCCATCTGCATGATCGTCACACCGCTTTGTATATCACCGGCCATAATGGCCCGTTGAATAGGCGCAGCGCCGCGCCATCTCGGCAACAGGGACGCATGGACATTGAGGCAGCCTAAACGGGGGGTATCGAGAATGACCTGGGGCAAAATCAAGCCATAAGCCGCCACGACAGCAGCATCAGCCTTATGGCTGGCAAATTCCGTTTGTGCTTTTTCTGATTTGAGGCTTTTTGGCGTCAGAACCGGGAGCCCAAGTTCTTCCGCACGCGCATGAACAGGGCTGAGACGTTGCTTTTGACCCCGACCAGAAACGCTAGGCGGCTGCGCATAAACAGCTACGACATGATGGTCAGCGTCCAGCGCCTCCAGAATCGGCACTGAGAAGTCAGGTGTTCCCATAAAGATCAGGCGCATATCCTAATCTTTCTCCGCTTCTATTTGCTTTTTGGTCTTCTTGAGTTTGCGTAAAATCATACCGCGCTTCAGGCCGGAAATATGATCGACGAACAAGACCCCATCAAGGTGGTCCATTTCATGCTGGATCACGACTGACAACAATCCATCCGCTTCTAGTTCTTGCGTGGTATTGTTTTCATCCGTGTAACGCACGCGAATCTGATCGGGCCGCTCGACATCTTCGTAGTATTGCGGCAGAGACAAGCAGCCTTCCTCATGCACTTTGGTTTGATCGGAAGACCAGACAATCTCTGGATTCGCAATTAAATAAGGTGCAGGAGGATCATCACCTCGGGCGGCATCAACGACAATAATGCGCTTGTGAACGCCCACCTGGGGCGCCGCCAACCCAACCCCCGGCGCGGCATACATGGTTTCCAGCATGTCGCGCATCAGGACAGACGTTTCGGCGTCGATCTGGTCAACCGGATCACATGGTTTTTTTAACCGTGGATCGGGCGCAATGATGATGTCGCGTTTTGCCATACTATATTGATCTCAGGTCAGACTTATCCTGGTGACATAGTCTTGACGCCGGGTCGGGTCAACCTACGGACGTAACAGCATGAACACCTAAAACACCGCTAACGACGATGAGCACAACGCCTGTCCCTTTGAGAATTGACGCCCGCGAGCTGCCCTCAACCTCCGACAGACTGGCCAAACCAGCACGCGGCGCAAATAAACACATGGCGCTTTCCAGCAGGAGAAGCCAACCTAGCAGGGTCAACAAAAGCGGCGGACCAGACCAAATATTGTGGAACGAAACGATGATACCGCCGAGACCCAAGCTGATCAGCCCATTCAGCCGCACACCGGCAACGCCGCGTGAGGCCAACCACGCATAGTAAGCCTGCCAGAGATGAGGCGCATACAGCTGGCTCAGTCCAGCGACAGCAAGGAGGAGAGAGGCAAGAAGGACAAAGGGTTCAGTCATTCACCTTAGATAGCACCACACACCTCGAATAGCACCTCACCTTAGAATAGCGACTCGCTTTAGAACCGCACGCGCGCGCGATACTCCATCACGACCTCTCCCCTCGGAGGCACCTCGACGAGCCACTCGGCCTCACCTTGGATTTTGTTATGAGACATACTTTCTTCAATGATTTCCCAGTCCCCCTGCATCGACTCAATCACGCGTACAATCTGCGCCGTGTCCTTCGCATTGCTCACAGTGATGCTATGAGCAGAGATCGTGATACGATCAGATGCTCTGAGAAATTCTTTTTGCTCACGGGCTATGGTGATGTCGAAATCTCGCCCGAGAGTAAAGCGAACCTCCTGCCCGATAGGTGTATGCATAACATTGTCTTCGCCAAGCAATTGGAGTGCCCCGGTAGAATCCTGCCCATAAACACGCACAGTGCCCGATGGCAGCGGCGTACCTACGCCTTCCTCTATAGAGTTATCAAACACCAGAGAGCGGGTGGCCTGGGAGGTACGGACGTGTCCACTCATTGGGCTTTGCGTTGCATACCCTTCACCACGGCTGACAAGTTCGGTTTCCACACCGATCTGATTAGCAGACAGTAACGCCAGCTGTTTTGTTTGCCGGTCTGCCAACGAGACCGGTCGATCTATAGCGTACAGATGAAATGCGGCCAGGCTTTCTTGCTCCACCTTATCTGCCATGGTACCGCTGCGCGCTGACATTTCCATCGCCCGCATCATCTGGGGTTGCGGCGCAGCCCGATTGATATCGCCCGCCACAAGCTTAAGCGTGGCCTCTGGAAAATCTGTTCCTGTTGTATTTG
>CAYGSZ010000050.1:0-9819 GCA_964352705.1 uncultured Rhodobacterales bacterium
CGATTGAGGTGGCCGAGGGGGGCTATGTGCCTCTGGAACTGCTGGCCTCGGTTGACGAGGCCTTGGGGGCCAACGTCATCAACCGTGAGAACAGCCAACGGCGGATCATCGTCCAAGCTAATGTGGCGGGGCGTGATCTGGTCAGCGTGGTGCAGGATATCCAGGAACGTGTGAACGCGGATGTGGAAATTCCCTCCGGGTACTTCGTGGTGTACGGCGGCGAGTACGAGAGTCAGTCAGCGGCCTTGAACGCGATTGTACTGTTGGCGGGCTTGGCGTTTCTCGGCATGTTCCTGGTGCTGTATGCGCATCTGGGCAGTATCAATTTCGCCATTCAGGTCATGCTGTCCGTGCCCTTGGCGTTTGTGGGGGCCGTGATCGGCGTGTGGGCAACCGGCGGTGTGTTGTCGATCGCCACGGTGATCGGTTTCATCACGTTAACGGGCATCGCAGCCCGTAACGGTATTCTGATGATCAATCACTATCTTTACCTGATGCGTGAAGAAGGCGCGGCTTTTGACACAGCGATGATTACCCGTGGCACCCAGGAGCGAATTATTCCGGTCCTGATGACGGCATTGACCGCCATTCTGGCGCTGGTGCCTATATTGCTGACGCCCGACGAACCGGGCCGCGAGATTTTGCATCCGGTCGCCGTGGTTATTTTTTCTGGTCTACTGTCGTCCACCCTGTTGGATCTCACGCTGCGGCCACTGGTGTTCTGGACCTTTGGCCGGAGTGCTGTCGCTAAAAGATTACCCGGTCATATGGCCGCCGTTCCCGCTGAATAGAAGGAAAACAAAAATGAAATACGCAATCACACTTCTCGTGGCTTTGATGTTTACCGCTCCTGCTGTGGCGCAACCCACGCACAGTCACAACCATAACCACAAGGTTGATTTTATGTCCCTGGATGAAGGCTGGTCTCGGTTGGAAATGGTTGCGGCTGAAATCAAGGCGGCTGTGAAGGCAGAAAATTTGGAGGCGTTGCACGACTTGTCTGATCAACTGCACGCGGTTGCGGAGGGGCTGAAACGGTTTAACAAGGATGTGCCCAAGCCCAATCAGATGCGCTACACCTCAAGTCTCAACCAAATTTTGAGTTTGAGTGATCGCCTGCATCAGGCTTATGAGCGTAATGATTTAACCGCCGCCCAGCGCCTGGTGCCGCAGCTCAACGGCATGGTGCAGTTGCTGATGGCCAGTGCGGAAAGTTAAAGAGCTTAAGTATTTACTGTGAGAGCCAGGAGAATGAGAGGCAGAGTATGAGCGGCTGCTGTGACGATGATGACGTTGGATTTGACGGCAGCTCGGTGCCGTACCGCAATGCGCTGATCGCGGTTATTCTCATCAACGGAGCGATGTTCGGGATTGAGGCCACAGTCGGTTTTGCCGCCATGTCGCAGGCCCTTAAGGCCGATGCTCTGGATTTTCTGGGGGATACACTCACCTATGCGATCAGTTTGTGGGCTGTCGGAAAATCCCTGACCGTGCGGGCGCGCACCGCGCTGATCAAAGGCATCAGCCTCGGCGCAATGGGCCTGGTTGTGCTGGGTATCACTGCGTATCGCGTGATTATTCAAGGCAGCCCAGATGGCGAAGCGATGGGGCTTATTGGCGGCCTGGCGTTGGCAGCCAATCTTGCCAGCGCGCTCATTCTTCTGAAGTTCCGCAACGGTGATGCCAATGTTCAATCCGTTTGGCTGTGTACGCGCAACGACGCCATTGGCAACCTGGCGGTGATTTGTGCGGCTGGCTTGGTGATCTGGACGGCTTCCCCATGGCCGGATCTGATTGTTGCCGCAGCGATGGCCGCGCTGTTTTTGCAGTCGTCGGTGAAAATCATCCGTCAGGCGCGGGGTGAGCTTGCCGCTGCCGCATAACAACGCTTACTGATCGACACCAACACTTGAAGACAACCGAACCTCGCCGATGGTCTTTAGGGTAAAGCGCAGGATGACCGAGAAGCCGCTTTGGAAATCGCGGTCTTCGGTGTTGTCATCGGCAATATCGAGGCCAAAGACAAAGCAGTCGTCTTCATACTCAATGCCAATAGACGACCTAATGGGACCGCCGCCGGGGCCAAGGTCTTCGCGGTGCGTGCCTTTGAGCGACCAGAACTTAGACAGCCGGGTGTCGAAGAAGGCGTAGAGTTCTTCGCGGTCACCAAACTCAGGCGTCAACGGATCGCTTTGCTTGATGTAAATATAGTTGGTGCCAAGCCGGAACAGATCATTGCCGAGCACGGCGCTGACCTCACTGCGTTCGGTGCTGAAGTCGTCTTGATCAAGGCGGAAACGGTAGGACAGATTGAGATAGTTTGACGGGCGGATCGTAAGGCGTCCCACATAATCGGAGAACTGGTCGCGGAGGCCTGATTCCAAAGCAAAGGTTTCATCTTCGTGGAAGCGATAGCTTTGCCCCAGCATCACATCCAGCGATTTGCCGGTCGCACCAAAGGCCGACCACCGCAGTCCGTAGTTTATTCGCGCGCCACCTTCGACTCTGTCATAGCCAGAGAACCGCTGCTCGGAGAACAAGTTGGTGTCATCAAACTCGAAGTCACGACTGTCTTCGTTGGGAATGGTGTCTGGGTTTTGTCCAATGGGACTGACCACGCCCTGAACGATGGGTTCCAAGGTTTGCGTGATGAAGGAACCGGATTTGACCAGCGGGTAGCGCCACTCCAGCGATAGTTGGGGAATAGCGCGGCCCTCGAATCCGGTAAATGCAGCGCCGGTGATTGGGTCGGTGACGTCTCTAACATAGTAGCCGTCACCGCGCACGGTGGCGCGCAAGGTGTACATATCGCCCATCTCGCCGATGTAGGGCACATTCCAGCCAAGGGTGGTTGAGAGTCTGGTCTGATCGCTGCCGTTGTCGCGATAAATGGCCAAGGCGCTGGCATCAGCGGTGAAGTAGCCGCCCCCGCGCACTGGTTTGCCAACAAAGCTGTAGTCGATCAGCGGTGCCACCAACGGCGTTGAGCCAGCGGCTGTTGTGCGGCGTTGTCTTTGGAAGTGGTAAGCATTGACCGCAAAGTAAGACTGCGTGCCAAAGCGTTCGGCGAACGCATTGGTGGTCAACCACGTCGGGGCGTCAAAATCGTAACGACGGAGATAGGTGTCGTCCGAGGCAAGGTGAACATCGGCCCCGGTGCGCCAGCGTTCATCAATATCCCAACGCGCACGCGCTCTGACATGTCCACGGAAGTCTTTCGGGTTATCGTCATCATCGGCCACAACGCTGCCGAAGACTCTGAACTCGCCCTCAGAAAACAACTGCCGGTATTCCCCGGTTCCGCCGCGTCCCGCTGAGGAGGTGTAGAGCGGCGTCAGGGTTGCGTCTTTATCCGGCGCAATGTTCCAGTAATAGGGTTGCGCGTAAGAGAAGCCTAAGTTGCTGCCACCGCCAATGGACGGGGCCAGCAACCCGGACTGCCGATCAGCGCTGGGGTCGGGGTGAGCGAGGTAGGGGCTGTAAAAAACCGGAATACCCAGCAGCTCAATCCAGGCGTCGTTGTAGGTCATCATCTGATCATCCTGATCGTGGATGACTCTGCGGGCCTTGATTTGCCACACGGGCTCGCCGTCGCAATTGAGATCGCAGGCCGTGTACACCGCATTTCGCAATTCGTTGATGTTGCCGTCCTGGCGGCGGATGAGGCGCGCGGCCATGCGCGAGTTGTCGGCCAGCAGCACCTGAACTTCTCGGGCAAAACCTTCTTTTAAATCGCCGGTGACTTGGGCTTCATCCAGGAACATCACCGTGCCATTGGTATCAACAATGGAGACGTTGCCTTTGGCGGTGACAAGATCGGCCTCTTGATCATAGGTCACTTGATCTGCCAGCAGGATACGGCCATCCCGCTCAATTTCGACGTTGCCTGCAGCGGTGACGATGTTGGTGTTTTCGTCAAACCGCATTTCATCGGCCAGGAGCAGGGTTTCATCTTGGTTGGTTTGGGCTAGCGCGGGTGGCGCTATAAGAAATGCGGTGACTGATAGCACGGGCACCGTGAAGGTCGAAATAAGCAGGGCCTGCTTCAGTCGGGAGACGAAAGCAGGGCGAAGCGAAACACGGTGACTAAGGATGGAAAACAAAATCATGCAGAAGGCTTTAGACGGAACCAGGGTGTGGACGCAATGAAAACGGCAATAAAGTACGTAAACCATGCGGCGCAAGAACAAGAATGCCGATCATCAGCGGCACCAACGCCACGATATACAATAAGGGGATGAACAAAAGGTTTTTAGCAGCCAGGCTGGCAGCGCTGAGATTTGCAGCTTCTACAAGCACCACGCATATAATCGCCACACTGATCCGTTTCACCTGGCCTTGGCGATTAAAGGTGCCGGTTAAAATGAACGCCAGGGCGATCGCAGTGAGGGACAGATTGAACAGCGGATTGGTCAACCGCTGGTGGCCTTCGACCCTGAGACGCCTGACATTGCGGGGTTTGATGCCATCTTCCTCGCCGAGGGTGAACAGCTCGGTCGTCGTGCGTTCGCGATTGTCGGTAAAGCGTGAGTCGCCGGTGTTTTCAATAAGGCCCAGATCGACGGTGTAATTATCAAAGTACAGGAGCGAAATATCACCCTCACCGGGCGTCACTTCCTGGCGGCTGCCTTTGGTGAGCCTCACACGCGGGCCGTTAGGTCCTGCGACGACCGCGCCATCTTCGGCCATGAGGGTAACGCTGGTGTTGGTGTCGCGTTGATCATGAACCAGGATGCCGAGCAGTTCTCCGGTGGGGCCGCGCTCGCGCACATAAACCGTCAACCCTTTGCCCACCTGATTGAAGGTGCCTTCACGCAACATAACCTGAGACATATCGCTGCGTGCGGTCCATTGAATCTCTTTGAAGGCGCGCATGGACATGGGGCCGTAGTGCAAGGTGAGGGCATATCCGGCCACCGTAGCCAGAACGGCCATAATAGCGGCGGGTTTGGCCAAACCCCATTGGCTGATCCCGGCGGCTTGAGCCACCACCAGTTCGCGGTCCAGGGTCATCTTGTTGTAGATAAACAGCACCACAAGAAATAACGCGATGGGCAGGATGATGACGACGACGTTGGGCAGCAGCAACAGGGTCATCTCCAGCCAAGTACCAATCGAAAGGCCTTTGTTGATGATCAATTCAATAAAGCCGAGCGACTGAGTCAGCCACAGAATATAAACCAGAACGCCGGTGACGATCAGGGTGCCAGCAATGAGGTGGCGCAGGATATAGCGGGTTAAGCTGGTCATGATCGCCAAGTATAGGGTGCGGGGCCGGTCCGGCAAATACTGGAGGTCAAGTTATTGATGTGAAAATACATACATAAATTACAATAGCTTATGACGATTTTTGTGTCTTAGGGGTGGCGTTTTTAGGGCAATATGCCGTAGTGTTCGATCCCGAAGCTTCCGAACGTCAGAATTATTGCTATGTCTAGCACAGTAAGATGATTGAAAAGGGCGGACTTAACCCATGCGACAAGCACAGAAAATGAGACTCTTGGGCGCGGTTGCTTTGGCGAGCAGTTTGGCAATGCAGCCTGCGGTCGCATCAGATATGGGCTGTGGAAGCCCTGACACTGTTGATGCTTTTACGGTGCGGGATCTGCAAAGTCGTTTAACGGTGGCCGCTTTGGCCTGCGGGCAGCGCACCTCATACAACGCTTTCGTTAACGCGTATGAGTCCGATCTTGGTCGTTCTGGAAGAAACCTGGTTGCGCATTTTCGAGCGCGCGGCAATGGGGCACGTGCTCTTGATGATCATGTGACGATGGCTGCGAATGCGGCGTCGCTCATACTCAATCGGGATGCTGGCGTTTTTTGTGCGGAGTCAGCGCGGTTGTTTCGTGATCTTTTGAGTGAGTCGAAGCGCTCGCTGATGCAGGTGGCGCGGACGGCGATGTTACCGTCGGTCCAAAAGCCTGTGGTCTGTACCGCAGACGCCTCGACAACCGTCGAGGCCTCAGACTCTTCTTTAGTGAATTATTCCGCCCAGTAACGCGTTCTCTAATTTTTACACTTTAGTTCGAACGTGCGTTGGCGCTGTTGCGTAACAGCTTTTTTACGCGCTGAGTTTTTTCCGCTTTAAATGCGTCACGCGCGCTGGAGTATCCAGCGCGCGTGAGCATTTATTAGTCTCTTACCGTGTTAACGAAGGGTTTTAGTCAATAATGATTTCAACCCGACGGTTTTGCGGTTCGCGGACACCATCATTGGTGGGGACCAGGTTATCTGCTTCACCCTTCCACATGATGACGATTTCGTTTTCAGAAATGCCCTGGCGGATCAACTCTGCTTTCACAGCTTGAGCGCGACGCTCTGACAGTCCCAGGTTATAGGCGGTTGACCCTGCACGGTCAGCGTAACCTGTGGCCGTAATGCGGGCTGAGCCTACACGGTTTGATTCTTTGGCGGCATCGTTGACGATGTTGGCCGCAATGCCAGACAGGTTGGATTTATCAAAGTCAAAGAAGACGACGAACCTTTCTGGAGCTTTAGGTGCAGGTGCCGGTGCTGGCGCCGGTGCTGGCGGCGGTGGCGCTGGCTGTGCAACTTTCACGGGCTCAGGCTTTGGCTCCCACAAGGCAAAGCGCAGACCAACAATGATGTTATGGCTGCGGTTGTCGTGGTCCATGGCGGTGAGGCCAGCAGGAACTGAACCGTAGTCCAGACCTGTTGAGTTCAGGTAGCGGTAATCCAGAGTGAAATCGAGACGCTCTGTGACGGGGAAAGACGCGCCAATAATACCCTGGTAGGCAAAGTCGCGCTCGTTTCCGTCAAAAAAGGTAGGAGATATTGCCGCTGTTGAAACTCTATTCCACCCGGTCCAGGCGACACCGACGCCGGCGCCGATCGAAACCGTAAGGTCAGTGCCCGTATCAATATCGAATACAAGATTTCCCATGGTCGTGAGCGTGTCTTGGCTGCCCGTTCCGAAGAGTGGCCCAATGGTATCTACTTTGGCGTCACGGTAGCCCAGTTCAAATTCTGTTCTGAAGCCTTCAGCCCATTTCCAGCCGACGGCACCGATGCCGACAATGCTGTTTTTAAAGTCGACTTCCGTTGATGTTCCGCCAATTGTGACGTCGTTGTTGCGCAGCTCGTGCAGTCCAACACCGCCTGCGATGTAAGGACCTTCTTCAATGGCCATAGCTTGGCCGCTAACGGCGAGGCCTGCGACCATGGCTGTGGTGGCCATTAATGTGCGGGTGAAAGACATGTTTGAGCTCCTAAAACAATAATGGCGCAATACCTGCACAGTGCAGAACTGTACCATTATAAGAAAAACTTAAGTGTGGTGTTTACCCCAAGACAGCGCTGTTGTCATAATACTTTTAGTCTTTAGACAACGAGATGCAGGTCAAAAGGTTCCGAAAAAGCTCTATTTTTCTGAGTGTTGCTGTCTTGCATCTATCTAAGAGGGCTTATCAGCCTTTAGTTGTGTGTTGATCAGCCAACCACTTTACCAGGGTTCATGGTGCGTTTGGGGTCGAGGGCGGCTTTGAGGGTTTTCATCAAATCCAATTCGACCGGGTCTTTGTAATGCTCCATTTCGGCCACTTTGAGGCGACCGATGCCGTGCTCGGCTGAAATCGAGCCATTCATCTCAACCACCAGATCGTGGACAATGCGGTTCATCGCCTCCCATTCCGCCAGATAGGCGTCTTTGTTCATATCCAGGGGTTGTGAGACGTTGAAGTGCACATTGCCATCGCCCACATGCCCAAATGGACAGGGCCGCGCTCCGGGGTAGGCGTTCAGCACGGCGCGTGTGCCCCTGGAAATAAACTCCGGCACGCGCGATACCGGCACGGAGACATCGTGCTTGATGCTGCCGCCTTCATGCTTTTGGGCTTCAGGCAAGGACTCCCGTATGCGCCAGAGGTTTTCCGCCTGGGCCTGACTTTCGGCAATCACCGCATCGACAATAATGCCGTCTTCAAAGGCGGCTTCTAAAAACCCTTCAAAAGCGGCCCGCACGTTCGAATTGGGGCGCGAGGTGGAGAACTCGATCAGCGTGTACCACGCGTGGGGTTCGCTAAGAGGATCGGAAATGCCGTCGATATGCTTGGCACAAAATTCCAGACCCAGACGCGGCACCAGTTCAAAGGCAGTGACGGCATCGCCCGATAGAGCGCGGGCGCGATTGAGTAGGCTGGTCACATCGTCCAAGGACCTAAGGGCACAGAAGGCGGTTTCGGTTTCCTTAGGCTTCGGAAAAAGTTTCAGAACGGCGGCGGTAATAATGCCCAACGAGCCTTCTGATCCCACAAACAGATGCTTGAGGGCGTAGCCCGTGTTGTCTTTGCCCAGCGCGCGTAACCCATGCCAGATGCGACCATCCGGCAGCACCACCTCCAAACCCAGGACCAGATCTCGGGTGTTGCCATAGCGCAGCACGTTAATACCGCCGGCGTTGGTGGCCAGATTGCCGCCGATCTGACAGCTCCCTTCCGCGCCAAGGCTGAGCGGGAACAGGCAGTCGACGTCGTCGGCCTGGTTTTGTATCTCGGCCAGAATGCAGCCCGCGTCGACGGTCATGGTGAAGTTGGTGGGGTCGATGTCGCGGATCTTATTCATCCGTCCTAGGGCGAGCACAATTTCAGCACCACTTTCGGCAGGAACGCCACCACCGCACAAGCCTGTGTTGCCCCCCTGTGGGACAATGCCGATCCCGGCTTCGGCGCACACTTTAACCACCGCTGCGACTTCTGCTGTTGACCCTGGGCGGACGACCAGACTGGTCGCGCCCTGAAACAGGCCGCGCTCTTCTTCTAAGTAAGGCGCAATGTCGGCTTCACCGGTGAGGCACCCGGCGGGGCCGACGATGGCGGTGATCTGGTCGAGAAAAGTTTGATCAAGGGGCACGGGATTTGCCTTAACTGATGCTGCGAATAAGAAACGGTAGGCTGAAATCTATAACCGTTTTGGCAGTCTTCTTTTAACGGCCAAGGGCGGCCCGCCGCAAGCGATCGTTGATGGCGATGCCAATGCCCGTCTTCGGAATAGGGGCAACGGCAATACCGGAATAGCGCGTGGGGTCATCCAGACTGCGCAGGACCTGAAACAGATTTGCGGCGGCTTCGGTCAAATCGCCGGACGGGCTGAGGTTGATGTCAGCGCCCACAGTGGTGTCAAATCCTATCAAGGCTTCTCCAGGTTTGGGTTCATGTGCATTCAGACGGACCGGGATGCTGGGGGCGTAGTGTTTGTCCAATTGCCCCGGAGATTTCACATCACCGTGGCGTGTGGCTGTTTTGGGCGGAGTGTCATCCAGCGGTCCGATGTGCGCTGCAATCTCAACCGCAGTGATCGCACCGTGACGCAGCAGTTTTGCATTGGCTGTGGAGAGATCAAGCACGGTTGATTCCAAACCCGTTTGGCACGCGCCACCGTCGAGGATGAATTTGAGGGCATCGCCAAAGTCGGCGGCGACATGGTGAGCCAGGGTCGGACTGACATGGCCTGACAGGTTCGCGCTCGGGGCCGCCAGGGGGCGTTCAACAGCCGCCAACAATTGCGCGGCGATGGGATGATCCGGCTGCCGCACGGCGATGGTGTTCAGGTTAGGGCTGACGTGTTTTGAGGCTGCGCAAGTCTTTAAGCGTGGCAACACCAGAGTTAGCGGGCCCGGCCAGAACGCTTTTGCAAGACTGAGGGCGCGGTCGTCGGTTTTGGCGAGCGTGTCCAGCCACTCAAAGGCTGCGATGTGAACAATCAGGGGATTAAACGCCGGGCGCTTTTTCAGCGCGTAAATTTTTGAAATGGCCGCGTCGTTGGTCGCATCTGCGCCGAGCCCGTAAACGGTTTCTGTCGGGA
>CAYGSZ010000050.1:9919-13942 GCA_964352705.1 uncultured Rhodobacterales bacterium
ATGGCCGCGTCGTTGGTCGCATCTGCGCCGAGCCCGTAAACGGTTTCTGTCGGGAAGGCGACGAGTTCGCCAGCGCGGAGGTGCTTCGCGGCGGTCGCGATGTGCTCGGCTGCTGCGGGATAAATTGTCACGGCGTGCTGGCGGCGAGAAACGTCCCGTTGAGATAATTCGCCGCTGCTTTTTTGTAAGGGAGGTCGTCACCGTCAAAAGTTTTCACGCTGCCCCCGGCGGCCCGCAAAACCGCGTGGCCTGCCGCGATGTCCCACTCGCAGGTGGGACCAAAGCGCGGGTACAGATCCGCTTTGCCGTCTGCCACCAGACAGAATTTCAAGGAGGAGCCGACCGCGATCATTTCCTTCACATCATGCTGGCCAAGAAAATCATCCATGGCGTCTTTGACCTGATGCGAGGCGCTGCCGACAACCGTGAGGCCATCGCTTGGAATATCACGAACGGCCAAGAGGGAGCGTTTCCCGTCTCGTGCAACAATGGCACGTCGTTCGCCCGTGGTGGGACAGACCGCGCCACGATAAAGGGTTTTATGAACCGGCGCATAGACCAGGCCTAACGCCGGAACCCCATCAACGATGAGACCAATATTGACCGTAAAGTCGCCGCGCCGTTTGATGAATTCCTTCGTGCCGTCCATGGCATCGACACACCAAAACGTGGTGCCCTCAAATTCTGGAAAACCTTCGGCGGCACATTGTTCCTCGGCGACCACGGGAATATCGGGGGCGATGAGGGCGAGGTCGCGCAAGATGATGGCTTCCGACGCTTCATCGGCAGCGGTCACTGGCGAGTTGTCCTCTTTGGTTTCGACGTCGAAGTCAGTTTCGTACACGGCCATGATGGCACGACCGGCTTCGAGAACCGTGCTCTCAAGTTTGTCGGCGTAGAGTTCTAAATCGTTAAGGGTAAGAGAGGTCACCTTGAGTGTTCTAACCTGTTAAGCCGCCTTCGCGGTGGTGTTACGCAGCCTTCGCAGATGCGCGTTGAATGGCCTGCCAGATTTTCAGCGGCGTCATTGGCATGTCGATGTCGGTCGCGCCAAGCGGGGCGAGCGCATCAATGACTGCATTGGCGACAGCGGGTGTTGCACCGATGGTCCCAGCTTCGCCAGCGCCTTTGACCCCAAGCCGATTGCTGGGCGAGCGCACCTCGGTGTAATGAAAATCAAACGGCGGCACGTTGTCGGCGCGCGGCATGATGTAGTCCATGAACGAGCCGTTCACCAACTGCCCGCTCTCGTCGTAGACGGACTCTTCATACAACGCCTGACCAAGGCCTTGACCCGCGCCACCAAGAATTTGGCCTTCCAGCATCATCGGGTTGAGGATCAGACCAATATCGTCTTCGATGACGTAGTTGATAAACTCGATCTCACCGGTGTCACGGTCGATCTCGATTTCGCACAGGTGACAGCCGTTGGGAAACGTTGCCCCGTTGGCAGAGGCTTCTACCGTTGTCACCAATCCGGGCTCAACACCGTCCGGGCGTATTGAATCGTCAAAGGAGGCTTTCGCGACATCCGCCAGTGAGGCCGAGCGGTCCGTGCCCGCAATGGTGAAAGCGCCGTCAGCAAACTCAAGATCCACCTCAGCGGCTTCCAACAGATTGGCGGCTACTTTTTTGCCGTTTTCAATCATGGCTTCGATGGTGGTGACCAGACCGCTGCCGCCAGCGGCCAGCGCGCGACTGCCGCCAGTGCCCATGCCTTGGGGCACGTCGTCGGTATCGCCCATACGGATTTCCACATCGTCCATTTCAACGCCGAGCGTTTCTGCGGTCAGTTGCGAGAACGTCGTCTCCTGACCCTGGCCATTGTTTTGGCTGCCGCTTTGCACCAGGACTTTGCCGTTTTCATCGACGGACAGGCGGGCGTATTCGGTCGGACCACCGCCACAGGCTTCAATGTAGTAACTCATGCCCAAGCCGCGCAGTTTGCCGCGAGCGGCGGCATCGGCGCGACGGGTTTCAAAGCCAGCCCAATCGGCGCGTTTTTGTGCGAGGCCCATCAGCTTGGCGTATTCGCCGGAATCATAATTCATCCCGAGTGGTGTTTTGTAGGGAAAGGCATCGGGCTTAATGAAATTCATACGGCGGATGTCATCTCTAGCTATACCCAATTCACTGGCGGCTTTATCGACCAGACGTTCCACCACATAGGCGGCTTCGGGACGACCCGCGCCCCGGTAGGCATCCACTGGAGTGGTGTTGGTCATGGTCACTTTTACGTCCACATGGGCGGCTTCCATATCGTAACAGCCACACAGCATGCCGCATCCGGCCATGGTCGGGATCATCGCCCCGAATTGCGAGACATAAGCGCCAATGTTGCCGAGCGAAGACACCCGAATGGCGAGAAATTTGCCGTCTTTGGTGAGGGCCAGATCGGCGTGGTTGATTTGATCGCGACCGTGTGTGTCGTTGAGGAAACTCTCGGTGCGATCTCCGGTCCATTTCACCGGACGGCCGACAGCTTTGGTGGCGAACAGGGCGGCCAGGGGTTCATTGAACAGAAAGTTTTTCATGCCGAAGCCGCCGCCCACATCGGGGCAAATGACGCGCAGTTTTTCGACGGGAATGGTAGAGGCCGCTTTGCCGTTCTTGCCGGTGATCCATTGTTTCAGCTTGTGAGAGCCCTGCGAGCCCGTGGTCAATGTGTAGCGGTCGGTTGCGCTGTCGTATTCGGCCAGGGCGCCACGCGGCTCAATGGCGGTCGGCGCGATGCGGTTGTTGACCAGATCAATCGACACGACTTTATCGGCTTTGGCGAAGGCGGCTTCAGTGGCGTTTTTGTCGCCCATGGACCAATGCACGAGCAAGTTGCCGTTCACGCTGTCGAACAGGGGTTGCGCCCCGTCAGCCAGGGCGGACTTCATATCGGCCACCACGGGCAGTTCGTCATACTCAACTTCGATCAGTTCAGACGCATCCCGGGCCAGCGCCAGAGTTTCTGCCACCACAATGGCGACCGGTTCGCCCACATAGCGCACACGGTCTTTGGCCAAAATGGGCCGGTGCGGTGCGTCGGGAGCCTTGCCGTCTGGGCCAGGCGGGATGGTGTCGGCGGGCATGCCGGTAAACCCGGCGGTCTCAAGATCAGCGTTGGTATAGACGCCCAGCACACCGTCGGCTGCTTTTGCCGCTGACGTATCAACGGCGGTGACTTTGGCGTGGGCGTAAGGCGACCTTAGAACGGCGAGCCAGGCCTGGTTCTCGCGGTTGACATCATCGGTGTATTGCCCGGTGCCTGTGACAAAGCGGTGGTCTTCGATACGGCGGATCGATTGACCCATCCCGAACTTACCCATGAATTCCGTCTCCTGAACGTAAATTTTGAGGCCTCAATAAGCCATTACGGCACACCATACCCGCAGGATTTCGCCTGTCTAGTGGAACAAAATTTACGATCTGGCAGTCCCCCCTTGTTCCCGGTCAGGCCGGACCCTAGGGTATGGGGAGCACAAAAATATAACGGGGACCCCTCATGAAAGTATCATTCTCAAAATTGGTTCGCCCGGCCTCAGGGGCTGTGGCCGTTGGCGTGGCTGATGGTGGAACCCTCGGTAAAACAGGGCAGATGGTGGACCGCGCCACGGGTGGTGCGTTGTCGGCCGCGATGAAAGCGGCCAAGCTCACGGGCCAGTCTGGCAAGACTGTGACCGTCTATGCGCCGCCGCGCTCAAAGTTGACCCAAGTGGTTGCCTTTGGTCTCGGCAAGGCAAAAGACATGTCGGCGCAAACCCTTGAGGAAGCTGGCGCAAGTTTGTTTGGGGAACTGTCTGGGCAGCCGCGTGCGACCATCGTTTTGGATGATTTGAAAGACGCCGCCGTGTCTGGCGTCGATATGGCCGCAGCGGTCGCATCAGGAGTGGTGTTGAAGTCCTACCGTTTTGATAAGTACCGCACCACCATGAAAGCTTCGTCAAAACCGAAGCTGAAATCTGTGTCCGTGTCGCTGTCTGATTTTTCTGAAGCGCGTGAGGCTTACAAAATTAAAGAGGCGGTCAACGCAGG
>CAYGSZ010000051.1:0-5058 GCA_964352705.1 uncultured Rhodobacterales bacterium
AGGATGGCTTGGTCTCCATTGGTGCTGGTAACGCAACCATTTCGGCATCGAGTTTTGATAAATATGAAAAACTCGCTCACTCCATCGCCGAACAGGTCGTAAGTGAACAAAATCGTGGATTGTTCATGCCCTGTCAGCCAACTCGGATTGATGGACCGGATGCGTCCTGTGCGAAAGCCTTTTTGGAACCGGTTGGTCGTCTATTGTTCCGCCGGCCGCTTGATCAATCAGAACTGTCGCAAGCTGTTGATTTAGCCAACATAGCAAGCCAACAACTCGACAGCTTCTACGAGGGTCTCGCCTTTGGCCTGACGTCTTTAATGGTCAGTCCAAAATTTCTCTTTGTGGTAGAAGAGATCGAAGATGTCTCGACCGAGAATGTCGAGCTTACCGCTTATGCCAAAGCGGCCCGGTTGAGCTTCTTTCTCTGGAATACCACACCGGATGCCGTCTTGCTGGAGGCTGTGGAATCCGGTGCGTTGTCCACTCCAAAAGGCTTGGAATCTGAATTAGATCGCATGATGCAGTCGCCGAGGTTGCGTCGCGGTGTCCAAGCCTTCTTTGCGGATATGCTTCACTTGGATGAGTTTGATCATCTGGAAAAAGATAATCTCATTTATCCCGCATTTGATCCGCAGGCCATGGATGATGCCAGGGAGCAACTGCTCCTGACCATCGAACATCACTTGCTTGACGACGACGCCGATTACCGAAATCTATTCGTAACGCGCAAGACGTTTATGACCGGGCCTCTGGGTCGTGTTTACAGAACACCGGTATCCGAACCAGATCTATGGACACCTTATGAGTTCTCCGACCGCGAAGGGCGTTCTGGCATTCAGTCTCTGGCGGGATTTATTGCGTTGCACTCTCACCCGGGGCGCAGTTCTCCAACCATACGCGGAAAAGCTGTCAGGGAATTGCTCTTGTGCCAGACTATTCCTGACCCACCGGCTGACATAGATTTTAGTATCTTTAATGAGCCCGGTTCGCAGCAACTGGTGGCGCGAGAACGGCTTGATGTGCACAATTCAGTGCCATCTTGTGCCGGGTGTCACCGGCTTACCGACGGCATTGGCCTCTCTCTTGAGAACTACGATGGGGCAGGGCAGTACAGAACGAAAGATATGGGCTTAGAGATTGATGTCAGCGGTGACCTTGATGGCATCAATTATACAAATCAGTTTGGTTTGGCCGAGGCCTTAAGTCAGAACCCCGCAATTCCTGTTTGTCTGGTGGAGCAAACGCTGGCCTACGGTTTAGCGCGGAAGCCAGGTCCTGAAGAGAAAGGCTGGGTTAGTTTTCTCATCAATCAATTCGCCGAAGATGGTTACCGGTTTAAACCCTTACTTCACTCTGTTGCCGCAAGTGAGAACTTCTTTGCTGTTTCTGCGCCACAAGTAGAACCCAGCTCTGAAACACAAGTGGGAACTCTGAAGACGTCAAACAAAGGTTCAGACTCATGACTCTCCTGAAAACACACAAACCCAATAGACGTTCATTTTTACGCGGGACCCTTGCCGGGGCCACCGTGGGCGTTGGCGTGCCATTTCTGAATTTGTTTCTCAATGAGCACGGCTCGGCTTTAGCCTCAGGCGCGCCGATGCCACTCAGGTTCGGAACTTGGTTTTGGGGGCTAGGGCATACACCAGGGCGTGGTATGCGTGCTCACGAAGGAACCGACTATGAATTCATCGAAGAATGCACGTCTCTTGAACCTTACAAAAAAGAGTACATAAACTATTACAGCGGCTTTAATACACCGCTCGATGGTGCCGCCAGCGCGGTTCACTACACCGGCTGGGTCGCTGGAAAAACAGGTAGCGTACCAACCGGATTTGGTATGATGCCAGCTCCCACGCTTGATACGATTATTGCAGATAAAATTGGCAATAAGAGCCGTTTTAAGTCGCTCGAACTCTCAAGTACGGGCAATCCGGTAGACAGCTATTCGTATCGCAGCGCAGGTAATCATAATGCCGCTGAGGTATCCCCGCTGAATTTTTATAACCGGTTGTTCGGGCCAGAATTTCGTGACCCGGCTGATAAAGATTTTAAACCGGACCCCCGTATCATGTTGCGGCAAAGTGTTTTGTCTGCGGTGGAGGAAGATCGCAAACGCTTGGTGCAAACGGTCGGCTATGACGACAAGGCGCGATTGGATCAGTATTTTACATCCGTTCGTGAGCTAGAGCAGCAACTGGAAGTGTCACTGTCGCCACCGGCTATGGAGGCATGCCATAAACCGGCGCAGCCAGAGGAAGGCCCGCTTGGCTACGAGGTGGAAGCTGTCAATGAAACGCATGATGCCTTGGCCAAGATTTTGGCACTCGCGCTCGCCTGTGATCAGACGCGCGTGTTCAACATGATGTATTGTCAGGCGGCATCGGAGTTGCGGGTCAAGGGCACAACGTTTACCCATCATATTCTATCACACGAAGAGCCCCCGGATGATCACCTTGGATATCAGGTGCAAACGGCGTGGTTTAATCAGCGGAGCTTCGAAGCCTTGGCTCGCATGCTTGATACGTTCTCTGGCATTCGCGAGGGCGATGGAACGCTCTTGGACAACATGCTGATTTTTGCGCAAACGGATACCAGCGATGCCAAAACGCATTCTGTGATTGGCATTCCCAGTCTTACGATTGGCAAGGCTGGTGGACGCGTAAAGACCGGTCTGAATATCAAGGGCAGTGCTTCGCCGCAATCCCGCATAGGATTGACTCTGATGCAGATCATGGATGTTCCTGTTGCAGAATGGGGCACGCGGTCTTTGCGGACGTCCGACTCAATCTCCGAAATTCTTGCATGATGAAGTTTATAGCGATCCTTGGTGTTCTGGCGGCGTTTTCGGTAACCACCGGAACCGCTCTCGCGCAATCCGATGGCGTTCCAGAAGGGATTGATGTTCATAAAACAGGGGCTGGCGTTTATTTTATGACGCAGGCGCAACAGTCCCTGTACTGGAATGAACCGGAGGTGGCTGCGGGCGAAGTGACGTGTGTTGAGGGCTGCTTGGAAACATGGGTTCCTTTGAAAGCTCCGGCAATTGATCAGGGTGAGGGGTTTTGGAGCGTCATCAAGCGTCCGGATGACTCTTTGCAGTGGGCTTATAAAGGTAAGCCGCTCTACACCTATGTGAAAGACACCTTCCCCAAAGCCCAGCTCGGAGACGGGTTGTCGCGGGGGCGATGGCAACTTTTGTTTGAAATGCGTCAAGTGCCAGCTGGCATGACAATCGAATCAACGGCAATAGGTTATGTGCTGGCCGATCACAAAGGGCGTACGCTCTATGCGCGCACGGCTTCAGCGGGTTCTGAGGGGTCACCAACGCAGACAAACCATTGGGCCCCCTTTGAGGCCCCATGGCTCGCCTTGGATCAAGGGGATTGGACCATCCAAACCATCGCCGAAGGTGCGCGTCAGTGGTCCTATAACGGCGCGCCTCTATTTACCTATGACAAAGACAATGACCCGCAAGACATCCATGGTCATGGACGAGAGGGCGCGTGGTCTGCGATTGTCCTTGAGCCCGCGCCTGGATTGCCGTCGTGGGTCACCGTCCAGCAAGTAGACCTCGGA
The DNA here is from genome assembly GCA_964352705.1 of uncultured Rhodobacterales bacterium. Classification (GTDB taxonomy): domain Bacteria; phylum Pseudomonadota; class Alphaproteobacteria; order Rhodospirillales; family Rhodospirillaceae; genus WLXB01. The sequence goes on from CAYGSZ010000051.1 coordinate 3,583, forward strand.
CTGACCTATGCCAATGCAGAGGGACTCACGATCTACGCACCCGTTGATATCAACGCAATCAACGCGGCGCAGACGTGTCCCGAAGAGTGTATGAAAACGAATTGGCGGGCAATTTTAGCAAAGCCCGGAGAACAGTCCGTCGGAAACTGGGTCATCGTTGAAAATGAAGCAAAACAATCGCAGTGGTCCTATAAAGGACAACTTCTTTATACCCATACGCGGGATGAAAAACCTGGCGATATGAAAGGCAACGGAATCGCTGTTGGTTATCGTATTGGGGATGGCTGGCGCATTATTCCGGTCGATAGTGGGCTTCGCCGATCCAGGACCTAGCGAGATCGCTAACGATGCCTCTAGACACCCCACATAAAGCATCGCTGTGGCAAAACCAAAACATTGAAAGCACCTATAAATTATGACTAACCAGAGTGGCGCAATGACTGCAGGTCAGGAGTTCAAAACCGGGTGGCGGGTCTTGCTCGTTGCGGCCATGGGTGTGACCTGTGGCATTACGGCTGTGCCGATCTACACCATTGGTGCCTTTGTCGGGCCGCTGGAGGACGCCTATGGATGGTCCCGGGGCGAAATCCAGAGCGCGACGGTGTTTTGTTATCTCACGCTCATTTTTGCCGGCCCTGTCGCAGGGTATTTGACCGATCACTATGGGCCGAGGCGGGTGGCCCTCTGGTCTGTTTTTGGCATGTCTGCCGCAGTCGCAAGTGCGGCTGTTTTGGCTGGCACCCTTTGGGGGTTGTATCTTGCGTATGCTTTGATCGGCATACTCGGTGCCGGAACATCGCCCGTCGTTTGGACCCGCGCCGTGAGCAGTTGGTTCGTCAAAAAACGCGGTCTTGCCTTCGGGCTAACCCTCATGGGAACGGGTCTTTTTGCGACTGTCGGGCCGCTCTATGTCACGTGGGCTATTGCAGAATATGGCTGGCGCGGCGGCTACTTGGCCCTTGCCTTTGTGCCCATCGTCGTCGTCCTGCCGTTGGTCTACTTCTGGTTTTTTATGCGCGAGAGCCTTCAGAAGTCTGAGGGTCAAGTGCTTGCCAGTGTCGATAACCCGCAGGTGGGAATGGACCTCAATGCGGCCTTAAAGACATCTCAGTTCTGGATCATCGCATTTTCGTTTCTGTTTTTCTCAACCAGTATTTCGGGGTTCATCTCTAGCTTCATTCCGATGTTGACGGACGGTGGTTTGTCTCGGGCTGAGGCCGCCTCAATGGCGGGTTCTATCGGGCTTGCGGTTCTTCTCGGACGTATTCTTACGGGCATCTTGTTGGATCATGTCCGAGCCTCTGTTTTGTCAACCGTCGTCATGGCCTTACCAGCTATCGGCTGTCTGCTCTGGGGGCTTGGTGTGCTCGGGCCGTCGGGGCCACTTATTGCCGCCATTCTTGTTGGGTTTGCAGGGGGCGCAGAATTTGATTTGGTTGCGTATATGACATCGCGGTACTTTGGATTACGTCATTA
>CAYGSZ010000051.1:5158-13733 GCA_964352705.1 uncultured Rhodobacterales bacterium
TCTTTGCGCTCTCAGCCAAACACCTGCGCGCTTTCCATAAAGATGATAACTTCTAAAATACGGGTATAAGGCCAGATGCCGATTAGATGAGTATTTGTTTATGAACACAGACGTTGTCCTGACGTGCGCTTTGACTGGGGCCGGAGACACCACCAAAAAAAGTGAGCACGTTCCAGTAACACCGGCCCAAATTGCCGCGTCTGCTATTGAAGCGGCTAACGCTGGAGCCTCAATCGTTCACGTCCATGTGCGCGATATTAAAACGGGCAAGGGTGGCAGAGACCCGGTTCATTTCCGTGAAGTTGTGGATCGTATCCGCGAGTCTGAAACGGATATCGTTTTAAATCTTACGGTCGGTATGGGCGCGCAGATTCAATTGGCAGATATGGACCCACGCAAGGCTGGAGGCGAGACTGATATAGTGCCCGCAGAGGAGCGCTTTCGTCATATCGAAGCTCTCAAACCAGAGATTTGCACCTTAGACTGCGGCACCATGAACTTTGGTGAAGATACGGTCGTCATCAATCGCCTTATGGATTTGAGGTGGATGGCCAAGCGTGCACAGGAGCTTGGCGTCAAGCCGGAGTTAGAAGTGTTCGATCTGGGGCAGATGCAACATGCGCTCACGCTCATTCGCGAAGGCCTTGTGGATGATCCACCTTTATTCCAATTTTGCCTGGATATTGCCAGCGGTGCGCCAGCAACAGCAGAAGCCATGATGGCCATGCGGTCGATGCTGCCTTCCGGCGCAAATTGGGCGGCCTTTGGCATATCAAAAGCGCAAATGCCAATGGTTGCTCAAGCCATGCTGCTCGGGGGTAATGTCCGTGTTGGTTTGGAGGATAGCCTCTACTTATCCAAAGGGGTGTTGGCAACCAATGGGCAACTCGTGGCCAAAGCAAAGCGCATTGTTGAGGAACTCGGCGGACAGGTGCTCACGCCTGCTGCGGCGCGCGACACACTCAGCCTCAAGAAGCAGTGGTAACAATGACCGACATACGCACTCTTACGCCCGTAAAGGCAACAGCGGACACTCTAAAAGGGTACGGCTATCTGATTGGCGAGCCAGACAATAGCGTTCGCGACAAAATTGATTTTTACGGAACCGACGTCATGGTCACGCAACCGGCAGCGTTTCATGGCAATGATGACCTTTGCCTCAATCTCGTGTCCTTCAATCCACGCCCCTTTGATGTGAAGTGGATGGAGTATCACACCAAACACACTCAAACCTTCATTCCGCTATCCGGTAAGCCGTTTTATATGGTGCTTGGAAAACCGACAGCTCGTAGGGCCGACGGGTCATGGGATGAAACTCAGGCCAACTTGCCTGATCTGAATACCATCCAGGCTTTTGAATTTGATGGCACCGGTGGTCTCGTCATGGACGTCGGAACATGGCATGAGGTGCCGTTCCCGATCAAAGGCCCAACTCATTTTGTTTGTATTTGTACCAATGAAACCAATGATAATCTTGAGCAAGGTGATAACAAAGGCGAGTGCGAAGGCGGTGACCTTTCAAAACGCCATATTGAAAGCCAATTTGGTTTGACCCTTCACATCGAAGGCTAGCGTGGGGTTATGAAGCGGTCACATATTTGCAAGCGCCAATCCTTATGATCGGAGTTACTCATGGATCAAGATCTCATGGATAAAAACATTGTCATTGTTGGTGCCGGTTTGGGCGGCCTTACACTCGCCTTGGCTTTACTCAGGCGTGGCATAGGGGTTCGCGTTTTAGAGCGTGCTGCAGAACTTTCAGAGATTGGCGCTGGCATCACCCTGTCGCCGAATGCGACGAAGGCGTTAGAGAGTGTGGGCCTTAAAGAGGCGTTAAATAAATTCGCAACAGTTGTCAGCACACAAGGGGTTATTCATTTTCAGACGGGTGACGTGCTGGTCGAGAATGATCGTGGCGATGAGCCCTTACGGAAATATGGTGCGCATTATTACCAGGCCCATCGGTCCGACTTGCATACGGCTTTGGTCCATGAAGTGCGGCGTCATGACTCAAACTGCATTATCTTGAACGCTGACGTGGCTGGTGTGTCTCAAGCAAGCGGAATCGTACAGGTCACGTTGACCAACGGAGAGGCACAAGAATGCCAAGCACTTGTCGGTTGTGATGGTTTGCGCTCACCCATAAGGCAGAGTCTGTTCGGTGAAGATACCCCAAGTTTTACAGGGCACGTCGCCTGGCGTGGTCTTATTCCGCTTGAACAAGGCCAATCTGTCTTCGGCATGGATTTGTCGTCTGGATTGGCGATTGCACCAGAGAAGTCCTTTGGCTGGTATCCCATTCGCAACGGAACGCTTTTGAACTATGTCGCCTTGGCCCAGACCAACGCGTGGGCCGAGGAAGGGTGGGCAATCCCCGCAAAACCGGAAGATTTGGCAAGCGTCTATAAAGGATGGGATGCGCGTATCCTCAATATTATAGCTGCGACCCCAACTAATGCCTGCTTTAAATGGGGCTTGTTTGATCGAGAGCCCATGGATCAATGGACGGTGGGCGCGGTGACGCTGTTGGGGGATGCGGCGCACCCCATGCTGCCGTTTATGGGGCAGGGCGCGGCGATGGCGATTGAAGATGGTGTGGTCCTGGCCAGATGTATCGCGGAGAGTACTGATTTTGAGTCTGCTTTCGCGCGGTATGAAACGGCACGCAAAGACCGCACAGCGTTTGTGCAACTGGAATCCCGCGCCAAGGGTCTGCGGCTGGAAGACAAAGAGACAGAAAAATACAACAAAGCGAAGCATCGCAATGAAGAGTCGGTTGGTCTGTTCGAATACGATGCGGCCACAACGCCAATTTAACGCAAACTAACCACCTCTTTTATTTCCCCCAACACTATTTCCCCCAGCGTGCCCTGTAGCCACGCACATCCACATGAACGAAAGGCCCATGGGCTGAGTTTTCTGCATAGGCAGCAATTCCACCGGCGTTCCAGTTTTTCGAGTCTGTATCTGCAAGGTGTTTGGCTAAGTCAGCAAGCGCCCTGGCGTCGGCGGTGTTGACTATACCGTCGCCGTTGAGATCATCCATGCGGCCGTCGCCATCATTGTCGATAAACACGTCAGCCGCCCCGCCATACAAGTGCCGAGAAGAGGTCGTCGTGTTGCCAATCAACTTATTGTAATACGGTGTGCGAAAACCACTCATGACGTTGAAGGTTTCCGCTGGCCAACCTTTTGCATTCGCCGCTTCAAGCAAACGTTCAATGTTGATCAGCATCCCGGGCCTGATGAGGACATACGTTGGGTCATGGCCTGGTTGCTGTTTGCACAAAAACTGACGCAACGTGAAATGGGGAGACACGCGCGTCTCTAGCAACTCCGGTGTGACTTCAATAAAACCTGTCGGGGCCGCGTATGAGGCCAACCCCCTGAAAGGTGAGGAATCATAACGCCCAATTTTGTAGCCGTTCAAGTCTGCCTCTTTGCCGTTTTTCCAGGGGGTCAGGACAAACACATTCAGCGTGATGCGGTCTGTGCCGTTGGTGAAAGTCAAAACTGATAATCCCGGTTGAGACGGGGCTTTCCATAACCAAGACCCACGCTCCTGCGTCAACGTGCCGTTGGATGCGGTGGCCTTGCCGGCTGTTTTGACGGTCAGCACTCCGTCCGGCATCACTGTGGCCGAAAGGATGCGCAGGTCACTCGTTAACCCGCTGTAAGAAATGGTAAAATCAGCGCGCTGCGGCTCAAAGGCCAACGCCATAGGGGGAATTGTGACCATCGCCCCAAAGAAAAAGCCAGCAGCTGAGAGCGCCGTGCAGAACCACCCAAAACCACGAACGTGCATGTCTTTATTCCACTCTTTGTCTAAGGCCGGCCAGAACAGCACCGTCCCTTTCGTAGACATCATCAAGGTACCTTACGCCACCATAGCTTTCGTTGACGGCTGTGAAATAGAGAATGTGGACCGGAACCCGGGCCGATAAATTGACCCGGGTCTCCTTGCCCGTAACAAGGGCTTGATCAATAATTTCTCGGTCCCAATTTGGGGTTTCGCTCAGCAGCCATTCGGTCAAATCGACAACGTCCTTGGTCCGGATGCACCCCGAAGAGAAGGCGCGTTGACGTTGGGAAAATAAACCGCGGGTCGGTGTGTCGTGCAAGTAAACGTTATGCTTGTTGGGAAACATAATTTTCACCTGACCCAGCGCATTCTGTTCTCCAGGAGCCTGCCTAAGACGATAGGGAAAATTACGCGCCGAGAGTGCCGTCCAGTCAATGGTTGACGCATTGACGATGCCGCCTTCAGAATTCAGTATTTGAAACCCTAAACGCTCAACCGCTTCAGGGTCTTTCTGAAAAATGGGAAGCTTGTCAGCGCGGGCCAGACTTGGCGGCGTTTCCCACCACGGATTAAGAACGACATATTGAATACGATCTGAAAACACCGGCGTCTTGCGATAGGATTTTCCGACAATGGCCAAGTAGGTCCGCACCGGTGCAGCGTCTTCCCAGGTCGTCACTGAGAAATCGGCGATGTTGACACGCACATGCCGACGGCCAAGTTCATCGGGAAGCCACCGCCACCGCTCTAAATTCACGCGGAGCTGTTGCATCTCGCCTTCAGGACCGCGATTCAAAGCCGCCAGCGTTGCCTGACCGACAAGGCCATCCGCTTCCAGACCGGCTTGGCCTTGGTAAGTTTTGATGGCGGTATCTGTTTCAAGGTCCATGGTTCCCGTCTGCTGAGCAACATCCAAAAGCCCCAGTTGAATAAGCCGCGCCTGTAAAACGCTGACCCGTGAACTCGTCATGCCCGGTTTCAGGGTTTCACCGACAGAGATTTTTTCAAATGGCGTGTTTACCTGTGCCCGAACGCGACCATACTCCTCCAACAAAGCCTGATATCCCGGTTGTTTGGGGGCGAGGGCGTCTAAACTCGCCGCAATGTTACCCTGCTCCAAAGCAGCGGTAAGATACGCCGGTAAATCTGCCTCACGTCCGGCGGCCGTCCAATCCGGTTCAACCGATACCGGATCAAGCTTGCCGTAAACCATATGTGCGGACGCTGAAAACCAAGCGTCGGTTGCGATCCGGTCCCGCGCCGCGAGATCAGACTTGAGCGCAATGAGGTCTTTGAGATGATAATGCTCGGGGTTCAAGCCATGGGGTTCAAGCCCCCGCAAAGCTGCAATCAGTTGATCGTAGTCAGCCTGCTCCGCCCAAACCTGCTGATCGGCCTTTTCGCTATAAAACATCTCCACAGCTTGAGGAGCCAGCAACGTGACATCTGACGCGTTCGACGGCATCTGGGCCTGCGCCCCCAGTCCGGTTGCCACGACCATGACAGCCGTAAAGGCCTGCAAGGCTGTTTTTGAGAACAGGTGTTTCATTCCGGTGGAATCCTCTATCGGCTGTCTCTTGAGTAAACATCATCTATCTGAAATCAGCGAAGAGTGCAGAATTATTTGCGTTAAAGTGCGCTGACCGGCGTGGCGCACTTTTCTATCTTAGAGCTGGTAGACCATCCTACTAATCCTTCGGCCATAGCCACAACCGGCGATGCGTTCTGCCTTTACGCCGCGAGTAGTTATTTCCAGGCACCGAACAGGTACCAGGCCTCGCCGTTATAGCCCTGCTTTTGCGGGTCCGGTTTGGTGTGTTCATGATCATGACGGCTGATTTTGCCAGCCCAGGCGGGGTAATGGCCGGGCTCCAGGTCCGGATTAACGCCGCCTTCAATGCAGTTCTCCGGCGCGAACCCAGCGGCGTGCAACTCGGCTTGAAAGTCCATGCCATGCAGTTGAACCCAAAACGGCTCGTTGTTGTACCAGGCATCCCAGTTGCGTAAAAACCGATCAAACACCGGTGTGTCAGCGGTGAAATTCGGTTGCTCCAGATTGGTGGTTAACCCACCCGGATTAAGCGCGCCGTATATCTTCTTTAAAATTTTAGGCAGCGCCGCACCGGATGTTTCGTGGAACATCATGGTGGTCTGAATCCAATCAAACGTCCCGAGCGACTCCTCAAGATCTTCAGCGGCCCCTTGGACAAACCGCACGTTTGAGAACCCCATGGACTGCGCCCGGGCTTGGCCGTAACGCAGCATCGGTGCGCCCGCATCTAACGCGATCACCTCAGCCTCGGGGAAGGCGGCGGCCAGCGGCAGCGTGTTGTTGCCATGGGCCGCGCCGATATCAAGAATGCGTTTTGGTTTGAAGTTGGGATGGTGCTGCTTCAGCCATTTGGCCATGCCGCGTCCGCCCGAATCTCCCTTTGCGCCAAACATCCCCATCGCTGTGACGAAGGTCGCGACGTCATAGGTGGCGGCTGCCGTCAGATCGCCGGGCACGATTTCAGTGTGATACCCGCCCGGCTGGAGGTGATTGTCAGCGTCCGCAAGATAGCGCGGCACCTCTAATGACGGATTGAGGTGTAGAGTCTTCTTAGCTTTGTCGTCTGACCCATTTAAGGCCTCGGCCCGCTGCCGCAGGGCATCCAATTGCCTGAGCGCGATATGCCGCGCGGTCTGGCGGTTCATTTCCTGAATGGCGCGGCGCAGGCTCGCCCAGGATTGATACACCGGGTTCGACCGGATCGCCTTGCGCACCGTTGCGCCGGTCTGGACTTTAGGGTCCGTGAGATCAAGCTCTTCAGCCGTCAACTTTGGCTTAGCGTCATGCTCATAGGCCAGCTTGACACCAGAACTCAATGTCGCTGCAACAGAAGCGTTGAGGGAGGCCAGCACATTAATCCGCGCCGACTCATCATGGCTGATCTCGGGCGTCATGCCGTGACGATAAAGCGAACGTGAATCCGGTGGCAAAGGAACGGGCATGAGACGGCATCTCGATCTGGCTGGAGCAGGTTAAAGATTTAAGGGTACAGTAAATGCAGACCCTGGCCTGTGCAACGACGCTTCTTGTGCAACGACAGCGCAAAGCGTCTCAATATGTACTTCTGAGCCCTAATCACTTACGGACTGCAGTCTGATAAATCGATAATGGTTTATGCGCTCATCTGGCTCTACGCCATTGAGTTCGTCTCGGGACTATTTCAAAGTGTATTTATGAGGGCGTATCTATGAAAACCTTTCTTCATGTGGGCTGTGGCCCCAGATACAATGAAGACTCCGTTCCTGGGTTTAATGCTGGGCAATGGCGTGAGCTGCGGTTTGATATCGACCCATCCGTAAAGCCTGATCTCATTGGGTCCATGACCGATATGTCTGCGGTTGTAACCGAGAGCGTTGATGCGATCTTCTCTAGTCACAACATTGAACACCTCTACCCCCACGAAGTCCCGGTTGCTTTGGAGGAATTTAAGCGTGTGCTTAAGCCTGACGGATATGTCGTTCTAACCTGTCCGGACTTGCAGTCGGTCTGTGCGCTGGTTGCTGAAGATAAGCTTTTAGATACGGCCTATGTGTCAGCCGCTGGACCTATTGCGCCAATAGACATTCTTTATGGCCATCGTCCTCAACTTGCTGCGGGAAACGCCCATATGGCTCACAAAAGTGGCTTTACGCAAAAGGTGTTGGTTGGTAGCCTGCAAGCTGCTGGTTTTCAGAAAACCGCTTCCTTGCGCAGAGAAAACCCGTTCTTCGATCTTTGGGTCGTCGCCACAAAGCAGAACATGGACGATAACGCACTCAAAGCTTTAGCAGCGCAGCATTTTCCACAATAGCTGCTGCTTAACGTCACGTGAAATCAGGTCGTTAATTTCTGGTCAACCAGCCAAGTCTTAGCCCAACACTCCCATCACAACAAACAGTAGAACAAGGGCGCTTACAAGAGAGATGGCCAAGACGTAACGGACCCCGCCGACCTTGTCGCCTCCTCGAATTTCGGATGTTGTCTTGTCCGAGAGATCATCTTTATGTTCTTGAGACATACTATAGCTCCTTTGTTTATTTCGGTTGAAAATACAACACGAGAGTCGCGATATAAACAGCGCGCCAAAATAAATTCACTTTTATTATTAAGGCTAACGATCAGCTTAGCTTTTTTGTTTCCAAGGATATGGGTGCAACTGACCGAAAAGCAAACTTGCTTTTAAGCAATAGGTTGCGGCGGTTCCGTGATCGGCGGGTCATGTGGCACCGGCGGTTTGGGAGGCTTAGGTGGTTTCTCCTCTGGCGGCGGCTGTTTGACCGGCGGTTCATCTGGCACAGAGGGCGGTTGCGGCGGCGGTCGCGTCGGGTCTTTAACCGGTTCAGGTCTCACGGGTGGTTCAACCGGAGTGTTTGGTTTTCGAGGATCAGACGCATTCATAGTGTGTAACCTTTATTGTTGCCTCACACTTTATACGTCTGTCGCACGAAAATGTTCCGCCAAATGAGAAATATTCTGATGAACAGTCCTTTCAATATTTAATAATCTTCATGAATTAAGCCAGAATGTAGCCCCTTATTGGTCTGTGATCAGCCCACATTTATCCATCTAGCTTTAATGCTGTATGTTCGATCTTATTTCCTTGAGGTAAGTTTAAGCCCTCCTTGATGATCGTGGGGTACACCAGCTATGAAAAAGTCAGACTTTAAAGTGCTCAGCACCGACAAAGTGTACCGCACGAACCGGCGTTCCTTTCTCAAGGCAAGCCTCGCCACAGCAGCGCT
>CAYGSZ010000052.1:0-2431 GCA_964352705.1 uncultured Rhodobacterales bacterium
AAAAATCTGTGATCCCGGCAGCGATAAATAAGCCTAACATGACCCAACGTGTTGTCGGGCTATCCCAGTAAAAAAGCGCAATGACAACGGGAATGATGAAAATTCTTGAAAGGGTCAAAATATTGGGAAGATTGAGCACGGGTTGTTTCCATCAGTCCTAAGGTCTTTTAAGCAGCTTACTGGTCGGGGTGAAAATGATCATAGAGCTTTTTTGCCAATCCTGCACTGATACCATCAACGGTAGCTAAATCTTCTATACCAGCTTGCCCAACATCTTTTGCTGATCCAAAACGATGTAGCAGTGCTTTCTTGCGCCGGGCGCCAATGCCGGGCACATGATCGAGCTCAGATTGCACGATGGCGCGCGATCGTTTGTTGCGGTGCGATGAGATTGCAAACCTGTGGGCTTCATCGCGCAGTCGTTGCAAGAAGTAGAGGGCAGGGTGTGACGGCGGCAAGGTAAAGGGTGGCTTGTTTTGTCTATGGAACTGCTCGCGACCGGCATTGCGGTCTGGTCCTTTCGATATAGCAACCATCGGAACATCACGAATGCCAAGCTCTTCCAGCGTTTGGTGCGCAATTGAAAGTTGACCTTTTCCGCCGTCAAGAAGAACGAGATCTGGCCATAGTCCCTTAGTCCGTTCTGGGTCTTCTTTTTGTGCTCGGCCAAATCGCCGGTGCAGGACTTCTTTCATAGCCCCGTAGTCGTCGCCCGGCGCTAGGTCTTCAGACTTGATGTTGAATTTCCGGTAAGCGTTCTTTTCTAGGCCGTTGGCACCGGTGACAATCATTGCGCCGACCATGTGCGTCCCTGAAATATGAGAGTTATCATAAACTTCAATGCGATCAGGCGAAGACGACAAGCTGAAGATATCCGCCACACCATCCAAAAGCTTTCTTTGGGCTGAACTTTCCGCCATCCGTCGTCCTAGGGCTTCCCTGGCGTTCAAAGTGGCATGGTCAATCAGTTTGCGGCGCGTACCTCTTTGAGGTCTGATAATGTCTACTTTGTGATTGGCGCGAATTCCTAGGGCCTCAGAAATTAGGGCCTGATGTGGGGCCAGGTGACTTACAAGTATGGTGCGGGGTGCTGTTGCGGCATCGTAAAACTGCCCAAGAAAAGCTTCGATGATCGCCCCATCATCGTCATCAGCGGAATGGGATGGATAATAAGCCCGGTTGCCGAAGTTCTGGCCTCCACGGAAGAAAAAGATTTGGATGCATGATTGGCCACCCGCACGGTGTAAACCAATGACATCCGTATTTTCCGTAGACGGCAAGTTTATATCCTGATGATTCTGGACAGACGTCAGGGCTCTTATGCGGTCGCGATAGGTGGCTGCAGTCTCAAAATCCAATTCAGCGCTTGCCGTTTCCATACGCTTGGACAGGTCTTCTTGAATGTCACGGCTGTCACCGCTCAGGAAATCGCGCGATTGTCGTATGAGATCGCTGTAGTCTTCTCGTGATACTTCATCGACACAAGGGGCACAGCATCGCTTGATTTGATAAAGCAGGCACGGCCTCGACCGATTCTCGAATACGCTGTCTGAGCATGTCCTGAGCAGGAAAGCTTTCTGTAACGTGGTCAGCGTATGGTTGACCGCGCCTGCCGACGCGAAGGGGCCAAAATACTGGTGCTGAGGTTTGCGTGTCCCTCTGTGTTTAATGACACGAGGAAACTCATGATCTCCCGTAATCATGATGTAGGCGAAAGACTTATCGTCTCGTAATAATATGTTGTAGCGCGGCTTGAGTTTCTTGATGAGATTGCTTTCAAGCAGCAACGCCTCAGCCTCGGTATGAGTTGTCACCACTTCCAGATGCGCTGTCTCGGTAACCATCCGTTGCAGGCGCATGGGAAGGCGCTCTATCTTCGTATAGGCAGTGACCCGCTTTTTTAAATTCTTGGCCTTCCCGACGTAAAGTGCATCCCCTGATGTATTTATCATACGGTAAACGCCCGAACGGCTTGGAAGGTTCTTTAGGGCATCGGTAATGACCTTTAAGCCATTGCCTATCTTTTGGCCGGGCTTACCAGGACCCTTTGGCACTGTTTCAGCGGGTTGGTCTCGATCCGGACTTTTTGTGTTGCTCGAAGGCTCCATCCTCCGGATTTGGCACTGTTGCTGTGTTCGGTCAACCGCTGAGCATACTTTCAGAGAATATGACCAGAATATCCAGGAAAGCTGTGGAAAAGTCTGTGGGAAGTTAGGTTGCACACTAGAGGGACCCTAGAAGCTCTATGAAAAGATCCGTTCAGGTCAATTTTCTGTTAAATATTATAAGCATTTGAAATATATGGAGAAAATAGAATTCACTCGAAAATTGGCGGTTGCAAATCAGGAAAAGGCATCGCCTGCTATTGAGTTAAAAGATTAAATAAATCAGTGTGCACAACTCACTTGACTAGAGTTCTAAATTGGAAATT
>CAYGSZ010000052.1:2531-13722 GCA_964352705.1 uncultured Rhodobacterales bacterium
GATTAAATAAATCAGTGTGCACAACTCACTTGACTAGAGTTCTAAATTGGAAATTCAAACTGATTCGAAGTTTAGTTTTTATTACAAATCAACAGGTTAACAGTGCGGGCCTCTTCTCAGGATGGGGCGCGACGCTCAATCTCCACACCAACACTTTCGGCGTCTGCGAAAACGTCGAGTTTTTCCACACGTACCCTGACCGTGTGGCAGTCAGGATGTTGCAAGCAGGTCTGCGCGATTCGCTCTGCGAGAGTCTCAACCAAGTTTGTATGTCCATCAGCAGTAATGGCACGAATACGTGTGACAACATCCTCGTAGCACACCACGTTTTCGAGGCGGTCTGAAAGCGGGTTGCCGTCATCGGTGACCGCGAGGTCTAGGTTGATACGCACCCTCTGTGGCACACCTTTTTCGTGAGGATGGACGCCAATATCACAAGGAAGCACAAGGTCGCGAACAAAGACATGTCGCACCTGATCTACCGCATTTGCTATGTGTAGCGGCTCGATGACTCGTGGTTTGCTGATATCAGCCATCTGTATGTTGTCCTTCAACAGGTTGAGCCCACCCAAGGTGTTCACCGCTATCAACGGCGATCATCTGCCCAGTCACAGTTGATGCACCAAGCAAGTATTTTACCGCATTCACAACATCTTCAACGTCAACTTTTCGCTGGAGCGGTGTGGCGCGGGCTTGGGCCATGAATATTTCGTCGGTTTGGCGTTCATTCGCAAGTGTTGGGCCTGGCCCGACACCATTCACCCGTATCCGAGGCGCAAGCGCCATGGCTAAGGTTTGGGTCATGGTCCATAGGCCTGATTTACTGATCGTATAGGAGAAAAAATTTGGTGTAAGGTTGAATACGCGTTGATCAATGATGTTAGTGATGACGCCATAGGACTCAGTCGGCAACGCACGAGCAAAATCTTGGCTTAAAATAAAGGGAGCATGCAGATTTACGTTTAAATGCTGTGCCCAGGAGTCAGTGGTGACGTTATCCCATTGTTCTTCTTCAAAGATTGACGCATTGTTTATAAGGGCACCTAAGGGGCCTAGAGCATCTGTTGCAGACCCTACCAGCTTTCGCGTTTCATCCTCATTACTGAGATCGGCACACAGCGTTGCGACCTGGCATCCATGTTGTTGAATACTATGCGCTAGAGTTTCTGCATCATCGCTTGAGCCGAAATAGTGAATGGCAACATTCCAAGCGTCTGCCGCTAATGCTTCTGACAAGGCTCGGCCAATGCGTTTAGCCCCACCGGTAATCAAGACCGTCTTGTGAGAGGCCTGTACCACTAAATGAAGGTTTCAACACCGATGTATTGAACACCGATGTAGACGACGTATAGAAGCACACAAACAAACCCTTCGCGTCTAGAAAGAGCATTCCCAGAGAGCATGAACGGGACCAGGAGAACGGCCGCTGCAATCATGACCCAGACATCGAAAGATAATATCTGAGCGCCGACAGGGACCTCTGAAACCATTGCTGTCACACCCATGACGCCAAGGATATTAAAGATGTTACTTCCCATCACATTGCCGACGATGAGGTCGGTATGACGTTTAGCAGCGGCTGCTGCAACAGTAGCGAGTTCCGGCAGAGAAGTTCCAACGGCTACCATCGTTAGTCCAATAACCTCTTCGCTTACCCCGATATTGCGCGCAATCGTTGTTGCTCCGTTGACCAGAAGATCGGCTCCGAAGGCGACGGCGGCCAGTCCACCGATAACCCAGAACGCAGCAACCATAGGCGCAACCAAAGATTCTGGTACGGCCTCGTCAAGGTCGAGCATACTTAGGTCCTCAATTCCGTGTTTCTTACCTTGTGCATAAGAAAAAAACAGAAAAGCAATCAACAGCGCAAACATGATTATTCCTGAAATACTGCCGAATGACCCTGTAAAAGCTACTCCTATGAACAACGCTGTCGCGCCAATCATAATGGCGCTGTCACGTATGAAGTGCGTTCTGTTCGCTGCAATCGGGCACATAATTGCGCCAGCTCCAAGGATAAGGAGAATATTTGCGATATTGCTCCCCACTACGTTACCCACGGCAATTCCTGAAGCTCCCTCCAACGCGGCTCTCACGCACACAACCAATTCAGGCAGGGAAGTGCCAAGAGCAACGATGGTAAGGCCGACAACCAAAGGAGAAATGTTAAACCGTGCTGCTACGGCTACCGCGCCCTTAATGAGGTAGTCAGCGCCACCGCTCAGCAAAACGAGGCCAATAATCAGATAAATATAGGGAAGGGCTTGAGACAAAATATTCTGCTATCCAGAAATTAAAATGTACCTGTGTCCTACGCGCAGGAGCTACAATTGGCAAGAACCTTAGCTTTTCATGCTGAAGGCGATTGACTAATCCTCATGTTCGAGGAGTTCAATTTAGCAGTTTAAGAGCCCTGATAATCAGGAACACGGCGGTGCCAAGCAGATTTAGGGATAAGTGTTGCCTTATACCGCTCCAGCAGACGCGCTCAGTAACGGATAAACGCGATTTTATCTTAGCTCTTTGAGCCGTAGCCACCGCCCCCTGGCGTTTTAACGACAATTCTATCCCCGGGTTGCACATCTGCGGTATCTGAATATTTAAGTTCTTCGATGTCACCATTTGCGCGTTCTATAAGGGTCTCACCGGGCAAACCGTCTCCCCCTCCATGGAGTCCAAAGGGCGAGGTTGTGCGACGGCCTGATAAAATCGCGACTGACATGGAGTCTAGGAACCTTATTTTACGTACGGCACCATTCCCACCTTTGTGGCGACCCGCCCCGCCGGAGTTCGGCCGAATAGAAAATGAGTCTACAATCACGGGGTAACGCCACTCCATAATTTCAGGGTCCGTCAATCGGGAGTTGGTCATATGACTGTGAACTGCATTTGCGCCATCAAAATCATTGCTTGCTCCCGTACCGCCGCAAAGAGTTTCGTAATACTGATGCTCTGCGTTGCCAAAGGTTAGGTTGTTCATGGTGCCCTGGCTTGCTGCGAGATGCCCAAGTGCTGCATACAACGCATCACATATAATTTGTGAGGTCTCTACGTTGCCAGCAACCACCGCTGCTGGGTGTGTTGGGTTCAGCATCGACCCTTCTGGAATGATAATCTTCAGTGGTTTCAGGCATCCTTCATTCATGGGAATATCATCATGAACAAGGGTGCGGAACACATATAAAACAGCGGCTTTACAGATCGCGCTTGGCGCATTGTAATTGGTGGGTCTTTGCGGAGATGTTCCCGTAAAATCAATTATGGCTGATCTGTTTTGACGATTGACTGTAATAGAGACATGAATCTCCCCGCCGTCGTCCATCGGCGCGACAAATTGTCCATCTGTTAGAGAGTCCAATACCCGCCGCACGGCTTCCTCAGCATTGTCCTGCACATGCTGAGTAAAAGCCTTGACGACGTCCGAGCCATACTGGTTGATCACATTTTGCAACTCTTTTGCGCCTTTGATGCAGGCAGCTTGCTGCGCCCTAAGGTCAGCAATGTTTTGGTCAATATTTCTCGAAGGGTAGGAGCCACCGTCCAAAACCTGGCGCATATCTTGTTCAAGAAATTGACCACCTACAACAAGGGGCAGAGCGTCTAACAACACACCTTCCTGGTCGATGCTATGGCTGTGGGGAGGCATGGAGCCTGGGGTCAAGCCCCCAATGTCGGCATGATGTCCGCGCGCCGCCACAAAAAATACAAGCTTGCCAGATGTTTTATCAAACATTGGCATGACAACTGTAATGTCTGGAAGGTGCGTGCCTCCATTGTAGGGGGCATTGGTAACGAATGCGCTTTGTGGTTTTAGGTGTTCTTTCTGGGCTTCAATGACGGCGCATACACTTTCCCCCATAGAGCCTAAGTGGACGGGCATGTGTGGCGCGTTTGCGACAAGAGCACCCGTTGCGTCGAAAACAGCACATGAAAAGTCTAGTCTCTCTTTTATGTTGACCGAATGGGCGGTGTTTTGAAGAACTGCTCCCATCTGTTCTGCAATCGACATGAACAGGCTGTTAAAAATCTCGATTTGAATGGCGTCTGCGTGCGTACCAATTGCGATGCGATTTGCCTGCTTCACAGAACGTTTTAATAACAAATCTCGCTGATGTTGGACGTGGCACTGCCACTTGGCTTCGACCACAATTGTTCCGTCTGATGCGGCAATGAGGGCCGGGCCACTGATGCATTGCCCGGGTTCTAACATTTTGGCATCAAAAACAGGTGCTGCTATCCATTTTGACTCTGACCACATTTCAACGTCTTCAATGGGTTGAGGTGGTGTCGCCTCGGGACTTATAGGTGACAACATTTGATCCGGTTGTCTGATATCGCGACCGCCAACGGCTTCCACCGACGCTGTTTCCATAACCAAGGCTTTGCCTTCTTGGGTAAAGCCGAAAAGGTCTTTGTGTATACGCTCAAAAGTCTTTGTAATATTGCTTGGCGGATCAAAAGAAATCGGCAATCCAGTGTCCGATCCATCATAGCGTACGTGAACTTGTTTTATCACTTCGATCTTTTGCTCAGGCACGGCTTGGTCTGTCAGATCCTGCGTTGCAGCTGCGGTCAGTTCCTCGAATATAGTTTCAATCTGTATCAGGTTTCTCCGGTTTAACGTCTTTGATACAGTTTGCTCTCTGAGGGCTCTCAGT
The DNA here is from genome assembly GCA_964352705.1 of uncultured Rhodobacterales bacterium. Taxonomy (GTDB): domain Bacteria; phylum Pseudomonadota; class Alphaproteobacteria; order Rhodospirillales; family Rhodospirillaceae; genus WLXB01. Next base: position 7,190 of record CAYGSZ010000052.1, read on the forward strand.
TCGCCGAGCCCCATGCCGTAGGCTGATAATACGCCTGCGTATCGGTGCACGAGAATTTGCGTCATACCAAGAACATCGGCCACGCGGCAGGCATGCTGCCCACCCGCGCCGCCAAAACTAACCAAGGTGTATGCTGAAACGTCGTGTCCTTTTTGAACCGAAATTGTTTTGATGGCGTTCGCCATGTTTTCGATGGCAAGGTCTAGAAAACCTTGCGCCAGCATTTCCTCAGATTTGTTTTCACCTAAATCTGAGTTCACTGTGTGTACCATTTCTGAGAACTTACGTTGAACGGCGCTAAGGTCTAACGGCTGGTTGGCGCGTCTGCCGAATACATTGGGAAAGTATTTTGGTTGTATGCGACCGAGTAAAATATTGCAGTCGGTCACTGTTAGAGGTCCGCCGCGGCGGTATGCAGTGGGTCCAGGGTTTGCGCCCGCACTTTCTGGGCCGACGCGCAAACGCAGGCCATCGAAAACACAACAGGAGCCGCCACCGGCTGCAACAGTGTGAATGTCCATCATCGGTGCGCGCAATTTTACGCCTGCGACGACAGACTCAAAGCTGCGCTCAAGTGTGCCGGCATAATGCGAGACGTCTGTGGATGTGCCGCCCATATCAAAGCCGATGACCTTATTTATTCCTGAATCCTTAGCAATCCCAGCCATACCAACGACGCCCCCTGCGGGTCCTGAGAGAACAGAATCCTTGCCTCTAAACTTTGCAGCGTCCGTCAATCCACCGTTGGATTGCATGAAAAACAGACGTGTATTGCCAATACTTTTTCGTATCTGATTGACATAACGCGACAGAATTGGCGACAGGTAGGCGTCAGCGACGGTGGTCTCTCCGCGGCTCACAACCCTCATCAGTGGGATAACGTCGTGTGATGTTGATATCTGCGTGAAGCCAATTTTTTTTGCCAATTCGGCAACGCAAGATTCATGTTGAGGGTGCCTGTCAGCGTGGAGCAATACGATAGCAATCGCGCGATATCCCTCAGCAAAGGCCTTCTTTAGTCTGTTAGATGCATCAGGCTCGTTTAACGGTTTTTCAACATGCCCAGTTGCCAACAGCCGTTCATTGATTTCAATCACGCCAGAATATAACGCTTGGGGGCGCCGGATATTTAAATCAAATAAGGAAGGACGTTGCTGGGTTCCGATGCTTAGAACGTCTGCGAACCCTTTGGTGATGGCGAGGAGCGTTTTTTCTCCATCCCGCTCTAATAATGCATTAGTAGCAACCGTGGTTCCCATCTTGATTGCGTCAATGTCTTGGGACGGGAACGGCGCATTATCGGGCACCATTAGGAGTCTACGAATACCTTCGACAGCGGCATCTTGGTAGTGTTCAGGGTCCTCTGACAGCAGCTTCGATGTCGTTATGACCCCATCTGGGGAGCAGGCCACGATGTCAGTGAAGGTGCCGCCACGGTCCACCCAAAATTGCCAGCCCATCTTTGCGGTCACACCAAAATACTGAAGCAAGAATATCTATAAACTTCCACGTCAAAATGTATCTTGCAACCCTTAGGCTTTGTAATAAAGCCGTATCGGAGTAAATTCTGAAACCATGTATGATCAAGGCTGTGAGACTTGTGAGACCTATCCTAGACAATGTTAGATGTGTGGTGCTTGGTAATGGGATTTTACAACTGCTGAGGCGCAACGGGTGAGTGCATTATCCCCGAAGATTGCAGCTCTTCTTAATAAGGGGCTTGAGAGTCATAAGGCTGGCGACCTTCATGCTGCGATCGCCGCGTATTCTACTGTCCTAAAAAAGAAACCTTTGCAGGCGGATGCATTATGGTTGAAAGGCGCTGCTTTTCTGGGGCTTGGTGAGCCTAAGGTTGCTCTGGAATGGTTGGAGAAGGCATCACGGTATCGGCGAAATGATGCAGGTATTGTGAACGATCTTGGTATGGCGCATGAAGCGCTAGGGCAGCGCGACCAGGCTAGAAAGCATTTTGAAGACGCCCTCGCAATTGACCCTCACATACCAAGTGCCCTCGCGAATATGGCCCGATACAAACTTGATGATGGCGATCCAATCACTGCTCTGGAAATCGCAGAACAGGCTGTTGCAGGGGATCCCAGTTTGGTTGAAGCTCACAACGCTAAAGCTTTAGCGTTGTGGAAGCTAGGTCGTTTTATAGAGGCTGAGAAAGTGTTTGCAGCAGCCCTTAGCATTGCTCCGGCGAATGCCGAAATCCTGTTTAATAAAGGTGAGTTGCACAGAGAAGCTGGGCAGATAAATGCAGCTCAGGTTGATCTGGAGCGCACGGTTAATGTGGCCGAGATTGGGTCAATTAACTGGGTCAAAGCAAAAATGACTCTTGGTCTGATTCAAAAACAGAAAGGAGCGATTGAGGCCGCTCTTGAGCATTATGAGTCTGTCTTAAACATACATCCAGACCATATTGAAACTCTTGTAAACCGCGGAGAGGCTTATCAGGCCGGTGGAGACCTTGATTCGGCGTTTGCGGATTTTTCGCAAGCTGTCTCGCGTGATCCAGATTCGGCAGCGGCGAGATTTGCTCTCGCTTGTCTAGACCTTTTACAGCGAAACTGGCTCGTCGGCTGGGAAAAATATGAAGCACGATGGGGTATGAAAGACTTCAATTCCATTCCGCGCGCCAGAAACATTCCGGCTTGGGACGGGTCACTTAATGACGAAACAAAACTCTTGGTCTGGGGGGAGCAAGGGTTGGGAGACCAGGTCATGTTCATCAATCAGGTGTCTGACCTTATGGACTACAAAGTTTCTTTTGCGCTTGAGGCTGACCGACGGCTGGTGCCGTTGCTGCGCAGAAGTTTTCCAACCCTGAAAGTCTACGGCTATGACTCAATTCCTGAGCACGTTATTTCGACCTTCGATGCGCAAGTCTCTATGGGGTCGCTAGGACGGTTTCTAAGGCCGGATGCATCATCCTTTCCAGGGCCCCAAGCTTACCTAAAAAGCGATCCTGGTCAAACGTCTCTTCTGCGTCAGAAGTATGAGCGGTTGGCTTCTGGTCGGAAAATTATTGGTATCGCTTGGCATAGCATCAACGCTCAAATTGGACAAGCGAAATCGCTGCCGTTGCAAAAGTGGGGTCCAATTCTAACTTCAGGTAACACTCTGTTTGTCTCGTTACAATATGGTGAGGTTACAGAAACCGTGAGGCAAGCAGTCCAACAATACGGCGCTGAAATTTTCATTGATGAGTCAATTAATCCGATGGAAGATTTTGACGCTGCCGCGTCACAAATAGCAGCGATGGATTTGGTGGTCGCCACTTCGAACTCGGCTGTTCATCTCGCAGGGGCTTTGGGCCAACAAGTGTGGGTGATGCTGCCGACTATTCCAGAATGGAGATGGGGATTAAAAGGCGACTCTGTCCCTTGGTATCAGAGTGTGCGCCTCTTCCGCCAACCTAAGGTCGGTGATTGGGATGCGGTTTTAGGTCGGGTTGCCCACGAACTTAGTGTTTGGGTGCCTAAAGCTTAACGATAAGCGAACTCGTCTGAGCTTGCGATGACACCAACCAGACGGCGTAAATGCGATTCCACGGCTTTTGGCGACGCATTCTTTTGACCTGTGTGTGTGAGAATCCCGTTTAGGGTCATCGCAAATTCTATCAAAGCAGACATTTTGTTGTCGGCCAATTCAAAACCAATGATGCGGGCGACCCAATCCTCAACCAATTTTGTCACTGATGTTGTGAGAATAGATTCGTTTGTCACAGATATCTCGGTCATGGGTCTGTTCAGTACAGTCAGAAGGGCGTTCCACTCAGTCATCAAAGCCGTTGATGACAACCAATAGCCATTGACGTCTGGGTGGCCATTGGGAGCGGGCCATGAGAAAATCTGGTCGGGGGTCTGTTTTAATAAATTAAACATACTGCTGTGCGGGCGGACTGTTGCGCCTACAGCCCGCATAAACGCGATCGTCTTCTCAAACGGCTGGCGCACCTTTACCGCAGGTAAGCCGATTTCCTCTGAAAGTAAGATGGCTTCCATCACGTATCGCAGTTGGTCCGGTTGGTCCTGAGTGCTCATCCAAGTAGATACTGCTGTGTTAAGTACATTCTGTGGTGGGGCGTCACCGAACAGGCGTCGACATATTTTTGTGCAAATAAACTCAGCGGTTGCCTCATGATTGGCGATCACATCTAACACCGCGCGGCCTTGGTCCATGCTCTCTGAGAGCGACGAAAGATCTCTACCCATAAAGAGACCGGCCTGTGTGTTATGTAATTCTGTTTCGTAATGGAATTCACCGGTGAGCGGGAGTGTCAGCTTTTTGCTGATTCGATTACCTGTTCCAACAGTCCAGCCTGATAAAGCACGTGACGCGTGAATAACATCATTATCGGTAAAGCCGAGCGCTATGCCTTCTGCATTGGCGCTCACAGTATCTAATGGCGCTTGGCCAAGATAAGCCGCCTGACCTAAGGTATGTAGCTCAAGCAACTCGCGCGCGTAATTTTCATTGGGAATTTTGGCCTTGCTGCTGGCGTTGTCCAGATAGAATAGCATTGAAACGCTCGTCGCGTTTGCGTCCAGCATATCTCTGAAATTGCCAAAAACATGAGGACGAATAACATCGCGGTCATAGACAGATGTCCCTGTTCTGACGGCAGCAGACTCTTTGATTGCGACGTTGAAGTGATTGTGCCAGAAATCAACCATCACTTCTCTTAGTTGGTAAGAGGAATGTGTTGCCCGCATCCATGTTGCCGCGATAACTTCTTCAGATATGCGGCTGACCTCCTTGAATGGCAGGGTTTTGTTTCGGGTTGTATAGATTTGCCAAAGTTCGAACGGTGTCGCAGACAACGCCGTTAAGGGCCGGTTTTCATCAATAGCTTGCCAACCACCGTACTTATTGTCTTTGGCATTATACTTAATGTTGAGAGTTGAATTATTGATCAGGTTGGCAACCACATCGTCGTCGCCGGGTGGTGGTGATAGTTGTTCTTCGACCCATGCGCTCCAGCCAATCTTCTGGGTGTAGGCTTCATCAGCAAGGCGAGCACCGAATGTCGCTCGGTTTAAGGCCAATCTTTCGAAAGAGGGTTTGGTGGGTAACATGCATCACTCCAAAATTCTGATTTCGTTATGTGCCCCACCTGCACATAACGTCAACTGTTCGAACGCCCGCTTTTTTAGGCGAAGTTTTTATTTTGTCGCAGAAGGTATGTTAACTAGCGCTTATTGTTGTCGTGCTTGCCAAAGCCGGACTCGCAACTACCGTATCGTCCCCGTTAACTATTCCAAGGGGTGCATAGGGCACGTTTGGAAATACGGTTTCGAGTGATGGGCTGTTGTGGCGTTTTGCTAAAATCTCAGCGATGACTTGGCGATAGTCTGTGGTTACGGCCAGGTCGCCGTTATCCAAATTAGCAGCATTCAAGCCTGGCCAGTCGCCATACACTTGTCCACCATTTGCATTACCTGAAAGCACCATCATGACCGAGCCGGACCCATGGTCAGTTCCGTTGCTGGCGTTTTCATTCAGTCTGCGGCCGAATTCCGTCATAAAGACGAGCGAGATTCGGTGTTTGTAATCAGCGACATCTTCCCAGAACGCGCCTAGCGACTGTGATAGCTCCGTCACTTGACCACGGAATTCGTTAACTAGATTGTTGTGGTGGTCCCATCCTCCGTGATCGACGGTGGCGACATCTAGTCCCAAATCCATCTTGATCAAAGTGGCAAGATTTTTGAGTGCTTTAGAAAGGGGGCCATTCGTATAGGCCGGACCATTCTCAGATAGTGCATCGCCACTGTCTGTTTTAGGCAAACCTTCAAGCTTTGTTTGCACAGTATTGATCGCCTCTAAGGTTTGCTGCGCCACTTGCTGATAGGGTGAACTCCCTGAATTCAGGGCTGCAATTACGCTAGCATTTATGTCTCCACCTGCGACATTAAAGTCTTCCACATCGGGAATACTCACCGCTTGAGGGTAGCCCAATAGAGAGATCGGATTGTTCGATGCTGTTGAGACAGTTGAGAGCAATGGCCGGTCTTGTGAGAGTGTTTCTATGTGACGTGTAAGCCAGCCTGATGTCAGGTTGACTTCGTTATCAGCCAGGCCGCGTTCCATCATATCCATGGATTTAAAGTGACTGCGGTTTTCGGTCTGAACTCCAGCCGCATGAATAAGAGCAAGATCGCCGCTGCTGTATAACGCCTTAAGTTCAGGGGCATCAGGATTTAAGAAAAAATCAACCCCACTCAAACCGTTTGCCAAAGGTAACCCCGCCCCTATTCCATTTGCTTTTACAGCGATGCTTGGGCGCGCTTGTTGGTAAGCTGCATCATTAGCGGGTGCGACAAGTTGCAGACCGTCGGCTCCGCCGCGTGCAAACAGAACCACCAGAATTTCATCACTGGTGCCATTCGCAGCCATGGATACTCTGAGCCCAGGGCCCATCGTGGCCATGAATGCGCCACCCGAAGCTCCAAGCAATAGATTTCTACGTGTTAGTCTCATGGGTCTCTCCTATCGGAAGGAAAATTCTTCAGTGGTGGAAATAAGGG
>CAYGSZ010000053.1:0-13594 GCA_964352705.1 uncultured Rhodobacterales bacterium
CAGGCCTTGTCCTGGGCCCCCGCGTGCGCATTTGGGCGGTAGCCCTCGCCGCCTATTGCATTTTTACCCGCTACTTCCACTGGCAGCTGCGCGCTGACCCCTGGCAAGTCACGATCATGGTCAAGAACTGGTCTATCGCCGGCGGCTTGCTGATCCTTGCCGCCCAGGGACCGGGGCGATTCGCGATCGGGCGGACCGGCTGACTCGTTCCATCGCTCGTCAAAGATAATCAATATCTACGTCTATCTTTACGAACGCCTCGTTCAAATACCAACGGGATGGCGTGTTTGTTCACATTGCAGCAGATCTACTCTTCTTGACTGAGGCTGCAAACATTGGCACGAACCTATTCCATCATGCGCAAATGATTTCATAACTCACGTCTATACCATTTCCCTCAGACAATGCCAGATGGCGGGGGAACCTCGCTATTTGTCCGACCAGCGAGAGCGCCAAAAATGGCCGCACCTGCGCATGCTTATGAATGGCACAATGATTTCAGCATCGTTAGATAAATTCATTGGGAGAGCTAACTATGAAAACCACCCGTCGCAAGGTTCTTGCCAGCGCTGCTTTACTGGCCACCGCGCCTGGTTTTCTGCACACAAGACCTGCTCGCGCGGCATTTGACGTCACAGCACCGGAAAATAAGATAGAAGTCTATCGACGTATGCGCGGTCGGGACGATGGCGCATTGGCCTTGTGGTGGTGGAATGGTTTTGTATGGGCTAAACCCATTGATGATGTTGCTGTCCACATCCTCACGGTTGAAGGCCTAACCTTTCAACGCCTCACTACCAACCCCGACGGAACCCTGTTAGATGCCCAGGCCGGACGAGGCACGTTCCGCGATCCACAGACCAATGCACCGCTGACGACGTGGACCAATCCGATCAATGGCGTGACGGCGGAACCGGATCATATACGCTCACTGAACCGTGGCATCATCACTTCTAACGGCTTAAAACGTGAGCACAATGATCGTGTGCTCAAATTTGAGAGCGAAATCACGGCCCCGATGATTACGGGCGCTCAGATTTTCATGCGAGAAAATTTTGTTACAAAAAACAAGGGGCGGGAAACAGGCATGTCCAGCACCTCTTCATCTCTTACCACCTATACTGCGAATGTCGTCGAAGTTGCTGATGACGATGCGTCTTTTCGTCCCTGCACATTCAACTATCAAAGCATGGGTGGTTTCCGGCCCTGGATGGGTATGGATGACGCCAAAGGTATGTTGTCATGGCAGACGGTTGGGCAGAAGCTAGAACGGGATCAAGCTGATGCTCCAGAAGGTATTAAGGAGTGGGTAGATGAGAACTATCCAGGTTTCCTGGATGACCCAGGTATTTAAACACGCACCCTAAATTGTGATTCGTATGTTTTAGCCCTACAGTGAGTTTGCACGTGAAAGTACTGGCTTAGTCAGGAACCAATATGTTTGCGTACAAGTCACGGGAAGGGCATTGGGTCACGATTCACCGCTACGTCGGTCTCTTTGCAGGCATTTGGATGTGCGCGGTGGGGTTGACTGGCGCGGTGATGGCTTATTACCGAGAGATAGACGCGCTCCTAAACGCCGACCTTTTTACGGCTAACGAAAGCTCCCGTACTCCAAATCTCGACGCCATGGTCAGCACCATCAACGCGGCTTACCCCGACAGGTTTATATTATCTCTTGATCGTTATTTTCTCAGTAAAAATGAATCCTATCCCTTCATCCTATCTGAACCTTTGCCAACAAACGCAGGTGGATTAGATCTGAAGTCGATCGAGAATTATGAGAACGCAGCGTCTCTTGAAGTTTTCGTAGATCCTACCACCGCCTCTATTATCGGAGCACGTCCATATTGGACATGGATCAAGGTCCTGCGTAATTTTCACCGCGAATTGCTCTTCCCTGGCGAGGGGCGAAAATTTCTTGGTGCATTGGCAGCTGTCCTGTTTTTGACGTGCGTTGCAGGTGCCGTACTGTGGTGGCGCGCTTCGCGCGGACGACTCAAGCGAGCGCTGTCAATTCGCATGTCGTCTTCGGGCCCACGCTTGGTGCGCGACGCTCATACAGTGTTGGGCGCATATGCTTTAGTGGTGATTGGATGGCTGTCCTTAACCGCGGCGATGATTTGTTATGAAATACCGTTAAGAAACTTTTCAAATTATATTATCGGAGCGGACCAGCACAGACCAATGGGCGCAGAGCTACGCAGCCCAGAAAGTGTGCCTATGGCGAGCACATACGTTTCTTTAAACCAAGCCCGCGACGTTGCGCTTGCTGAGTACCCAAATTCGGATGTTGTCCTGATCCGCATGGCGAAGACACCACAAGGCCGACTGGTTTTTAGATTGTATCCCGATGACAAACCAATTTCGATCTATACACGACAAATTAGCTTGCACGCTGGAACGGCAAAAATCTTAGGAAGGTTTGACCCTGAAACACAGCCTTGGACTGACTCTCTGTTCGGCGTGTGGCTGCTCTGGTTCCACAATGGCGGAATGCTAGGCCTGCCAGGGAAAATATTGAATGTGACGGCTGGGTTGATCTTGGCCTCTTTGTTTCCGACGGGGATATATATTTGGTGGCGAAAGCGGGCGTCGCGTGTCCGGGAGCGTATTTCGCGTTAACGCACGACTCTAAGTTATAGAAACGGAATCCATCCACAACATAACAACGCCGTTTGAAGTCTTTAGATAATACGGGCGAGGAGAGACGTCTCTCTAACCCTAAGTCTGTTGGGCTGTGTGTGCAGTGAGCGGCGAAGGCTTTTCCGGCGACTTCCCTGTTAAACAAGGAATTTGAGTTTAAAAACAAGCAAGTCTTTCAGCAGAACCGGCAGCCAAGCGCCGGATTTGTGGAGTAAGATTTAAGCAGATAAGGTTTTCAGAAGGGGCAGATGAACGCGGCCACGATTAAAAAAGGAATTGCAAATATGAAACTCTGTGCCTTGGTGATGGACCCAAACCAGAGATCTATGATATCCGAAACCGAAATTCCTCTCGTACAGGTTAACGAGACCGAGTGGGTTTCGGAAAAACAGGAAGCGAAGAGTTGGACAATGGCTGTACGCCAACCGGGAGAGCCTTTTAATGGTGGCCCGACTGAGATGCATTTAACCAATTTTCCAGCTATTGTGATGTGTATGCAGGGGCATTTACAAACTATTGGGCAAGACGGTAACGCCTGTCGCCTTGCTACGGGTGAAGGCGTTTGCATTGATGGACGTGCGCTGCATCACTCGACTTTCGGTCCGAGCCGCGTGCCAGTTATTATGCTCAATATTACTCTCAACGGTACTGGAAGCTTCGATTTTAATTGATGCCTAGGGTTATGTCCTAGGAGGGGCTTTGTCTTAGGAAAGCGAATTGAGCAGGGCGCGCACTGAAGCGCTACTTTTCGGTCCCTTCTCTTAGTGACAAAGAATTCCAGAACTTCGCCTTCGTGATCTAGAACGCTTCTGTGTAACGATGAAGGGCTCTAGCACAGGCTAAAGGTAGAAAGTGTTCCTGCAGCCGTTTGAGGTCTTTAAAAAAATTTAGGAGAGGGGGAGAGGTCTCTAAGACCTGAAGTCCTGATGGCTGGGACGGTAGTCACTCGCGAACTTATTTAATGCGATTTAGCTGTTAAACAGGGAAAGCTTTTACCAAAACAGGGAAATTAAATCAGGTTTTGTGGTCAAGCCACATGAAGATAAGATTTTCGAGCGGGGTAAACTAAATCTTAGAGGCTCAAGCCATTTTCCTCGGATAATGATCTTTGCCACCTTGCAAGGCCTAGTAAGTACTATACCGAGCCTGTAGCATTCTAATATTCTACTAATTGCTGTAAAAAGGGGTGAAGAATATGAGCGTTCAAGACTTACCAGATTTGGAAACTTTCATGACCGGCGTGCGTAAGCGCAATCCCGGTGAAGACGAATTTCATCAGGCCGTGCAGGAAGTTGCAGCAGATGTCCTTCCCTTCATTGTGGACAAGCCCAAATACCAGAAATGGGAAGTGATGCGCCGCATTGCGGAGCCCGACCGTATCGTGATCTTCCGCGTCTGCTGGGAAGACGATAACAATAATATCCGGGTTAACCGTGGGTATCGTGTCCAAAATAACAACGCTATTGGGCCGTACAAAGGTGGTCTTAGATTTCACCCTTCGGTGACCCTCAGTGTGCTCAAATTCCTGGCCTTTGAGCAAACTTTTAAGAACAGCCTGACGGGCCTTCCAATGGGGGGTGGAAAGGGCGGCTCTGATTTCAACCCCAAGGGTAAGTCCGATGGCGAGGTTATGCGGTTTTGTCAGTCTTTCATGACTGAACTGCATCGTCATATTGGCCCAGATACGGATGTGCCGGCTGGAGATATCGGCGTCGGTGCCCGCGAGATCGGGTATATGTTCGGTCAATACAAACGCCTAACCAATTCCTTCGTAGGTGTGCTTACTGGCAAGGCCATGGAGTATGGCGGGAGTCTCATCCGTACCGAAGCCACAGGGTATGGCACCGTTTATTTCATGGAGGATATGCTTAAAGCTCGTAAAGACTCCTTTGAGGGCAAGACCTGCACGGTTTCCGGTTCTGGCAACGTTGCGACTCATGCCGTAGAAAAAATTAACCAATTGGGTGGTAAAGCGGTGACGCTGTCCGATAGTTCAGGTTTCATATACGACAAAGACGGTATCCACGCCGATAAGCTCGCATACATCAAAGAGCTGAAAAACGTCAGACGTGGCCGTATTGAAGAATATGCCAAGGAGTTTGGGTGTGAATTTCATGCTGACAAGCGTCCATGGAGCGTCCCGTGTGATTTAGCATTTCCGTGTGCGACCCAAAATGAACTGAGCAAAGAAGAAGCCCAAATTCTGGTTAAAAATGGCTGCAAGGGCGTCTCGGAAGGGGCCAATATGCCAACGGAATTAGCCGGTATTGACGTCTTCAAAGAGGCTAAGATTATGTATGCACCAAGTAAGGCGGCCAATGCTGGAGGGGTCGCTGTCTCAGGATTGGAGATGAGTCAGAACTCCACCCGTATTGCCTGGAAAGAACATGAACTGCAGCAGCGATTACGCGACATCATGCAGAACATTCATGATAATTGCGCGGAATATGGGCGAGAAGATAAGGGTTACATCAACTACGTTAAAGGTGCCAACTTAGCAGGCTTTACGAAAGTCGCCGACGCCATGCTGGCTTATGGAGTTTTGTAAGTTGGACGCTATGAGAAGGGTTTCAACGTTATCTCTCTCTCCTGGTTTGCAGCACCATCGGCAACACACCGCCGACGGTGCTGCACACCGGCTAGAGGCACTCATGTCACCCCAACAAAACAACCAGTCAATCTCTAGTCGGATGTTCAATATTGGTTAGCATCTCAAAACGTCTGGGTGCGCAATAATGTTCCTGAGTATATAGGTTTTTGGATTTAGTTTTTTGTGGTGGCCTTAGACTTAATGATTGTCTACCTGGCGTCAGGCTTGCTCTGACACGGCCCATTTTCCATATAAAGCGGGAATCGAATGTACATCATCACGGTTCGGCGGATGATCTCAGGCGATGTCTTGGAATATTTAAATGGATTTTTGATCCGAAGACGCTATGAGATGTCCACAAGTCACTCAAGGCGTTTTTCTCTGGCAATGCCATAGTGATTAATATCACTCACGTTGCCTGAAAAATCAAAGAAGTAGGAGTTTGAAAATAAATGGACATTGAACTGCAAGGTCTCTCCGAGGATGATGCCTATGCACTATTTAGCCAAATCATTATTCCTCGCCCCATTGCCTGGGTATTAAGCGATAACGGAGTAGAACACGGTGCCGAACGCTGGAATCTTGCGCCTTTTTCTTATTTTAATGGTATTACCAGTGACCCACCGATGGTCATGTTTTCAATTGGTGATGGCATGGCTGGAAAGATCAAAGATACGCATCGCAATTTGAAAAATAACCCTGAATGCGTCATTAGTTTGGCGTCTGTAGATCAAGCTAAAGACATGCAAAATTCCTCCGAAGATTTGCCTGCGGGCCAGAGTGAAACCAAGAAATTTAATATAGCTTTGAGCAACTGGAACGGGACAATTCCGCGCGTGACAGCAGCACCGGTGTCTATGGGCTGCATCGCTCGTCAGTTTACACGCGTGGGCAATACAGAACAAATTCTGGTGTTTGCCGAAATCACCCGTCTCTGGGTACGCGATGATGTGGGCGCACTCGACGCGAAAGGTAAGCTCAGGATTGATGTGAATGCGTTTAACCCGCTAGCACGTGTGGGCAAAGGGGCTTACGCCAGACTTTCAGAGATTTTTAGAGTCTAAGGGCCCCGCCTAGCCTTGCCTGACCTGTGACGCGACCGTTCAATCCGCAGAAAATGTTTCGATCATACGATCAATTTCGGTGAAGCTCACTTGCGGCGGACTCTATACAATACAATAACGTCCCAATTATTCTATCAAGTTGCGGTCGGTCGTTGCCGCACGTTCGCAAGATACGTCGCTGATAGCATAGCAAGACCAATCAACGTTACCGATCCAAGTAGAACGAGCTGTGTCAAGACTGCCGCCACAACTGCCGATACAGCCTCAAAGCCAAGGGCAGAAAACGCGAGAACAAAAGCGATCTGCAGCGAGCCGATAAATCCCGGCGCGGAGGGCAACAACGTGCTGAGTGAAGCAGCGCCAACAACAATCCAAAGACCAGTGACTGTCGGCTCGACTCCACACGCCGCAACCACAAAGTAAAAGGTCGCACACTCAAGGGTCCAGATAATCGCGGACAGTGGCAATGCGCGTAAAATCTCAGGGCCGCGTAAAACGTCCAGGGCCTCCGCGAGCGCGGTGATACGAGGCTTGAGCCACGGCACGCGGGCAAGCGGTAAATGTTCGTGAAATAGCAGAACGCCGAATATGCCGGCCATGCCGATCGCAAGCCCGACGGCCCCTGTGATCGCGACTGTGACAAGGACACCTTGGCCTGGCGTTGTCGTTGTCAGTAGCAAACCCGCGCCAAAAAGACCGATAACAATCAATCCGTCGAGCAACCGCTCGATAATGATTGAGCCCAGTACAGACGAACGCCTCACTCCATATTGACGCCATACGAAGTCGGCCCTGAAAATTTCACCCAGCCGGGCCGGCAATACATTGTTGACCGCGTAACCGACAATCAGCGCGCGCCCAACTTGGGGATAAGTTAACGGCTTGATCGGATTGAGAAGCGTACGCCATCGCAAGACACGCACAGCGATATCGCTCCAATACAACGCCAATGCCACAAGGAGATAACTCGGCTTGGCAGCTAGCAAGGCGTCACCAGCACGTGACGCATCAATTTGTGCCAATGCAATCCACAATAAACCAAGCCCGAAAGCGACGCCGAGAAATGCCCGCACCCAAACTGCCATCTAGGATTTGCTCGCCACTAGAATAATATTTTTCCCGAACGGGGCGCTCACTGCGCTTTCAAGACCACGTGTAAGAGGAACCGCGTAGCGATCATTAATATCGACAAGCGTTGGATTGAATGTCGTGCTCCGCAACACAGTGTTAAAAATAAACCAGGGCAACACGCCGAGAACATCAAAGTAACGGCATAACCTTAGAGCGCCGCCAGCCTCTTGAACTTTCGAAACCAAATCGGGCTTATGATACCGGCGAAAATGTCCGATCGATCGATCAAATTTACTCATGAGAAATTGAAGCGCGGGAACAAAAATAAGCAAATGCCCACCAGGACGTAATGCGTTCATCAATTTGTAAAGAGCCTCTTGATCATCTTCGATATGTTCAAGAACATTCACGAGCACGAAGGTGTCAACGGTTCCGGCATCGACCTGGGCAGCGTGGGCCTCAAGACTTTCTTCAATGATTATCACTTTCCCATCGTCATCGAACCTACTTCGAAGTTGGGCAGCCAAATTGGGAGAAGGCTCTACGAGCGTCAAATTTGCAGACAGAGGTTTAAGGTGTGCCGAGACTGTGCCGACCCCAGAGCCATATTCAACCACAGCCCCGCGCACGAACGGTGTGAACACGTCCATAATCCAGCTGTAGTAATTGGGCATATCTGCGAGCGCTTCAAGATCGTCGCCCTTGTATGAATCTGTCGTCATTGCATCTCACCCATTTACCGTGTTTCCCAATGTCTGCAAGTCGCCGAGCGGTAAATGACTGAGCGGCAAATCAAAATAGATAAAGCGTTGTTTTGATTATATACTGGCATGGGATAGCTCAATATATCCAACATCGCTTCGACGGAAAGATATTCTTCTCTCGCGCTGACGATAAAGGTTTAAATGACGAGAACCGAGGACTCTGATGAGCGCCCCCAGAACGCTCGACTGCTAGAGATTGCCCGCCGCCTGAGCGCGGTCGTAGCGATTGCGAGCCTTGTCATCGCTTTAGGAGATAAGGCGACCCAAAATTGGGATAGGTTCTCGCGTCTTACGGACGAACGGATCAGCGAGTGGAATGCGCTTGAGGTGGTGGCCGAAACCCCCGGCAGTGGGTTGCACCTTTTGACGGATACAGTTCTAGCGGCGACAGAATATCTGCAAAAAACTAATGCCGAAACGTTTCGGCTTTCCTCAGAACTCAAAGCGGATGCGTATTTAAGCCAGCGTATTTCAGAGGTGGCGTGGCCGCGGGAAATCAACGCCTCATCTTCTTTTGTTCTCCGTCTAGAAGGCGAAAACGCAATTTGCACAACTTTGTTTTCGGCAAAGGGGGTGGCCCTTGATCGCTGCGAATAGTTGGTTTTTATGCACACTTGTTGGTTTAGGTGTTGTCCCGGTTTTGTTGCTAACGCCGAGGAACGAATGGTTATCGCTCTTTAATCCGCGCAATGTAACGCGCACAATTGCAACTCTTTTGATGTTCGGCTTACTTTTTGATCATATGGCTGGACTTTTGTCGGGTGAACTTGCAGTTCAGTCGATGGTCGCGAAGGTCTCGCTCGTCGGATTCACATTTTGTGTCGCCTTGGCTGTGATCGCCCTATGGACCTCGCGAAAAGAGGCGCAATTTGGGGCGCTGGAGACGTTAAGCGCTGCGCCAGCGGTTAGCTTGGCAATTGCTATGACAATTGGTCTATCACTGGCGATCTATGCGCAACCGTTGGTCGCTTGGGACGCACGATCAATTTGGTTTTTTCACGCCAAAGTCATTTTTTTTGATCACGGTTTGCATCCATCCACCTTTTGGTCCAACGATTCATACGACTGGAGTCACAAATATTATCCCAAACTTACGGCGATGCTTGCCGCCCGGTACGCGGATTTTACAGGGACCGGCTGGAATGAATACGCGCCAAAAGGTGCGCTCGTACCATTGGCTGTCTCAAGCATTGTCGGCCTTCTGGCTATCAACAGGACTGGCCCTCAATTTTTCCTTAGCGTAGCGGCTGTGCTGACAGTTTTAGGCGATCAACTTTGGAACGGATATCAAGACGGGTGGCTTGCCTTGTACGGTTGCATCGCCATTTGCGCCGTAGTGCGTTGGTCTTCAAACAATCAGCAACAAGATTTGATGCTCGGAATCTTGGCTCTCGCCACGGCCTTATGCCTGAAAAACGAAGGACAGTTACTTTTCGTGGTTGCGCTCGTGCCGTTGTTATACGGTGCTCTCTTAAATCGTGAGCGCCTGCGCATTCGTGATTTGGCTATCGCGATTTCCTTCTTACCATTCGTAGTGTGGATATTGCTAAAGCCACACCTCCCCGCAGGCGGGGGGCTTGAGAGCACTGGGTTAGTCAGTCGCGCGATAGGCGTAATTTTCAATTGGCCTGAATTGGTCCAACGCCTTTTTTTTCTTGCGCAAAGGACCGCTGAAGACACGTTTTTACTGGAGTCTTTCGTCGCGTTTTTGATTGCGGGTTTGTGCCTCAGATTGAATAAAGGTGATCTCTTAGTGGGTATACCTGCAGTTCTCTATACTGCGGGCCTGATTGTCGTATATTTAGGTACACCTTATGACTTTGAATTTCACGTTGTGACCAGTTTGGACCGTGTCGCTCTATTTCCAACTTTGCTCCTGCTGATTGGACTTATCCAAATGACTCCTCGTTTATGCGCTGGCCTACGGTACGTAAATCTGCGTGCGCTCGCCACCCGAAATACTGACAACACCTAGCTTGGAAAATATTGATGCGCTTGTCCGTCTTAATCCCTGTCTACAACGAACGGCATACAGTTTCCGCGGTGATTGCAGCCGTTGGTGCGGCGCTTCCCGATGTTGATAAAGAAATTGTCATTGTCGATGACTGTTCGACCGATGGAACGCGCGACTACCTAAAAGAGTCCCTCGGGAATGTACAAAGCCGATATGGAGGCGCGAGCGTTAGCAGTGATGGAAACCTGCACCTTGCGCCGGCAAAAGACGATGGCTCATCAACCATAACTTTCCAGGTCCTCTTCCACGAGTCCAACCGAGGAAAAGGTGGGGCCTTGCAAACAGCTATGAAGGCGGCGAGCGGTGACATTGTCGTTATTCAAGATGCAGATTTGGAATACGACCCCCAAGATTGGGGGCAGATGTACAATCTAATCGCGATCCGAAAAGTCGCAGATGTTGTGTATGGGTCACGTTTCTATGGGCGGCCGCATCGCTCGCTTTTTTTCCATCATTACATGGCCAATCGTGTGATCTCCCTGCTTTTCAACGTGCTGTACAATCAAACGCTTTCCGATATTGAAGTGTGTTATAAAATGTTTACGCGAGATGTTTTGCAATCGTTCTCGTTGACATGCGACGACTTTGGCATCGAAGTCGAAATGAGTGCGCAAATCGCCCGCAATCGAAAACTCCGAATATACGAGACCGGCATCTCTTATTACGGTCGCACGTATGACGAAGGAAAAAAAATTAATTGGCGGGACGGTGTTAAAGCGCTTTGGTACATCGTCAAATTTCGCTTCTAATAACGCATAGCAGGGCGTTGCCATAGATCACCACGGCCAAGCTAATAAGCCCGCAACCGTTTGAAGTCTTTAGACAATGTGGGAGAGAGGAGAGAGGTCTCTCTAACCCTAAGTCTGGTTGACTCTTTGCGCAGTCACCGGCGAACATTTCTCTTGCGATTTCCCTGTTAAACGCTATGCAGCGTCCGGAGCAGTTATGAACGCGAATACTCAATCTTTAATCGAAAAAATCAACGTGTTACCGTCTGAACGTATTGATGAAGTTAAAGACTTCGTCGACTTTATTTCTGTAAGAGTGCAGGTTCGCACATTGAGGAAAGCATCGGCTGAAGCGAGTGTTTCAGCATACGCGCGCATCTGGGATAACACGGAAGACGACGTATACGATGCCCTTTAAATTTGGCGATGTTGTGCTGGTGCCGTTTCCATTCACCAGCCAATCAGCGTCGAAGAAACGTCCAGCAGTTAGTGTCTCCGCTCAGGAATATAACGCTGAAAAGCCTGAAGTTGTTGTAATGGCGATTACAAGTCAGGTTCGATCCGATTTCGGTTTTGGTGAAGTCATGGTCGAGAAGTGGCAAGAGGCTGGTCTGCTTAAGCCATCTGCGATTAAGCCAGTTTTTGCGACACTTTAGCAAAATCTGATTATTCGCCGTCTAGGAGCACTTTCGGCTGACGACCAAAAAGCCGTGCGCCAAGCAATGACACAAACTCTAGGTTAGTGAGGGTCAACTTTAAAGGCGGATCATAACTCAGATTCGTATTTGCCCGGACGGATTGTAGCAAGAATACCGGCAGATGACGTAAAAAGAAGGGGCAGCTATCGCCAAGAGACCGCACTTAGGTTGATTGCATCTCAGAATAGGGAAAGCTTTTCACCAAACAGGTAAGTTAGCCCTAGTTAATGCTGCTGAGTTAAATCAGACTAGGTTTTGGGAAAGCACAAAAATGCTCCAGCAACACCAGGGAGGTATTGAAATTGTCTTCTAAACGGAAATTTTTGCAAGGTGCAGGCGCTGCGGCGCTCGGCGCGATTGCATATTCTCGGGCCTCAACCGCGGTAAGTGCAGAGGGTTCGCTGGAGTGGGACGTCATCATCGTTGGAGGCGGTAATGCTGGAATTCCGGCCGCGATATTTGCTTCCCGTCGCGGCGCGAAAGTCTTAATCATTGAAGCCGCAGGCCAAGTTGGCGGAACGCTTTTTCTATCCAGTGGACAGATGAGTGCTGCCGGCACCGCTTACCAGCGATCAAAGGGTATTGAGGACACACCCCAAGAGCACTTCGATGACGTGATGCGCATTAGCAAGGGAACGGCGAACCCAGACATTTTGCGGCTTGCTGTCGACAACGCGCCTGCGACGATCGACTGGCTCTTCGAGGCAGGATTTGAAGCGCGACCGGAGCACCCCGTTCTCGGCGGAGGTCATGACCCATATTCCAAAAAGCGATATTTTTGGGGGCCGGGTGGCGGCATGTCGATTCTGAAAGTCTTAGAGAAGGAACTGCAGCCCGAGATAGATCGGGGAAATGTCAAAGTCCTTGTGGAAACCGAAGCCAAAGAACTCATTCAAGACTACGTCGGAGGGCCGGTGACAGGTGTTATCGCAGTTGGCCCGGATGGTCTGAAGGTGCGTCACATCGGACGTAATGTTGTCCTAGCATGCGGGCCGTACGGGTCGAACTCTGAGATGTTTGAGCAAATTGAAGGCGTGAAAGACTACGCCGATACTGTTTATCCCTATAGCCAAGGCGCTGGAATCAAGATGGCGCTTGATGCCGGAAGTTATCTTCGTGGTCAAGAAGCTCATCAGCCACTCTTTAACGCCGTCTTAGCTGATAATGATATTCCTAGCCCGCGCTTCGTGCTTGTTGCAACCGACCCGCTTCAGCGCAAACCCTGGGAAATGTTCGTTAACGTGGACGGTAAAAGATTTTTACGCGAAGACACCCCCAGTTACGACGAGAAAGAAAAGGCGCTAGGCCGCCAGCCGGAAGAGCGCTGCTGGATCATATTTGATGATGAAATTCTTAAGGCAGCCCCACCCATCGTAAGAGGCTGGACCAAAGACGAGCTTATCGAGGCGTTCAATACGTATCCCATGTTTTTTAGTAGCGACTCTATTGCTGGCCTAGCGTCAAAGACTGGCGTCGACAGCGAGGGCTTCGCTAACACGGTTGCGGCTTATAATGCAGGGCAGGCTTCGGGTAAGGATGCATTTGGGCGTCAGCATATGCCCTTACCGATTTCAAAGCCGCCTTTCTATGCAATTCGCATGCAGGGGTATTATTTGTTGAACACTGCGGGCGTCGCGGTTGACAACAAGTTACGGATTTTAGGACAAAACGACTCACCGATTGATAATCTATATGCTGCCGGCGAAATGCTGGGGATGGCGGCGTTTCAAGGAAGTTCCTACTGCGGAGGGATGTCGGTCACACCCGCACTGACATTTGGTCGGATCCTAGGTGAGCGACTTCTGCCGCTCACCTAGGTAATGCCTGCGGATGAGGTTTTCGAAAGGCAGAGCTATGCACGAATAGCGTGAGTTAGCTTCCTGAACAACCAGGGCTTTGGAATCTTATTGGGCCGCCTCAGTTTGTCTGATAAGGCTGCGGCGCTTTAACCCGTATGCCTTAGGTAGATGAAGCAATCTTCACAAACATCTGAGCTGTTTCTAACGGCATAGTGACCAT
>CAYGSZ010000054.1:0-13494 GCA_964352705.1 uncultured Rhodobacterales bacterium
CATGATCGCGTGGTGGTGGACATGTCAGAAGTGAATTATATCGACTCCTCTGGTGTTGCGAGCTTGGTCGAGGCTTTTCAAGTGTCGCGCAAGAAAGGCACTTTTTTTGCCCTTGCGCATGTCAGCCCAGCAGCAATGCGGGTGTTGAGTCTAGCGCGTCTCGATAAAGTGTTCTCGATTCACGAGAGCATTGACGGCGCACTGGCATCGAACGGTTAATCAGATGTCGGACCATGTTGCAGGTAATCTAGAACGCGTCGGCCGGGCCGCCGTTGCAGGCGTCGCTGAAGTTGGGTTTGCAGCAGTGCTTTTTGCTCAAAGCCTGATCTGGATGGTGCTTGGCCGCAAGCGCGCGCAACCTGTTCGTCTCAGTATGATTTTTGAACGTGCGATGGAAGTTGGGATTGCGGCGATTCCTATCGTCACCTTGATGTCGCTCACCATCGGAATCATGCTTGCGATTCAGGGTATATATACGTTGTCCACCTTCGGCGCTGAAGGGCAGGTGACGATTGGGGTAGGGATTTCTGTCGTGCGGGAGTTCGGCCCTTTGATCACGGGGATTCTGATTGCGGGTCGCACAGGCTCATCCCTTGCAGCACGCATTGGAACCATGAGGATCAATCAGGAAGTCGATGCCTTGGAAGTCATGGGCGTTAACCCGGTCCGCTTTTTGGTTACGCCAGCGTTGATTGCGATGACTGTTATGGTACCGGTTCTGACCTTTTGGGCTGATTTGGTCATGCTTGCGGGAGCAGGTTGGTATATCTCTCTAGAGCTTGGCATGAGTATGGGCGCGTATGTGGATAACTTGCGCGAGATCATCGTGGTGGATGATGTGATGCACGGACTCGGCAAAAGTTTGCTATTCGGTGTACTGATTACTTTGGTTGGTGTCATCAATGGTGCGTTGGTCGAAGGTGGGGCAGAGGGCGTTGGTCGCATGACGACCCGCTCTGTGGTGCTTGCCATTAGCGCAATCATTATCACTGACATGATTTTTGCCTTCATAACGACCCGTTAGATATGGCTGAAGCTTCACTCATAAATGATCCGAACGCAGATGGTCACCAGGCGGCACCTGATCGGGACGTGGTTATTGAGGTGCGAGACTTGGTCACACATTATGGCCCCCGCGAGATTCTTCACTCTGTCAGCCTCGACGTTTATCAGGGCGAGACTCTGGTTATCATGGGCGGTTCCGGCTCAGGCAAGACCACATTATTGAACACGCTGTTGGGTTTGGTGAGGCCGACGTCTGGCCATGTCCGCCTTCTTGGGCAAGACCTTAATGCCATCAGTGGTGTTGCTCGAACAAAGTTGCGTCAGAAAATGGGTGTCGCATTTCAGGGTGGTGCCTTATTCACGTCTATGAACGTCTTGCAAAACATCATGCTGCCTCTGCGGGAGCATACCAGTCTTGATGAAACCACCATGCAAATCATGGCGCGCCTTAAGATGGAAGTGGTGAATCTTTCGGGGTTCGACAATCTGATGCCAGCCGAATTGTCCGGTGGGATGATCAAGCGCGCAGCTTTTGCACGGGCCATCGTTATGGATCCAAGGATTTTGTTCTGTGACGAACCCTCAGCAGGGCTCGACCCTGTCGTGGCCTCAACGATTGATGATTTAATTATCAACCTCCGCGATGCTATGGGCATGTCCATTGTGGTCGTCACCCACGAGCTTGAGAGCGCTTTTAAGATCGCTGATCGCATTTGTGTGCTTGATCAGGGTAATGTCTTAATGGCGGGCACGGTTGAGGAAGTTAGAGCCAGCGATAACGAGCGCATACAAAATTTGCTTAATCGCCGCACCGAAGAAGAAGTGCTGGACCCGGATGAGTATCTCCGCCGGTTAACAGCAGCGAAAGACTGAAAAAGATTGAGGGAACAGGGAAGGGGCGTCGACGCATAAACGTCGTCTAGAGAGTGTCATGAAAGACAGCAGTATTAACTACGTGGTTGTTGGCGGATTTGTGTCCGTGATGATCGTCGTTTTCGTAATCATCATTAGTATGCTTGCGGGGAGCACGGGATCGACCGACAAGTACTACACCGTTTACAACAACGTTGGTGGCCTCAAGTTTGGAACCCAAGTGCTTTACGAGGGCTATCAAATTGGGCAAGTCGATAGTGTTGAGCCCATGTTTGAAGATGGCAAAGTCCAGTTCCGTGTGAACATTGAAGTTCAGGAGGGGTGGGTTATTCCCGATGACAGCGTTGCCCGAGCAACAGTATCCGGTTTGCTGTCGGCTATGACCGTAGATATTGCTGGCGGAGACAGTGATACTCGATTGCCGCCTGGGTCGCAGATTCCCGGTGTTGCTCCAAGTAACTTTTTTGCCGCCCTTTCTGAAATCGGCGCTGAATTTGGAGACTTGAGCCAAAATTCGATTAAGCCGTTGATTGAGAGCCTTGGGTCTTATGTTACTCAACTTGGCGATGCGGCTGTTGATAATGCTGGGCCAATGTTGATGAACCTCAACTCCATTTCAGCTGACCTCAATACAAAACTGCCTGAAATCTCAGCGAGTTTAACGCGTACGGCACGTTTGATTGAGACTGAAGTGCTGGGTGAAGAGAATCGAGGTAACTTGACGACCGTTCTGAGGAATTTTGAAGTGGCCTCATCGGATATGGCTGGTCTCGCAGCTGAGCTTAATGACACGCGGAGGCTCATTCATGAGTCTGTGCAGCAGATCAACGTTGTTGTTTCTGAGAATGCCACGGATGTTAATGATTCTGTCAAGGACCTGCGGTACACCCTGGCCACCATTTCCCGGACGATTGATGACATCACAGGGAATCTTGAAGCGAGCAGTCGAAATTTTGCAGAGTTTAGCCGCTCTATTCGCCAAAACCCTGGTCTCTTGTTGGGTGGTTCACCACAGCAGGACGAGTCCTTGGCAAATTCAGAGCGGTAACGGAGGACGGAATGGCACATTCAGTACTTATCCGAAGCGGGTTATTCGCAACGATCAAGAGCGCCGGTTTTGCCAGCGTATTGGTCGTGGTGGTTGCAGCCTGTTCGTCGCCACCGGTTCCAACCGATACGTTTTATAATCTAACGTCCGGGCGTTCTGTCGGTGCTGACTCTCAGATGAAAATATCTGGAGCTTTGGAAGTGCCGCCGTTTCGGGCTGAAGGCGTAATCAACGAGCGCGCCATCGTCTATCGCGAGACTGACACCACTCAGAAGCAGTATACGTATCATTACTGGTCTGAGCCTCCCGCCATCATGATTCAGCGTAGTGTCATTGATGCGTTGCGGTCGGCGCAGGCCTTTGATCAGGTCGCCGCACCGGAAATCCGCACCAATCGTGACTATGAGTTGACGGGGATTTTGCGTCGCCTTGAGCACGTCGTTGGTGATACCAGCAAAGTGGTTGTGGAGTTTGATGTTGGGTTACGCCGCATTCGGGGCAATGATTTAGTGTTTCTGAAGACCTATCGAACAGAAAGGGATACTGGTCGTGGGGTTGCTGCAGCGGTTAGCACAATGAGTGCGGCTCTTGATGATCTATTGCGCGAAATGCTCAACGATATTGCCCAAGTGGGATCTTAAGGGCTAAGCCACCGCTGCCCTAAAAGTCCTGGGTACCGAGGCGTTCTGGTGGTTGTTACGATTGCCTCTCCCGGCTAGTATCCGCGCCTTTCCGGCCTATGTTGCCGCTATATGGAGTACTCTGTGCGATTTCAGTCTACCCGCGGACAAGCCCCAGAGCTTGGTTTTGATGATGTTTTGCTGACCGGTTTGGCCAGAGACGGCGGACTCTATCTGCCAACCACTTGGCCGCAGTTTAACACAGCTGAGTTAAAGTCGTTTAGGGCCTTGTCTTACGCTGCTCTGGCGACTGAGGTAACCAAGCCGTATTTGGTGGAGTCAGGCGTGGCTAATGCTTTGCCTGAGGTGATGAAACAGGCTTATGCGCCTTTTGACCGCCCGGCCGTTGCGCCAATGGTTCAGTTGGCACCAAACACATGGTTGATGGAGTTGTTTCATGGACCAACTCTGGCGTTTAAAGATTATGCTCTGCAGGTTGTTGGGCATCTTTTTGATCGTGTTTTGTCACAGAAGAAAGAGCGCATCACGATTGTTGGGGCGACGTCTGGCGATACCGGTTCGGCGGCCATTGCAGCCTGTGCTGATCGCGATGCCGTAGATATTATCATCTTACACCCCAAGGGGCGGGTCTCTGAGGTGCAACGTCGTCAGATGACAACAGTTACCGCAGGCAATGTTCATAACGTAGCCATCGACGGCACTTTCGACGATTGCCAGGCGCTTGTTAAGGCGATGTTTAACGACCAGACTTTTCGCGACGAGATGCATTTGTCTGCGGTTAATTCCATTAACTGGGCGCGTATTATGGCGCAGATGGTTTATTATTTTTATGGGGCTTTGGCATTAGGTGCTCCGGACCGACCTATAGCCTTTGCCGTGCCGACCGGTAACTTCGGTAATGTGTTCGCCGGCTATTGTGCTGCTAAAATGGGCTTGCCGATTGAAGCGTTTTTGGTCGGTTCAAATCGCAACGATATTCTGACCCGCTATTTTGAAACGGGCGCTATGACCACAGAGCAGGTTATACCGTCGCTCAGCCCAGCCATGGATATCCAGGTCTCTTCTAATTTTGAGAGGCTTCTTTTTGAATCCTATGGACGCGACGGAAATGCCGTAAAGCGTTTGATGGATGGTCTTGCTCAAAGCGGGTCTTACACTGTTGAAAGTGACGCGCGTAGCGTCATAGATAAGCAATTCATCGGCAGTCGCCTCAGTGACGATGAGACCAAAGCGGTCATGAAATCCATATACCGTGAGACGGGCCTGCTGATTGATCCTCACACGGCGATTGGTGTTGATGCTGCACAGAAGTCAACGTTGGACCCATCTGTTCCCAAGATTGTGCTGTCGACGGCACATCCAGCAAAAT
This sequence comes from uncultured Rhodobacterales bacterium, assembly GCA_964352705.1. GTDB lineage: Bacteria > Pseudomonadota > Alphaproteobacteria > Rhodospirillales > Rhodospirillaceae > WLXB01. Next base: position 4,937 of record CAYGSZ010000054.1, read on the forward strand.
TCCCCGATGCGGTCGAAGCGGCGACCGGTGTTCGCCCAGACTTGCCGCCCGCGATGGCCGATCTGTATGACCGACGAGAACGCTATACAGAACTGCCCAATGATCTTTCACAGGTGCAGGCGTTTGTCCGCGCCCACAGCCGAGTCTGAGGCACTATAATTTGATGAACAGTTTATGAGTGATACTCCTCGCTTAAAAACAACGATCCTCGCTTCGGGCTTGCGTGTGGTGACCGATCTCATTCCCTCCGTCGAAACCACAGCAGTTGGAGCTTGGATAGAGGCTGGTACGCGACATGAAACGCTCGAACTCAATGGCATTTCCCATCTGTTGGAGCACATGGCATTTAAGGGTACGGATCGGCGCACAGCGCTTCAGATTGCAGAGGATATGGATAACGTTGGCGGGCAGTTAAACGCCTATACCAGCCGTGATCATACGGCTTATTACGCCAACGTCCTGAAAGAAGATTTGCCTCTGGCGGTCGATATTCTCTCGGATATTTTGCTCAACGCGACCATGGACGATGAGGAGTTTGCGCGCGAGCAGCAAGTGGTGGTGCAGGAGATTTATCAGTCAGAAGATACACCTGATGATATTGTTTTTGATTGGTTGCAGGCCACGGCCTATCCAGAGCAAGCGCTAGGGTGGCCGGTGCTCGGCACGGTTGAGTCGGTTAACCGCATGACCGCCAAAAATCTCCAGCACTATATGTTGAGCACCTACCGGACCGGCAACATGGTTGTCTCTGCGGCTGGCCGTGTTGACCATGATGACTTTGTGCGCAGCGTGGCTGATGCCTTTGCGTCATTGCCTCAAGGTGAGGGCCCTAAAAGCCAGCTCGCCCGTTATGTCGGCGGCGATGTTCGTACTGCTCGCCCGGTCGAACAGTTGCATCTCGTGATAGGTTTCGACGGTGTGGGATATCACGACCCCCATTATTATCCGCTATCGGCTTTGTCTGTGTTGTTCGGAGAAGGTTTATCGTCTCGGCTTTTTCAAGAGGTAAGAGAGAAGCGGGGTTTAGCTTACTCAGTGTTTTCGGCGACCAACGCGTGTGAAGATTCCGGCGTGTTTACGGTTTATGCCGGGACCAGTCCGGACCAGACCGAAGAGTTGGTTATGGTCCTGACTGACGAAATCAAGAAAATGGCAGGCGGGGCAACGGTCGACGAAATCAAACGTGCCAAAGCCCAACTCAAGGCCAGTTTACTGATGGGGCTTGAAAGTACGGGAAGTCGATGTGTCCAGCGTGCGCGGCAAATCTTAGTTTATGGCCGAACATTGGAAACTGCTGAGATTATTGAACAGGTGGAGAGCGTTTCTGCCGCAGCCATACAAGACGCCGCCCATCGGGTTTTCTCAACATCGCCGACCATCGCAGCGGTTGGGCAGATTGATCAATTGGCTGACTACGACTCCATCAAAGCCCGACTAACGTAAAACGATTTTTCATGCGGGCGCGAGGTTATCTATGCGTGTAAACGCAGAATACGGTCACATACCGGTCATTTAAAAGTGGACGCTCGCCATGGCGCTGAGCGTGGATAGTGTCCCTTCCAGAAGAACTCATCTGTCCAGCTTGGAGGTATTGATATGGCGACTTACTTAAAACGCGGTGCAACGGCTGAAGAAACAGAAGCCGCAGCTTTAAAAGTGCGCGATACGGTGACAGACATTTTGTCTCGGATCGGCAAAGAGGGTGACGCTGCCGTCAGACATTACTCCGAAACATTTGACAAGTTCTCGCCGGAAAGCTTCAGGTTATCTGAGGCCGAGATTCAAGCCTGTGTTGACTCACTCGATGAGCAAACCATCACGGACATCAAATTTGCTCAAACGCAGATTCGCAAATTCGCGGAAGCCCAGAAAGCATCTCTAAAAGATATTGAGATTGAAACCATTCCTGGCGTGCGGCTCGGCCACAAGAACATCCCCATTGAAAACGTCGGGTGTTATGTTCCTGGTGGGCGTTATCCCATGGTTGCCTCGGCCCATATGAGCGTGCTGACCGCGCGCGTCGCTGGGTGCAAGCGGGTTATTGCTTGTACCCCCCCAACTAACGGAGCTGCGCACCCGGCAACCATCGCGGCGATGCACTTTGCAGGCGCGGACGAGATCTACCTCATCGGCGGCGTTCAAGCTGTCGCGGCCATGGCGTTGGGCACAGAAACCATTGCACCCGTCGATATGCTGGTCGGTCCAGGCAATGCTTATGTGGCAGAGGCGAAACGTCAGCTCTTTGGCCGGGTTGGCATTGATTTGCTTGCTGGACCAACGGAAATTCTCGTGATTGCTGATGACACGGCGGATGGTGAAATGGTCGCGACGGACCTGCTCGGTCAGGCTGAGCACGGCCCCACATCACCCGCTGTGTTGCTCACAACCTCCCAGCGTGTTGCTGATGAGACTGTTGAAGAAATTGAACGTCAACTCGGCGTATTAGCAACAGCCGATGTTGCTGGTGCCGCGTGGCGAGATCATGGCGAAATCATTCTGTGTGCAGACGATGCTGAAATGCTGCGTGAGGCCGATGCTCTGGCGTCTGAGCATGTTGAAATTCTAACCGCTGATCCGAAGTGGTGGCTCGACAACATGACCAACTACGGGGCGTTGTTCCTTGGCAAAGAAACCAACGTGGCCTACGGCGATAAAGTTATCGGAACAAACCATACCCTGCCTACCAGCAAGGCAGCGCGATACACGGGCGGGCTTTGGGTCGGAAAGTTTATCAAAACCTGCACCTATCAAACCTGCACAGAAGAAGCCTCACGCATCATTGGTGAATATGGGTCTCGGCTTTGTGCAATTGAAAATTTTGCCGGCCATCAGGAACAATGTGATCTGCGCGTCCGCCGCTATGGTAATGGCTAAGGGCTTGGGATGACGTCTTCTGTCGCAGTTGTTGGCGCGGGGTTGGTCGGGGCTGGCTGGGCCATTGTCTTTGCCCGAGCAGGCTATCCCACGCGTATCTATGATGCTGATCCAGGCCTTAGGTCAAACGTATTGGCCAGTATCCGCACAAACTTGGAAGACCTGGAGTCCTTTGATCTGATTGAGTCAGCAGAGGCTGTGGCAAAATTGATCACGGTCCACGATAGCCTCGAGTCTGCTGTCGATGGGGTCAGCTATGTTCAGGAATCAGTGTTCGAGACGATTCCTGTGAAGTCTGAAATCACTGCGGCTCTTGATGCGGTCTGCGCCCCAGATGTAATCATTGGCAGTTCGTCCTCAGGAATCCCAGCTTCGGCCTTTACGGCGGCCTTGCCGGGTCGGAACCGCTGTCTTATCGCTCATCCGGTCAATCCTCCATACTTGGTGCCGCTGGTGGAATTGGTACCTGCACCCTGGACGGATTCTTCAGTAATGGAGTCTGCTTTTCAACTGATGACAGAGGTTGGTCAGTCGCCCATCCGCATCACCCGAGAGGTGGACGGCTTTATTCTCAACCGGCTGCAAGGGGCGTTGCTCAATGAGGCCTGGGCTCTATTTGAAGAGGGGTACGCCTCTGCCGAAGATATTGATAAGACGGTATCCGAAGGGCTCGGTCTTCGATGGTCTTTCATGGGACCTTTTCAAACCATTGATCTTAATGCGCCCGGCGGTGTTGCTGATTATGCCGCGCGATTAAGTCCTCTCTACCATACCGTTGCCCAGTCCCGGACGGAACCAAAGCCGTGGAGCGATAAGCTGGTTCACGATGTTGAAGCTGAGCGCCGGACTCATTTATCTCAAGAAGACCTTGTCTCTAGGCGCGAATGGCGCGACCGTCGGCTTATGGCCTTGGCGGCTCACAAACGAAAAGCGGCCAAGAAACTGGGCGACTGAGGAAGAGAGCTGTCATGGCAGGCGGAACATCACTGTTCGATCTGACGGGCCAAACAGCCCTGATCACCGGAGCCTCAAAAGGCTTAGGTGAAGGCTGCGCTTTGGCTTTGGCCGATGCTGGAGCAGATGTGGTTTTGGTGGCGCGCACGGCAGAGCCTTTGCAAGATGTCGCCGCACAAATTAAGCGTCGGGGTCGAAAAGCCTATACGATGGTTTGTGATGTCACAGATGGCGGGTCATTCAAGGCGCTGCTTGCCGATGCCCCACCCGTTCATATTCTTGTGAATAACGCGGGTACAAATGTGCCAGAACCCTTCGAGGACGTAACAGAACAACATTTCGACAGAATCATGGACGTGAACGTTCGTGCAGCATTCTTTGTGGCGCAAGCCGTTGCGACGCGCATGATCGCTGCGGGGGCCAAGGGGTCGATCATTCATATGTCGTCACAGATGGGACATGTGGGCGCGGTTAATCGCACCGTCTATTGCGCCTCCAAGCACGCCATAGAAGGTTTGACGAAAGCCATGGCCGTAGAACTGGCACCCCACGGTATTCGTGTGAATACGGTTGCGCCAACATTTATAGAGACGCCGCTGACTCAACCATTTTTTGAAGATGTGGCGTTTAAGGATTCGGTTTTAAAACAAATTCCACTTGGCCATATAGGTCAGATTGAAGATGTTGCTAGCGCAATTGTTTACTTGGCGTCGCCTGCTGCGCGCATGGTTACCGGTTCATGCTTAAAAGTAGATGGCGGATGGACAGCGCATTAAGTCTGCCGACAGACCTTAATTAAGCGTGTCCGGCCTCACCGACCAATGACGCCGGGCTGATGCCAAGAATGCCGAGGGCGCGATCCCATTTGTTTTCGGAGTCTTCCGACCATAAAAGCCCACTATCGACGGGGACATTAAGCCAGGCATTGTTTTTGATCTCTTCATCCAACTGGCCTTCTCCCCAGCCAGCATAGCCAAGAGCCATCAGGCATTTCTTTGGGCCAGTTCCATAAGCAATAGACTTTAGAATTTCTGTTGTTGCACTAAGCGCGACGGACTCATCGACGACCAGTGTTCCATCCATCTGATAGTCGGAAGAATGCAAAACAAAGCCTCGGGCTGCTTCTACAGGTCCACCGCAATGCACGATGATCCGATCACACGCAGGTGTAGACTCTATACCCATCTGCTCGAGGATTTCGGGAAACTTTAATTCTTCGAGTGGTTGATTAACGATCAAACCCATCGCACCGTCTGCAGAGTGCGCGCAAATATAAATTAATGCGCGTTCAAAGCGGGGATCTCCCATGGTGGGCATCGCCGCCAGAAACTGGCCAGATAAATATCCCGGTTCCGTTGAGTTACGTATCATGTGTCAACAATGCGCTGATCATGATGGCAAAACAAGGGCGGTAGTTTGAAATTTTTTCTTGCATTTTTGCGTGACAGGACTCGCTCAACCGCCTAACACCCTCATCATTCTAGTTTGTTGTGAGTCCGACCAACATGACAGTTTCGACCGGGACCGTTATTCCAAATATCTCCCTTTTTGTTGCGGGGGCAAGCGGCCCTCAGTCCGTCACGACCGGCGACATATTTGCGAACAAGCGTGTGGTGCTTTTCGGGCTTCCCGGTGCTTTCACACCAACATGTTCAACACGTCACCTTCCTGGCTATCTTGAAAAAATTTCGGTGTTCAAAGATGCAGGAATCGACTTGTTGGTCTGTATGTCTATGAATGATGCATTTGTTATGGCGGCCTGGGCGCGACAACAAAACGTGAAGGATCAAATTTTGATGCTGGCAGATGGCAATGGCGATTTTTCTTCCGCTCTTGGTTTGAATCGCGACATGACGGAGCGTGGCATGGGAGAGCGCTGCCAACGGTTTGCTTTAATCGCTAATGATGCTCGGGTTGGGGATGTGTTTATTGAACCCCCCGGTGGCTTCGGCATTTCAAGTGCTGAAAATGTCTTAAAGAAGGTCTGAAGCTGCAATTTAGTCTCAACGTTTGAGTGTAGCTAGGTCTGATCGCCGCGTTGGATTTTCTCTGCTTCCCAGCGCGCAAGGTCATCAACCCGCTCGTTTTCTGGGTGACCCGCATGGCCCTTGACCCATTTCCAGGTCACATTATGTCTATTCCGTGCGTCATCGAGAGCGTGCCAAAGATCCTCGTTCTTCACCGGTTTTTTTGCGGCCGTTTTCCAGCCCCGCGCTTTCCACCCTTGTATCCATTCGGTAATGCCTTTTTGAACATATTGGCTATCCGTATAGACAACTACCGTACACGGGCGCGTTAAGGCGTTCAGACCTTCGATCACGGCCTGCATTTCCATACGGTTATTGGTGGTGTCAGGTTCTCCACCAGCAAGTTCTTTGTCTGCGCCATTGAAACGCAACAACGCTCCCCATCCTCCTGGCCCTGGATTGCCGAGGCAGGCGCCATCAGTGAAAAGCTCAACTGAAATATTCTTGTCGTTGATCACGATAATCCGTAAGCCGCAATGCTGCTGACTCTTTGGTGAAACCGCAATTTCTGTAAGTATTCAGACGGATCTTTAGGGCGAACCAAAGCGCCTTCAGGTGTGTTGACCCAATCATAGAGGCGAGTCAGTAAAAACCGCACGGCTGCGCCTCGCGCTAGAATGGGAAGCGCAGCTTTTTCAGCTTTAGTCAGGTGTCTTCCTTTTTCATAGCCGGCGAGGAGGCGATGCGCTTTGGTTACGTTCATTGCGCCGTCGGTTTCAAAGCACCAGGCGTTGAGACAAATCGCAATGTCGTAGGCAAGAAAATCAGAGCAGGCGAAATAAAAATCAATCAGACCCGAGCAGGTTTCATCCAGAAAAAATACATTGTCAGGAAATAGGTCGGCATGAATGACGCCTTTCGGCAGATCACGCGGCCAAATGTTCTCCAATTGATCTAGCTCGGCTGAAATCTCAGCTGCCAAACCCTCCGCAACCTCATCCGCATGGTTTGCCACTGAATCAAATAGGGGGCGCCAGCCATCAATCGACAACGTATTTCGTCGAGTGCCAGCATAAGTTTCGCCTGCTTTATGTAAGGCTGCCATGGCTTGCCCCAACTCTTCACAATGATAGGGCGCGATGCGTCGTGGCCACATGCCTTGTAAAAAAGTAATGATCGCAGCAGGGCGTTCTTCAAGCGTGCGTAAGGCATTGCCGTCACGAGCAGCAACAGGCAAGGGACATTTGACGCCATTGTCTGCCAAATGATGCATCAGATCGAGAAAGAACGGGAGGTCGTTCGGGTCGACACGCTTTTCATAGAGGGTCAGGATGAATGGTCCTTGCTCGGTGTGAAGCATGTAATTGGAGTTTTCCACGCCTTCAGCGATGCCTTTGCAGGAGACAACTTTGCCGATGTCGTACTCTCCAACGAAGGCCTCTAGGGCTTGATCATCGACTTCTGTGTAAACAGCCATGTATTGGTGCTTTTATGCCGTTAGGGCGCGGGGCAAATTGAAGGTGACGTTTTCTTCGGCAACCTTGATTTCATTGACCTCGACGTCAAATCTTTGACGCGCGGCTGAAATAACTTCCTCAACCAAGATCTCCGGAGCAGACGCTCCGGCCGTGATGCCTAGAGTTTGCCCGACCGATAGTTTATCCCAGGATACATCGCTGGCGCGTTGCACCAGTTCAGCTGTTGGACAACCAGCCTTCAATGCGACCTCAACAAGCCGCTGAGAATTAGATGAATTGGGCGCCCCTATGACGACCATCATGTCGCATTTTTCCGCGATTGCTTTAACCGCTGCTTGCCGGTTTGTTGTGGCGTAACAGATGTCTTCTTTGCGTGGAGAAGATATGTTCGGGAAACGTTTGTGCAGCACTTCAATGATTTCTGCAGTGTCATCCACGGATAATGTGGTCTGAGTGACGTAGGCCAAGGCATCAGGGTTGTCTGGTTTGATTGTTTCTGCGTCTTCCACAGTTTCCACGAGCACCATTGTGCCCTCTGGCACTTGCCCCATGGTGCCGATCACTTCTGGATGATTCGCGTGTCCGATGAGAATGGTTTGGAGGCCATGCCGATGATGACGTTCGGCTTCAACATGAACTTTTGAAACCAATGGGCACGTGGCATCAATGTAATCTAAACCCCTTTGTTCTGCTGCCGAGGGCACGGACTTTGGAACGCCATGGGCAGAAAAAACGACGTGCACACCGTCTGGCACTTCATCAAGTTCTTCTACAAAGATTGCGCCCTTAGCTTCCAAAGATTCAACGACATATCTATTATGGACAATTTCATGGCGCACATAAACCGGCGCTCCATGAGCTTCAAGCGCCTTTTCGACAATAAGAATGGCGCGATCCACGCCAGCACAAAACCCGCGCGGGCCAGCAAGCAAAACGGAAAGAGCGGGCTTAGTCATAGGGTTGGAATCCGAGTTAATATAATCCACTCATTATGTCAGCGGCGGCGTCAGTTATGTGGTCTAGCGTCTTTGAGACAGGCCCGCTATTGTACATGCTCTTTGAGGTTCGGCAGGACTGCCAATCTCAACATTGCCATATATGTTATCCCTAGCAGATATGGTTGCCCTTAAAAAGGTGGATTGAATGCCAGAGTCTTCAAGCGCAGAAACACCCCCAAACCAAGCTGTGGTCGCTGAAAAAGCGCCGTTCGCAGTCGAAGTTGAGGCGGGGAAGAAATATTGGTGGTGCTCTTGTGGTCGAAGCTCTAAACAACCCTTCTGTGATG
>CAYGSZ010000055.1:0-6154 GCA_964352705.1 uncultured Rhodobacterales bacterium
CTGTTCAGGACATCATTATCCCTGTTGCTGTCATTTTTAGGCACTACCTCATTTTTCGCCAGTTTCTCCAACGTGCCATTGCGCGGCGGTACAGGCTTAGCGCATTTGGATTGCTATGGACGGTTCTGGTGCCGTTATTCACGCTAGCTATCTACACTCTTGTGTTCGGGATTATCCTGCAAAGCCGCTGGGCTGGCGATGCGGGGAGTAGTGACACCAGTTCATTCGGACTCTACCTTTTTTCTGGCCTGATCGTCTTTTGGCTGATGGCAGATGTGGTTGGGGCAGCACCATCGGCTATTGTTGAATATACAAATCTCGTGAAAAAGGCAGTGTTTCCGCTGGAGGTTCTGCCGCTGGTGGTCGTTGGGAGTGCTGTCTTTCACGCTTTAATCAGCACTGCTGTCTTGTTAGCGGCGATCATGTTCTTTAAGGGCGCTCTTCCTATCACGGCTTTGTATGCACCAATCATCCTCTTTCCCTTTGTGCTTTTATTGATGGGCTTTGGATGGTTGCTGTCAGCTGTTGGAGTTTTCTTCCGCGATATACAGCATATGGTTGGGTTGTTGATGACAGGCGTTCTCTTTCTTTCTCCGATTTTCTATTCCATTGATCGCCTTGGCCCTGCCTTAAAATTTATCATTCTGCTTAATCCAGTCACGTTTATTGTAACGCAGATACGCACTGTTCTTTTGGATGGTACAAACCCTGATTGGCTTGGTCTCGCGGTATACTTCGGCGTTGCCTGGTTTGTCGCTTCGACTGGTTTGATTTTTTTCCGCTACGCTCGAAAAAGTTTCGCTGATGTCCTCTAACTCCCATCCCGCTTCATCCCAGGTGTCGAATTATGTGGTAACAGCGCGCGGCCTCTCCAAAGCGTACACCCTTTATAAAAGGTCATCCGAGCGGCTGTTGCATCTGCTTCTACCGTGGCGGACGTACCCGACTTTTGAGGCCCTCAAAGATGTGTCTTTCCACGTCCGGAGAGGCGAAACCGTTGGCATCATCGGGGAGAATGGGGCCGGTAAATCGACATTACTTCAAATCGTGACTGGTACCATTTTACCGACCACTGGCGAAGTGCGGATTTCCGGTCGGGTCGCTGCTTTGTTGGAGTTGGGCGCCGGTTTTGAACCAGACTTCACCGGGCGCGAGAACATCTACCTGAATGGCACCATTCTGGGCCTGACTCGCCGCCAACTTGATGAACGCATGAATGACATCATCGCTTTCTCAGAGCTTGAAGAGTTCATTGACCGCCCGGTTAAAACCTATTCCAGCGGCATGTTTATGCGCTTGGCTTTCTCTGTTGCCGCCCATGTGGATGCAGACGTTCTGATCATCGACGAGGCTCTGTCTGTCGGTGATGCGCGCTTTACGCAAAAGTGCATGCGTTTTCTGAATGACTTCAAGCAGCGTGGCTCTATTCTTTTTGTCAGTCATGATCTGGGCGCTGTGGCTGGGTTATGTGATCGCGCGATTTGGCTAGAGCACGGTAAAGTCCAAGCCGAAGGTGATGCGGGCCGCATTTGCGAGCAATACGTTGAATCGCTTTTCAGAGACACACCACCAGAAAGCACGGAAGGGGTTCCAGAGCCGCATGCACCCGTGCTGAAAGCCTCTGCCGCCCACGATGCCCGTATGGCCTATGCTTTAAGTGGAAATTCCATAGAGGTTGGGGGGGGGGAGTCGCCGCCTTTAGCCAAACCAGGTATCACGAGCTGTTCTCCGTTCAGCAAATCCGCCAACAGTTTTGGCAGTGGTGGCGCCAGCATCACTGATGCAGGGTTATGGGATGCCCAAACGGGAGGTCGTTTAACGCAGGTCACGGATGGACAACTGGTTGAACTTCGGATTTTTGTACGGGCTGATGAGGAAGTGAAACGACCTATTTTTGGTTTTTACATTAAAGACCGGTTGGGCCAGAATCTTCTGGGTGAGAATACCGTGACGGATCGTGTGGCGGTGCCCTCTATATCTAAAGGGAAGTCCATGGCTGCGTGTTTTCAAATGCGATGGCCAGCTTTGATAACCGGCACCTACGCGCTCACTGTTGCCATTGCCGACGGGGTGATGGACGATCATATCCAGCGGCACTGGATGCACGACGCTGTGATGTTCGAGGTGATTTCGAGCGCGGTCCGACATGGATTGGTTGGGTTAGACATTTCACGGGTCACAGTAGACCTCTGCAGTCAGTAGTCAGTAACGCATCAATCTTTAGTGTTTTGTCTCAAGCGTATTCTTCGGTTAAAGAAATTACGGGGTCGCCAACTCAGCCATCTGTTGAGATCTAACGATGAAAGCTTTCGGTTTTGCTGAATGGCACGTCGTTTCATCCAGGCTTCTCTGCTGTTGCAGAGTCCCTCCCAGACGCCTTTCATTCGCGGTGATTTAGGATTTTTCAGGACACCAATAGCCTGAATTAAGAAAAATCCAGGCAGAGCAAAAATCAAGAGAAGGCCGGGCATGTTTTTCAGCAACACCCACCATTGATTCCGCGCTATCAGATAGGTCGCAAAGTCTGATTTACCCTCAAAGCTTGCGCCACCGACATGCTCAACAACAGCCTTTGTGTTTACGGCGCAATTGAATCCTGCGAGGCGCAATCGAAAGGCCATGTCGACATCTTCGTAGAAGCAAAAAAATGTCTCATCAAATTCGCCCACATCACGGAGGGCCTGCGTACGATATAACGCTGCGGCGGCGCAAACACCAAAGCAATAGGCAGGTTTATCACTCAGAAGGCCTGGAAGCCGTGTCTGCCCCCGCCAGGCTTGTCCGGTGATCAGAAGATTGTCACCCAGGCCGTCGATTTGGTTTCGGTCTTCGGCCTTCAACTGAAGCGAGCCAAGTGCGGCAATGCTTGGGTTTTTATCGGCCATCGTCATCAATTCTGTCAGCCACTCTGGATCGGCAAAGGCATCTGGATTAAGGGCGGCCAAATATTCACACTCTGTAGCATTTAGCGCCACGTTCATGGCCTTCGCAAAGCCTAAGTTCTCGTCCATTGCCATATAAGTGATAGGGAGTCCGGCATTTTCGACAAACGCAGTTGGCTTCTCATCTGAGTTGTTATCAATAAGGACGACGCAAAAATTCTGATATGTCTGGGATTTCAGGCTACTGAGGCACTGTGGCAGAGTGCCAGATGAGTTATACGTCACAATTGCAACGCAAACGCGTGGCTGCTTATCGGCACTCTTTTGTGTATTCATAACTTTATGTGCTGCTTGGGCATGGTTAGGTACCCGGAAACTCGAATGACCGACGTCGATGTTGTTATCGTAAACTATAAATCTGCTGCTCACACCGTAAATTGTGTACAGGCGGCCCGCCGTGTAGCGCGTCAAGATGGTTTGGTTGCAGGCATTTTCGTCGTCGATAACGGTGGAGATGCGATAGATTTAGGAACTGCCTTAGAGACGAGCGAAGATCTGCATTTAATTAAAAACACCAAAAACCATGGATTTGCCGCCGCCTGCAACGATGGCGCACAGCTCGGCGTTGCGCCGTATATCTTGTTTCTGAATCCTGATGCCCTTTTGCATGAAGGGGCTCTTACGGGTCTTGCTTCTTTTCTGAGTCAGCCTGACAACGCATCAACAGGAATCGTAGGCCCCGAGATCAGGAATACTGAAGGAGACCTCGTACCGTCATGCTCAGATGTACCAACACTCCTAAATCTTATTGTGCGGTCGACTGGTATTCACGCTTTGCATTCTGGTCTTGGAGGTGATCCGTATTTACCGCTTTCTCGTCATCAAAGTAGTGGACCCGTAGGCCAAGTTATGGGCGCAGCACTGATGATTCGGCGCTCTCTCTTTCAAACTCTTGCTGGGTTTGATGAGTCCTTTTTTGTTTACTATGAAGACGTTGATTTGTGCGCACGGGCTAGGGCTGTAGGCTCGAATTGCTATTATCTTAAATCAACAACGGTGACCCATATTGGGCGCGCCTCCAGTTCCCAAGATTCTGGATTTTCATTGGCTTTACACATTCGCAGCAGAGTGACTTATGCGCGCCGGCATTTCGGTTTTGCGGCCAGTGTTACTCTTGCTTTGGTGTGTGGTGCCGCTGAGTTGCCAGCACGGCTGATCCGGGCCATTTTGGGGCGTGGGTCCATGCCGGTCTCTGGTGTTATGCGTGCGTATGTTTTGTTGGCGCAAAATATTGTAAATGGCCGTGGCCTTCCTATTCCGCGTGCCAGCCTGAATAAACAGTGTTGATCGTAAACCTATGACAATCTCTGTCCTTGCTTTGACCAGATATAGCAGTATGGGTGCGAGCAGCCGGGTCAGATTTCTGCAGTATATTCCTTATCTGAAAGGCTGCGGCGTAGATATTGATGTCCAGTCTCTGTTTTCTGATGCGTACCTGACCAAACTCTATTCTGGTGAAGGGCGTTCACCGTTTGCTGTTCTTGGCGCTATGGCTGCGCGTTTGAAACGCATGATGAGTCAATCTGATTATAATCTCGTTTGGTTGCAGCGGGAGGTATTGCCATTCATCCCGTTCGCAATGGAGCATAACCTGTTGAAGGGTCGGCCATTGGTTGTCGACTTTGATGATGCGCATCACCTCTACTACAAAAGCATGTCATCAACAGCGCTCCGGGGTTTATTTTCAAACAAAACAGATGATCTCATGAGGTGTGCTGATGCGGTTGTCGTTGGAAACAAAACGCTGGCCGACTACGCTCAGAAAGCTGGAGCCAAAAACATCTCTCTTGTTCCGAGCGCTGTTGCTGTGGCGAAATATAAAACGTTGCTTCAGGCCCGGAGCGGATCTGAAAAGCTGACTCTTGGCTGGATTGGCACACCCGTCACTGCGGCTCAGTCTCTACGGTTGATTCGGGAGCCTCTTCGCATTTTCTTATCTAATTCTGGCGCAACGTGTCTATTAATGGGCGCAGACCCAAATGTTGATTATGGATTCCCTGCCGAGCACGTCGTCTGGAGTGAAGCAGGCGAGGTTGAATTTATGGCTCACGTCGACATCGGTCTTTGCCCGCTGGAAGATACAGAGTGGAACCGGGGAAAAAGTGGCTATAAAATTATTCAATATATGGCTGCTGGGAAACCATCCGTGGTGTCGCCTGTCGGTATTGCTGCCGACATTGCTACGCATCAAAAAACAGGATTGCATTGTATAACAGTGGATGACTGGTCAAATGCTTTTAGAAAACTCAGTGACGACCCAGGTTTAAGATCCGATATGGGCGCTCAGGCCCAAGCTGAAGCCTTAGCTAAGTATGATGTGTCAATTGCGGCTAAGAAGATCGCAGAAATTTTTACATCCGTAATGCGTAAATAGTATGCAGCCTTGGGTGTCATATAGCTTTGCGTTGCTTTTTATGCCCCTTGTCGCTTGGAGTAGAGATGCTACAGTTGTTGTTCTCACGCTTTCAGTCGTCGCTATTACTCAATCCCAGTGGTCGAACCGATCAGACTTATTTAAGCTAGCGTTTTCATCATCTGCTGCGAAACTTCTGTGCTTGATGATGCTGTTTGCTGGGCTCTCGCTCGCTTGGAGTCCACAATTCTCGCCTCTTGCGTGGATGCAAACTTGGCTAACGATAATCCTTTGTGTAGTGCTGTGCGCGGGCGTACAACGTCTTCCGCTTGAAGACATTCGGAAAACTATCAAGCCAACGGTCGTGGCGGGCATCGTTCTCTTGGCGGTGCTGTTGGTTGAGCGTCTGACCGGTGGGTTCTTTGTTGGTTTGCACCGTACCGAGCAAGCAACAGAGCAATTATTCAATGTGATGAATGGTGGCTTGGTCTTGATGGCCTGCACTTCAATACCAACCATGTGTCTGCTGCGGTTGAGAACAAGCAGTTGGGCCTCGCCCGTTATACTTATTGCTGTGTGCTTTGCTCTTGGTTTGAGCTACCGCATGGATGCTGTGCCTGTGGCTATGCTGGCTGCCGTTTTGTCCTTCTTGCTTGTCCAAAAGTGGGGCATCCGCATGGCTGTCGGGATTATGGTCTCTATAGGAATCATATCGGTTGGTTGGGCTTTGTTGGCGGCGATATGGGCTACGCCAGCTCTTCAGGCTTGGTTTACGGAAAATATTCATCCTAACTGGGGGCATCGCATAGCAATTTGGGGCCGCGCTAGTGAACTCATACATCAACGTATTTTGTTCGGT
>CAYGSZ010000055.1:6254-13493 GCA_964352705.1 uncultured Rhodobacterales bacterium
TGGCTGCTCAGTTTTGGAGTTTGGCAACCCTGGTGGATTGCCGCGATGGGGCTGGCGACCGCGGCTGTTATGATTGTCGTCAAGCTAGCGGAGGCGGTACATAGCCCGCCGTAGTCAGTTGACCTGTGAAGGCGAGTCGTTAGCCAGCTCAATAAGGTACTGGCCATAGCCGCTTTTCTTAAGTTGATCGCCCAGTGCAATTAGCTGTTCTTTATTAATCCAGCTGTTGGAGAACGCGATCTCTTCTGGAACACAAATGCGTTGCCCTTGTTGTTTCTCTACCGTTTGTACAAAAGCGCTTGCCTCTACAAGGCTGTCACAAGTGCCTGTATCAAACCAAGCAAAGCCACGGCCAAGGCGTTCGACTATTAACGCGTCGCGCTCAAGATACACCCGATTAACATCGGTGATTTCGAGTTCCCCCCGTGGGCTTGGTTTTAGGGCCTTTGCAATATCGATCACTGCGTTGTCATAGAAATACAGACCCGTCACCGCCCATTTTGACTTTGGCTTTTCTGGCTTCTCTTCTATGGACGTGGCTTTAAAATCTTTATCAAAGGCGACCACACCGTAGCGTTGCGGGTCGCGCACCTGATATCCAAAAACCGATGCTCCATCCGTGATGAGCGATGCTCGTCGGAGCTTCTCGGTCAGTCCCTGACCGTAAAAAATGTTGTCGCCGAGAGCCAAGGCGCAGGTGTCTTTGCCAACGAAGTCTTTGCCAATGATAAAGGCTTGCGCCAATCCGTCTGGGCTGGGCTGCTGGGCATACTGAATGTTGATGCCCCACGCACTACCGTCAGAGAGCAGGTGTTGAAAACCGTCGGCATCCTGTGGTGTCGTGATGATTAGAATGTCTTTGATCCCGGCAAGCATCAGCGTGCTCAACGGGTAGTAAATCATAGGCTTGTCGTAGACGGGCAGCATTTGTTTCGACACAGAGTGTGTAATGGGGTGAAGCCGCGTGCCAGATCCTCCAGCCAGTATGATTCCCTTCATCGGATATCCTTTGCGATTTCGGTTTGGTTCGTTAAAATTTTACCCAGCATATCCTTAAGTGCCTGATCCCAAAGCCGAAGTGTTACACCATAGGTTTCTGAAAGTTTAGAACAATCTAAGACAGAGTTTTCTGGGCGCTGAGCTGGCGTTGGATATTCAGATGTTGCAATGCCGTTGACGATTGGTTTTTTGCCTGTTGTCGGTTCTGCTAGTTCCATGATCTTTTGGGCAAATTCTTGCCACGTAGTTTGACCTGCATTCGCGCTGTGGAACGTACCGAATCCATTCACGGGAATATCTTTGTTGATCAGGCGCGAAGCGATTTCGAGAATGCCTGCCGCTAAGTCATCGGCGAATGTTGGGGAGCCATGCTGATCATTCACAACGCGCAAAGTGTCTTGTGATTCTGATAGCCGCAGCATCGTTTTCACGAAATTTTTTCCATGCACACCATAGAGCCAAGCCGTTCTGAGAATAATGTGGTGCTCATATGTCTCGCGAATCGCCTCTTCACCAGCGAACTTACTGGCCCCATATACGCCAAGTGGAGAGGTCGAGTCCGTCTCACGGTAGGGTGTCCGTTTCGCCCCATCAAACACATAGTCGGTAGAGACATGGATTAAAGGCACGCCAAGTTGCGCGCATACCAAGGCCAGGTTAAGCGGGCCATCCCTGTTGATGGCATAGGCGGTCTCAACATCGCTTTCCGCTTTGTCCACAGCGGTGTAGGCGGCGGCATTGATAACAACATCCGGTTTAGTGGACAAAACCATGCGCTTCACGACCTCTTTGTCCGTGATGTCCAACGAGGCTCTGTCATGCCCCTGAAAATTAATATTTAGGTTGTTAGCGTGTTGTGTAAGCGCGTGCCCGAGTTGACCAGAAGCGCCGGTGACGAGGACCGTTTTCATAATCGAGCCTCTTACGTTTTGGACTTGTCTGAAAGGCCCAACCGTTCGCCAGCGTATTTTCCGCTCCGAATATCCTGCCACCACTCGCGGTTTTCTAGGTACCATTGGACGGTTTTTCTGAGTCCACTCTCAAATGTCTCTGATGGGTACCAGTTCAGTTCGGTGTTGATCTTCGTAATGTCCATAGCGTAGCGCGCGTCATGCCCCGGGCGATCCGTGACGAATGTAATCAAATCTGCTGTGGGTGCATCCGGTGAAAGATATTCATCAAGTAAAGCGCAGATCGTGCGTACAACATCAATATTAGTGCGTTCCGCTTCGCCCCCAATATTGTAAACCTCACCAACCCGACCCCTTGTCACAACGGTCCAGAGCGCGCGCACATGATCTTCCACATGCAGCCAATCGCGCACATTTTCTCCGGTGCCATATACGGGCAGAGGTTTTCGTTCCAGCCCGTTTAGAATCACCAGTGGAATAAGCTTTTCAGGAAACTGATGTGGACCATAATTGTTAGAGCAATTGGTTGTCACGACCGGTAGTCCATAGGTGTGATGCCAGGCGCGCACCAAATGATCTGACGAGGCTTTAGACGCAGAGTAGGGGGAGTTTGGAGCGTAAGGCGTCGTTTCCATGAACAACCCCTCTTGCCCAAGACTGCCATACACCTCGTCCGTAGAAATATGGTGGAATCGAAACTTATCTTTCTTGTCTGAGGGTAAATCTGCCCAATAGCTCTTCGTGGCTTCAAGCATGGCATAAGTACCCATGATGTTGGTTTCCATGAAGGCGGCGGGGCCATCGATAGACCGGTCAACATGACTCTCGGCAGCAAGATGCATCACCACATCAGGTTTTTCGGCTTGCATAAGATCAGTGACAAAAGCCTGGTCGCACACGTTGCCTTGAACAAAGGTGTGTTCGGGCCGGTTTGAAATCGAGTCCAGAGACGCGAGATTGCTGGCGTAGGTCAGCGCATCTAAATTCACAACCTGTGCGTTGATCTCCTCAATGAGAAACTTAACAACAGCAGAACCGATGAAGCCCGCGCCCCCTGTAACGATCACTTTTGTCATTAACGTATATCTTCAATAGAAAAATAATTCTGTAATTCAGAAAGCGTCGGATGAGTCTTATCCTTGTCAGATATAATCGAATCCATTCCTAATGTAGGCCAGTCGATACCCAGATCGATATCATCCCAAGCAAGACCCTTATCGCATTCGCGTGCATAATAATTTGAGACTTTGTAGAGAACCTCAGTGTTAGGTTCTAAGGTTATCAGGCCATGTGCGAAACCAATCGGGACAAACAACTGGTTCCAAGAACTAGCAGAAACGATGGTTGAAACATGTTTCCCAAAAGTTGGAGATCCCTGGCGGATATCCACTGCTACTTCAAAGATAGCTCCGTGTGTGACGCGCACAAGTTTATGCTGCGCGAAAGGCGGTATTTGGAAGTGCAGTCCCCTAAGCGTTCCTTTGTCTACAGAAAGCGAATGATTATCCTGTACGAAAGTTGCTTCTATTCCGATGTCCGCTAAAGCTTTCGTTGAATATGTCTCAGAGAAGAACCCTCTATGGTCTTCATGTTTGACGGCTTTGATCAGCTTGACGTCTGAGATTTCTAATTGTTCAACTACAAAGTTCATTGAATGGGTCTCTGGTGCTCTTTGATGTTTTGAATTTATAACAGGTAAAGGGTGAGCCCCGGCTTTGCAATCTGCTCACGCGCATTCTCTTTTAAGAATTCTACATACGTGACAGCCCAGTTTTCAAAACGTGAGATTTCTGTGCCGTTAATGGCCCAATCCATAACGATCACCACCGGCGGTCTATTGGCCCGTGTCTTTGTGATGGCATCGGAGATCCATTGAGGATCATTGATAAGGGTCGAATCGTCCACGTAGAAATTTGAGAACAGCATGCGCCGTGCCGTCATGAAGGCTATTCCAGGGCAGTACGGAACGCAGACAATCGAGTCCCCCGGTGCTGAATTCTCAAGAATGATATCCCTCAAAAATTCGTAGTGCTGTTTTTCAAACGCTGAAACTGATGTGTTAATTCCATTTTCGGCAACAAAGGACTCAGTTCGACCGGCTTTGACCGCGATTGAGCCTGTGCCTTGGGTTTGGACTCCTACCCAAACATAAAGTCCGAGATGAAGCGTAAGTGCACCGCCTGTGAGTGTCGTGGCTAATTTTCCCCGCGTAGTGTTTTTAAGCTGCCAGATCAGCGCGGCGGTAAGCACCATGTATCCTGGCATGAAATTCGCCACATGTGAGATATCTGGTCGGTAAAAGAAATAATGTGGGAAAGCAGCGCCAGCTGCAAAAAGCGCGACAAGACTCTTTGCCGTCAGTCGTACATCCACATCACGCCCCTGTTTGAGGAGCTTTGTGCCGACGAGTCCAACGCTTAACAACATAAACAGCAGCGGGGCATATATGAGTATGGCGAGGGATGAGTTTCCAGCCTCTGTGGAAACCAGGGCTGCCAGCGGTGGTCGTTGTAATGTTGTCGCGCCGACGCCGGATAACTCTTGCGTGTGGCCTGGCAGAAGTGAGCGCAACCCTGTAAACGCGTAGTCCGCCATCATGGCGGGATAACTCAAATAAGGCGCCAGCACAGAACTTAGAAGGCCGCTATCCCAGGCAATTATCAGAGCGGGAACCTGTATGGCGATAAATCCAACAGCGGCTGCCGCTGCCAATCGCCCAAATGCTATTTTGCCGCCCCTGCGCACAGCGGATAAACCAAGGAGTAAGATCAACGGTACCGTCCAGATGTATCCAAAATCTGGACGGATGAGAAAAGACACAGACAGAACGGCCCCAGCGATTACGGCATCTTTTATGGTGTCGCCTGGCATGCGCGCGGCAAAGCGCATTTGGGCCGCAGCGTTCATGAGTATGCAGAGGCTGTAAAACGCTGTGGCAGGGAAGGCGGGCACAGTCAAAGTGACGGCTGTCATGGCCAGCGCCAATCTGCGACTGCCGGTCATCGTAAGAACTGTATAAAATAGAAGAACGTTTGTGATCGCTATGGCCGTGAAGAAGATGATCTTGACGCTGAGATAGCTCGGCCCGAACAGATCAAACAAAATTTCGCCGAGTTTAAACCACACCAATCCATAGCTCAGAGTTAAGTCTTCAACAGGCGTACCCAGATAAAGTTCGTAGGCGATTTGAGCGTAATTGCCGTCGTCAGCGGGGGAGAATCCCACATTCAGATAAAGCGCGTAATAAGCCGCAGAAACCGTCGCAATGGCCGCATAACATATCCCGTTTGATAGCGTTGATATGGAGTTGCTCATGTTTTTCCAGGAACCGGTTTGGAGCCAAGGCGTGTATACAACAGTTTTCCGGTGCAGCGAAGTCGGCCCCCTAAACGTTTCTCTTTACAATACCTGTGATCAGGGGATTCCGTGACCACCGCGTAGTCTGTATAAGAGCCATATGTATATTCTATTGCTAGATCAGACCTACACAACGCCCGAGGGAACAGGGCGTGCCCGATCACATGAAATCGCGAAGCGCTGGGTGCTCAGTGGACACACCGTTACCGTGGTCACGTCTGACGCAGCCCTTTCAGATTTACCGGACGAAAATCAATCAGAAATTGAGGGATTGAAGGTTGTCGCGGTCCCTTTTCATGTTGATAGCCATGCAGGACTTTTCCGCCGGGTCATTTTTGGTGGTCTTTTTTGGGCCTCCATGCTGCGGCAGGCCCTTGGCTCTGTACACGTTGATGCTGTTTTTACGGCTTCGAATACGCCAGCTTTCGGTTTGACGGCTCTTGGGTTTGTGGTGAGTCGTGTCAAAGCGGCGCCGTTGGTGAGCGAGATCGCGGATCTGAGATCTGTGCGCGGAGATCAGCCACGTCCTCCGTCGTGGATAAAACGCTTTTGGCGATCCGCCCTCGATAAGTTTTCTATTTATGCGGCTGATCATGTCGTTGCACTCTCTCCAGATGCGGAGTCTGCGCTTATGGCAGCAGGGTGTAACGCTCAAAATATCTCAGTGATCTCTGAGGGGTGCGATATCGATCTGTTTCGTGTTCCCGCCGACCATGGTGCAGCTCTTCTCAAGGCTTATCCCCAGCTGGATAATGCCCCGCTCGTGGTTTTAGAGGGGCCGCTTAACAGTGATCAACCTGCTGCCGTTTTGATCAAAATTGCAGCTTCCATGTTGAATATTGATTCTGATATTCGTTTTGTTGTGTGCGGTGACGGGCCAGCAAAATCTGATATCAGGGCGATGGCCGCTCACGCCGGAGTTTTAGAAGCCAATCTCTGGATATTACCCGCCCTATCAAGATCGCAGGTGCCCCAGCTATATGCAGCGGCAACGGCACTCGTATCCCTGAGGCCGCCTGAGTGCGAAAATTCTGTGGCCGCATCAATGGCTGTTTTTGATGCCTTAGCAGCGGGCAAACCTATCGTTATGAACCATGAGGGATGGCATGCGTCTCTTATCCAAAGCCGTGGAGCTGGCATTTCATTAAAAACCCAAGATCCTGATCTTGCGGCCCAAGAACTCCTGGACTTTGTGAGGGACCGGGAAGCGCTACGCCGGTTCGGTGAGCAGGCAAATGCCTTGGCTGAGAGTAAGTTTAACCGCGATAAACTGACAGGGGAATTGCGCAGCGTTCTGGAGTCAATTCATCACGCCCGTCCCGCTGTCGAGCGCCGCCGCCAGCGCAGTCTTTCGGTAAAGCGTGGTGTCGATCTCATCGTCTCACTGATGGCGCTTGTGATTCTCTCTCCTGTTATTCTCATCGTGTGCGCCGCTATTTTAATTGCCATGGGCTGGCCGATTTTCTTTCGCCAAGTGCGTCCCGGCTTAAATGGAAAGCCGTTTAAATTGCTTAAGTTTCGAACAATGACCGATCAGACGGATGAGGCAGGCAACCTGTTGCCGGACGGAGAAAGGTTGACCAAGGTAGGCCGGTTTTTACGCCGCACATCTCTCGATGAAGTACCAGAGTTGATCGATGTTCTGTTAGGCGACATGAGCCTTGTGGGGCCCCGGCCTTTGCTCATGGAATACTTACCGTATTATTCATCTGAGCAGGCGCGCCGTCACTCTGTACCCCCAGGTATTACGGGCTGGGCTCAGATAAACGGGCGTAATGCTCTGACGTGGGAAGAAAAGTTCGAGCTTGATATTTGGTATGTTGAGAACCGCTCACTTTGGCTCGATTTCAAAATACTATTACGCACGGCTTGGGTTGTGATCACCGGCAAGGGGGTCTCTCACCCTGGGGCAGACAGCATGCCCCGCTTCGATGAAATTATGGCCAGACAACAAGGCGCAGAAGATATATGA
>CAYGSZ010000056.1:0-13356 GCA_964352705.1 uncultured Rhodobacterales bacterium
AAGGGCTGTACAATCAGAGACATTAAGGACCACCGCGTTCGTGTTGATGGTCACGAGTATCTGGTGGCCGTAATCAGCGGACTAGATGCAGAAGAACGAAGCATTAAGAGCGATGATCTTATTCGTCTATGGAATCATAGAGGTTCTGTTGTCTGCGCGGCGTATGTTACCGATCGTGTTCAGCCTGGTGTTGTTAGTGCGCCAACAGCATCAGCTGAATATAGACCGGCAGGTGAGCCGGGTAATTCAACGGATCTCGGAGGGTGCGTGAATATGCTTAATTCTAGCGACAACATGACAGAGCAGACCCACAGCATTAAGCCGAATACGACATTGATCCAGATGGAAAAGTGGACGGGCGTTGATACTTGGCAGCGCGCGGAGGCGGTGTGATGAGTAAGAAGTGGAATCTAATCGTCGATGTTGAACGCTGCGATAATTGTCGAAACTGTTTTCTGGCGACCAAAGACGAGCACATCGGCAACGACTTCCCCGGTTATGCAGCCCCGCAACCTGAGAAAGAACACAGTTGGGTTGATATCAAACAGAAAGAACGCGGGCATTACCCTATCGTGGAAGCCAATTTCATGCCAGTGATGTGCAATCACTGTGATGATGCGCCTTGCATGAAAGCCGCAAAAGACGGCGCTGTTACGAAACGGGACGACGGCATCGTTATTATTGATCCCGTCAAATCAAAAGGTCAAAAACAGATCGTGGATGCTTGTCCCTATGGCGCGGTGTATTGGAACGAAGAACAACAAATTCCTCAGGCGTGGATTTTTGACGCCCACCTTCTGGATACCGGATGGAACAAACCCCGTGTCGAGCAGAGTTGTCCAACTGATGTGTTTCGAGCACTGAAAATTGAAGACGCAGAAATGCAGCAGATGGTGGAAGACGAAGAGCTGGAGGTGTTAAACCCAGAGTTTGAAACAAAGCCTCGCGTTTACTATAAAAACCTCCACTTGATGTCTAAGTGTTTCGTCAGCGGATCGGTTGTGGAAATTATCAATGAAATTGATGAGTGCGCTGATGGGGCCGAAGTTGTTTTAAAACAGAACGGCACTGAGATCGCGCGGACCATGACGGATGTTTTTGGCGAGTTCAAGATCGATAAGCTTGAGCCACAAAGCGGGGCCTATGAAATCAACGTCAGTTCAACGCGCGGCGAAAGTTATGCAACTGAATTCACTGTTGAGAAAGACAGCCTGTATCTTGGGACGATGAATCTGACCAATTAAAAGAATGGCGGATGGGGTGGGATTTGAACCCACGAGACGCTTTCACGCCTGCTGGTTTTCAAGACCAGTGCCTTCAACCGCTCGGCCACCCATCCGCATGAAGTGCAGCGATTTAAGTCAGACCACGCGGGATACTAGAGGGCATCCTTTAGGTCAAGATGACTTTCCGTGTTTTGACGTCTGTGGCACACTTCTGGCTCATATTTAGGAGCAAAACATGGCGCATTCTGGCACACCGCCGATCATTGGCATATTGGGCGGTTCCGGCTTGTACGATATCGACGGCTTGATCGATACAACTTGGACCAGCGTCGATACACCGTTTGGAGCGCCGTCTGATCAATTGCTGACCGGCATGCTAGATGGGCAGAAGGTAGTTTTTCTCCCGCGCCATGGTCGAGGGCATAAACTGTCTCCGTCAGATATTAACTTTCGTGCAAACATCTATGCTCTTAAGTCTGTTGGCGTAACTGAAATTCTCTCCCTCAGTGCGTGCGGCTCTTTCAAAGAGGACTTGAGCCCTGGAACGTTCGTGCTCGTTGATCAATTTATTGATCGTACATTTGCACGCGAAAAATCATTTTTTGGCGACGGTTTTGTCGCTCACGTTTCCATGGCTCACCCAACTTGTAACCGCCTAGCACATGATTTGGAAACTGCAATAAAAGAACTCAGCATTTCCTATCAGCGCGGTGGCTGCTACCTCACCATGGAAGGTCCGCAGTTTTCGACGTTGGCGGAATCCAAGCTCTATCAATCCTGGGGCTGTGACGTCATTGGTATGACAAACATGCCTGAAGCGAAGTTAGCTCGCGAAGCTGAAATGTGTTACGCGACGGTTGGCATGGTGACCGACTACGACTGCTGGCACCCCGATCATGACGCTGTCACCGTGGAACATGTTATTGAGACGCTGATGTCAAACGCAGATAACGCACGATCTTTGGTCAAAGCGGTTATCCCGCTGTTAAAGAACCGCCAGGAACACTGCTCTGCAGGATGCCAAACCGCCCTTGAGAATTCTATTATTACTTCGCCGGCAGCTCAAGATGTAGATAAGGTCAAATCTCTTGGCCCTATACTTCAACGCGTTCTCGGATAGTTCGGATCAGAGTTAAATATGAACGTCGATGGTAAAATCTACAGGTCAATTTGGACAGCAGAAGACGACCGTACAGTCTGTATTATCGATCAAACAAAACTACCCTATGAATTCGCTATTGAGAAACTGAAGTCTTTAGAGGACGCAGCAGTCGCGATTAAAGATATGCTGGTACGCGGCGCTCCCCTCATAGGCGCAACCGGGGCCTATGGGATGGCCTTGGCCATGCGCGAAGACCCCAATGATGAAAACATTACACGGGCACATGATCGTCTTATAGCAACACGCCCGACAGCCAGTAATCTTGCTTGGGCTCTAAAACAGGCGACGACAGCTCTTGAGTCGTGCCCAGTGTCAGAACGCGAAGGAGCTGCCTATGCATTAGCGGCTCAGATCTGTGAAGAGGATGTGAAAACTTGCCATGAGATCGGTCAGCATGGTGCAGAAATCATGTCCAGGTTATGGCATGAGAGGGGAAAGCCAGAGCAACTGAATGTGCTCACCCATTGCAATGCGGGGTGGCTTGCGACCGTTGATTGGGGAACGGCATTGTCTGCCATTTACGTGGCTCATGATAATGGTATTCCGGTGCACGTCTGGGTCGATGAAACCCGACCAAGAAACCAAGGCGCGGGTTTAACAGCCTGGGAGCTCGGTAAGCATGGCGTCCCCCATACCTTGATTGTTGATAATGCTGGCGGTCATTTAATGCAGCATGGCCAAGTAGATATGTGCATTGTCGGAACAGATAGAACCACGGCGACGGGTGATGTTTGTAATAAGGTAGGCACCTATTTGAAAGCGCTGGCAGCCCACGTTAACGACGTACCTTTTTATGTCGCGTTACCGCACTCGACCATTGACTGGGAGGTCTCTGATGGAATCCAAGAGATTCCGATTGAAATTCGTGATCCGACCGAAGTTACCGAAGTTAGGGGCGTGAATGCAATCGGTGCGGTCGAGACGGTTCGCATTACACCACCGGATACTCAGGCTCTAAATGTTGCGTTCGATGTGACGCCAGCGCGCTATGTCACCGGACTCATCACAGAGCGTGGCGTATGCGAAGCGTCGAAAACCGGATTGCTAAGCCTTTATCCAGAAAGAGCAAAATGAGCGGTTCTCATGAACTAGAATTGCGATGTGCTCTTATAGAAACGTGTCTAGAGATATCACGAACAGGCTTATCCTTTGGTACCTCAGGTAATGCGAGTGTTCGGCTTGATCAAAATTCACTGCTCATTACGCCAACCGGTGTCAGCTATCACGCCCTAAAGCCTCAAGACATAGTGGCCCTGAACTTTGACGGCTCATACGATGGGCAGACCCTTCCATCATCTGAATGGCGTATCCATCGGGATATCCTTCAGGCACGTCTTGATGTAAACGCTGTCGTACATGTGCATTCACGATCAGCAACCGCGCTGGCCTGCCAGAACAGACCAATCCCAGCCTTTCATTATATGGTTGCGGTTGCAGGCGGAAACTCAATTCGATGCGGGGCCTACGCAACTTTTGGAACCCAGGAGTTGTCAGACGTTACGCTTATAGCATTAGAGGCTCGTCAGGCCTGCTTGATGGCAAATCATGGCCAAGTTGCACTCGGAGATAATTTAGGCTCAGCCTTCAAGTTAGCGGGAGAGGTTGAGAACCTAGCCACGATGTATCTGTTAAGTTGCCAGGGACAAGAGCCAAAGCTTCTCAGCGATAGTGAAATGGCTGTCGTGGTTGAGAGCTTCAAAAGCTATGGCCAACAGCAAAAACGTTAAGTCGCCGTCTCTGAGTCAATTGCACTTTCATGCCAATGTCGCAGAAGTCTGTGTGAACCCCAATTGAGAATGATGTAAATTCCATACCCTGCAATGCTAAGGAGGACAAAACAGGCCAAAGCCCGTGAGAGTTCAAGTCGATAACTGGCTTCCAGAAGACGGGACGCCAAGCCTGAACTTTCTCCGCTGGTCCCCGCCACCATTTCAGCAACAACGGTTCCGATAAGGGCAAGCCCTCCACTGATTCTCACGCCTCCTAAGAAGTAGGGTAATGCGGCGGGAATAAGGAGATACCGTAAAACCTTCCAACGACTGACATTATAGAGTTTGAAGAGGTCTTTCAGGTTTTGATCTGCACTTTTCAGCCCCAAGAGCGTGTTGGAAATGATCGGAAAAACAGCAGCCATCCATGCCAAAATAAGCAGCACGATAAACACACTATCAACCCAAATGATAATAAAAGGGGCCACGGTCACAATGGGCGTGACTTGAAGAAATACGGCGTAGGGAAACACCATCCGCTCAAGCGTTTCCGACTGAGCCATAGCAACCGCCAAGCCAACACCGGTCACGCAAGCTAAAAAAAGCGCCAAAACCGTAACTTGCAATGTGACAGCAAGAGCAGACAGAAGGTCTGGCCCATCAATCCATAATGATTGCGCAATCGCGCTAGGCCCTGGCAGGACGTATTCGGGAATTCCCTTAAGGCTGACCGTAATTTCCCAGAGTCCCAGCACGAGAATTCCAAACAAAACTGGCAACACTGCGCGGTAAAAAACGCGGTTCATGTAAGGGTCGCCATGGCATGGCCTAGGTGATTTGAAACCGATGCACTGAAATCGGTAAAATCATGTTGGTCGCGCAGTTTTGCAGTGCGAGGATAAGCAAAGGGAACGGCAACATCTGCAACCACGCGGCCAGGACGTGGGGACATCACAATTACCCGCTCAGACAGGAACGCCGCTTCGCGGATGCTGTGGGTCACAAAAACTGCCGTCCATTTCTGATCTTCCCATAACCTGAGCAGATCTTCATTCAACTGCGCCCGCGTAAACTCATCGAGGGCCGCAAAAGGCTCATCAAGCAGCAGTAAACTTGGTTCAGTCACGAGGGCCCGAGCGATAGAAACCCTCATTTTCATTCCGCCGGATAACTCTCGCGGATAAGTCTGATGAAATTCTTCTAATCCGACCCAAGCTAAAACTGTCTCGATACGCTCATGGTCGTCGGGCGCCGATCCTTGAAGGCGCAATGGTAGAGAAACATTCTCATAGACGGTCGCCCATGGCATTAAGGTTGCTTCTTGAAATACGAACCCAATGTCTTGGTCTTTGGCATTATGCTTATGATCAATGTGACCTGATGTTGGCTTAATCAGGCCAGAGATGAGACGCAGCAGGGTTGACTTTCCGCAGCCAGAAGGCCCGACCAATGAAACAAACTCGCCAGGCTGTATTTTTAGAGAGGTTGGGGCTAACGCAATCGTACCTGATCGATACGTCTTTTCGACCTTATTTAGATTGAGTGCTAATTGGGAATCAGAAGTTGGCATAAAAGTTTAGTTGGCGCCTTGCCGAACAGCTTCCATGCCGACTTGTCGGCCAACAAAACGCGGTGAGAAGGCTTTGGTATAATCTAAATCAGCTGGGTAGACTTTATCTTCAACCATCACATCGAAAAAGGCTTTCCATCGTGCTGGGCTCATGGCGCCAATTCCATATTTTGCCGCATCACCACTGTCCACCAGGCCGTAACGCCTTAGCATTTCGTGCCCGTAACTCAGCAACTCATCTGACATATCTGGATTATCTTTTTTGATAAGGGCGTAGGCGGGAGAGGGGTCTGAGTACAGAAAACTATACCAACCTTGAATACTGGCATCGACAAAGCGTTGAACAAGGTCTGGATTGCTATCCACCAGCCTCTGCGATGTTTGGATAATAGCCGCATAACTCGCGTAACCTGAGTCAGCCAGCAAGAAGACGTTGGGTTCAATACCCGTTTCTCGAATTATGAAAGGTTCACTGGTCAGGTAACCCTGTTGAACAGCGGTCGGGTCAGCGAGAAAAGGAGCAACGTTAAATGTGTATGGCGCGATTTGCTTATCCTCAAAGCCATAGCGTACTTTTAGAAAGCGCCAAAAGCCGATCCGCGTATCTGGAGAAATCATGATTTTCTCGGAGCGCAAATCCGCGAGTGATTTGTGCCCACGTGCCGCGTGAGAAATGAGAACCGCAGGATCTTTTTGGAACATGGCTGCGACGGCAACGATGGGAATTTCTTGGTAGGCAAAGTTAAGTGGAATAAAGGAATTAGGCGCCATACCAAAATCGAGGCGGCCTGCAGCAAGCAGTTGAGCGTGATTAACCTGCGGGCCACCTTGCCGAATGTTTACATTAAGTCCCGCATCTTCGTATAGCCCAAGAGCCTGTGCTTGATAAAAGCCACCATGCTCCGCCTGAGCCCGCCAGTCCGTACCAAAGCTAATCTCGTCAGCCGCGTTTGCCAGCCCAGCAGCCAAATTAACGAGCAGAAAAGCTAACCCGATCAACGTTATCTTGGCGAGGACTGGTCGTCGCTCACGAGTCATATGGCTTTATCCAATTTTTAAATCTTGAACGTGTTTCCGCCGCCACCGGCACCACCGGCGTTGGCACCACTGGTCGGTACCTTTGCTTTTGCGCCGCCGCCACTACTTCCACTAGCGCTCGTCGTTGCCGCCCCCTCAAGTGCGAAGACTTTAAACAGTTCAGGCGGCTGAGCGATATTCTTCATCGGCAATCGACCGACACTGACAAAGTGAGCGGGTACATTATTTTTAGCCTCTGACTGAATTGCGTCGGAGACCATGATTCCATCCGCATCGGCTTTAGGCTCAATACGCGCAGCAATATTCACACCATCACCAAACACATCGTTACCGGTCACCATGACTTCCCCCATATGGCAACCGATACGAACATGGAACTGGTCATCAGGTGTCTTGCTTTTGTTGTAGTCGGCAATCGCTTTTTGGATATCCATGGCGCACTGAACGGTATTGTTGGCCGACCGAAACTTCACCATGAAGGCGTCACCGATTGTCTTAATGACAGTCCCACGGTTACGAACAATTTGATTTCGTAAAATGTCGTTATGAATTTGCAGTTTTTTATACATGCCTGCTTCATCGGCCCCCATGGCCTTACTGAAACCGACAATATCCGTCATCATAATTGCAGTTTTCTGACGCTTCGGGTCTTTTGCCGTGCCAGCACCAAATGCATCGTCAATCTCTTCAAGCTCGGAGTCACTTTTTCTGAGCAGGTTTATGAGTTTGAGTGGATTTATATAAGCCAACACTGAACCTAGGCCGACAGTAAGCAAGGTCGTATATATGGCTTGGAGAACCTTCGACATACCCCAGACTAAAATCACCGCAAATAAGAAGGCAAACCACATTGCTTTGCCAGTCATGAGCCAACCTTGTTCAGTTGTCTCAATCACATAAGCAGAGTCAGAGAACAAAGCATAAGATTGAATAATGGAATAGATGTAGAGTCCTGCAACCGCCAGTGTTTTGATGGGATCATCAAAGTAGGTGCGAACGATAACTAAGCCAGCCAGAATACCTAAATATAACAGTAGGAACGTCGGTGATTGAATCTGAAGATCCATAGTCGCCGCGAACATATTGAAAAACCAATCGTTCAAGACCCCGCCGCTTTCTATGGCTTGAACAGCGACCTCTTCTTGACCTTCCATGAGATATCTTCCCCTTAAACCCTCAAAAATCCGAAATACAATCGAACTGTGATTTCTCTTTAAAACCCCTGCCTTGGGTCATCACGGCCCGCAACAGGCTGAAATAGAAGCGATTTTGCGCGACGGCGCAACGCTTAACAGTGTATCTCAGAGGTTAATTCAATGCCACGCGGATGAACCGCGATGAAAGCTTTGTGAAACTGGCCCTAAAGATAAGAGATTTTGATGCCAAAACAAAAAATAATCGCAATAATTTCAATGCCTTGGTTGTTTTTCTATACGGTGTTGTTTGGCGTTCTGTTGCTCATATTGAGTTCTTTGGCCACTGCTCAAGAGATAACTTCTGAGATGGAAAAAAAACCATTCGGTGAATGGCTTCAAACTGTCGCAGATGAAGCAAAGGCCATGGGGCTTCAAGACTCCGTTATCGATGCGGCCCTTGAAGGCGTTGAGCCGGTGCCCAGAGTTATTGAACTGGACCGTCAACAGCCGGAATTTACCCAGAGTTTTTGGGCTTATCTTGATGGTCGAGTTTCAGAAAATCGTATTTCTGAAGGCAAGAGATTGCTGTCTGAGCACGCGCCACTCCTTCGAGAAATTGAACAGAAACATGGGGTCCAACCCAGGTTCTTAGTCGCTTTTTGGGGACTTGAAACAAACTACGGCAAGTTTCTTGGCGGTTTTCCAGTCATAGAATCACTGGCGACACTGGCCTACGATGATCGTCGCAGCGCGTTTTTTAGGGCTGAACTATTCGATGCACTGCGTGTTTTAAATGGCGGGCATATTGAGCGAGAAAACATGATTGGATCATGGGCCGGGGCGATGGGGCAGCCCCAGTTCATGCCATCAACTTTTACTCGACATGCGATTGATGAAAACGGTGATGGCCGCATCGACATATGGAACTCGTTGCCAGATGTCTTTGGCTCAGCCGCCAATTATCTTAGTAACGTTGGTTGGGATAACGAATATACCTGGGGCAGGGAAGTGAGTTTACCTTCTGATTTTGACCTGGACCTTGTAGATCTAATCAAAAAGCGATCGTTGGCAGAATGGCAAGACGCTGGTGTAAGACGGGTCGGTGGTCAAGACTTGCCTCAAGCAGATATAACCGGCGCTCTTGTATTACCTGCTGGACACAAAGGCCCCGCTTTTTTGGTCTACAGAAATTTCGACGCTATCATGAATTGGAACAGGTCACTCCTCTACGCGATCTCTGTCGGGCACCTTGCAGACCGTCTCATTGGCTTGGAGCCCCTAAAGTCGATAAGGAATACGGAACGCCCGCTTTCCCGTGACCAAGTACTAGAATTGCAAGCTACCCTAAATGAGCTAGGCCATGAGTCAGGTGAGCCAGACGGCCAGGTCGGCCCGAGAACACGAACGGCAGTGAAAGCCTTCCAAAAAGAAAATGGTTTACCTGCCGATGGATACCCTGATGGCTTTGTCTTTGAAACCATCCTGTCAAAGGCCACCCGACCTTCTGAAGGACTTTGAGCAGTTGTTGCGTCTCGACGGCTGTCCTCATAAAGTGCTTTATACGGTGGCATTGAGTTGGGGATTATACCATATGCTGAGTTCAATTGGGCAAAAACGTCTTAGTGCCCTGGCTGTGACGAGTTTGCTATTGGCTGGATGCGCCGCAAGTCCAACGCCACAGCAGAGCGTGAATCCTGATTTCCCATCCCATATGCAACTTGGTCGCGATACACACGGCAATCTGGTGACTGCTTACAAGGTCGGGAATCCTTATCAGGTTGCTGGAATTTGGTACTACCCTGCCGAAGACTATGGATACCGGGAAGAAGGGATCGCATCCTGGTACGGACCAGGCTTTAACGGCAAACGCACAGCCAATGGCGAAGTCTACGATATGAACGCCCTAACGGCAGCGCATAAAACTCTGCCCATTCCCAGTGTTGTTCAGGTTACAAATCTGGAAAACGGACGGACTATAAAGCTTAGGATTAATGACCGCGGTCCCTTTGTCGAAGGACGTATTATTGACTTGTCAAAACGAGCGGCGCAATTGCTCGACGTGGAACGGTCTGGCATTGCACGGGTGCGGGTGGAACTAGTCCCAGAGGATTCCTTAACGCTGCGCAACATCGCTCTGGATGCAGGAGGACAGCCAACTATTGAAGAAATGCCAGGTGTGATAGCATCTCCACGTGTTGCTGTCGTTGCAGAAACCTTAGCTCTTCCTTCAATACCAGCTCCTGTATCTTCAGCACCGAGCCCCTCAACGACAATTACGCCAACTGCGTTGCCGCCGCCAATTATGCCGAAATCGATTAACCCGGTCGCAACGGCACCCGCTAGGGCAATAGACAGCGGCGTGTATATACAAGCCGGAGCCTTTACGGATGTGAGCAACGCCCGCCGCCTTGAAGCGCAGCTCTCAAGTATGGGAACGGTTAGCGTTGCCATGGCTGATATTGGAGGCAGCGTGTTCCATCGTGTGCGCATTGGTCCCATGGCTAACCGCGGCGCTGCAGAACGATTACTTTCTGATATGCTAAATGAAGGGTTTGAAGGTGCCCGCATCGTGGAAGACTGAGGTTAACCTTGCCATCCCTGTACTTGCCCTCCTTAGGCCGCATTGTATGGCATACAACTGAATGATGATCCTAAATATGAAGAATTCTATCTCGACGCTTTTTGCCGCTGTTTTATTTGTCTTTGTGTCTGCACCAGCAGCCCACGCGATCGATATTGCGGCTCGCGAATTCATACTTGTCGATTTTCAAACTGGGACGGTGTTGGACAGTCAAAACAGCGAGGAAGCCATGCCGCCGTCGTCGATGTCCAAATTGATGACAGCCTACATGGTTTTTGAAGCTATTCATTCAGGTGCCTTATCCTTGGATGACGAATTTATGGTCAGCGAGAATGCTTGGAGCAAGGGCGGCGCTGCCTCTGGTGGTTCGACAATGTTTCTGGAGCCAAACTCCCGGGTGAGAGTGGAAGACCTTTTGCGAGGGATCATCATTCAATCTGGAAATGACGCCTGTATTGTTGTGGCGGAAAACATGTCAGGCAGTGAAGAAGGCTTTGCTCAAGAAATGACCGATCGTGCCAAAGAACTGGGCATGACAGGCAGTAATTTTACTAATGCGACGGGTCTGCCAGACCCTGATCACTATATGACGGCCGTCGATCTTGCGCTATTAGCGAGACGTATTATCACCGACTTTCCGGAATATTACTCTCTCTATGCAGAGACTGAGTTCAGCTACAACGACATCAAGCAATTTAATCGCAATCCCTTGCTTTATCGACCGGGCGGAGCTGACGGACTGAAGACCGGACATACAGATGCTGCTGGCTATGGCTTAACTGCCTCTGCAATGCGGGATGGCCGCAGGCTTATTTTGGTTGCAAACGGCATGTCGAGTACCCAAGCACGCTCAGAAGAAACCGCTAAACTGATGGATTGGGGCTTCCGGAATTTCACCAACAAGGAGCTTTTCCGTGCAGGAGAACAAGTCTCAGATGCCGAAGTTTGGTTGGGCTTAGAACAGACAGTTCCTCTGATCATAGAACAGGACGTGACTGTAACAATACCTCGTCAGGCCTGGCGAACCCTAGAAGTGAAGGCAGTCTATGATGGACCGATTGCCGCACCAATTGAACAGGGAACGCAAATTGCAAAACTCGTCATCAATGGCGAGGGCATGGAGCCTATAGAGTATGGCCTAGTTTCGGGCACATCTGTACAGCAACTGGGTTTCGCGGGACGTATCCAAGCTGCTGCATCGCAGATTCTATTTGGCTTCTCCAGCGCAAACTAAAACCTGGCAATGTCCAACAAGAAGGACGCATCTGTGTCAGTAGGGTTATTTATTACGCTTGAAGGCGGTGAGGGGAGCGGTAAGTCGACCCAGGCCAAGCATCTTAAGCGGCACTTAGAACGAGCCGGGCATACCGTTGTGCAAACCCGTGAACCCGGCGGCTCACCCGGCGCTGAGGATATCCGTGCGTTGCTTGTCACAGGTGAGCCTGACCGCTGGGATGGGATGACCGAAGCTCTTCTTTTATTTGCTGCGAGACGCGATCATGTTGAACGCGTTATTAAGCCAGCCCTACAGGCCGGGAACATTGTGCTTTGTGATCGATTTACAGACTCAACCATGGCCTACCAAGGTTATGGCCACGACCTCGGGCGGGAGACTATCGAGAAGCTAAATGCGGTCGCACTTGACGGTTTTGGCCCTGACCTAACTCTAATTCTCGATCTGCCGGTGGAGACTGGCCTGTCACGGGCCATGTCCCGTGGTGGTTCCGAACAGCGCTATGAAGATATGGATACCGCTTTTCATCAGCGCCTGAGAGACGGTTTTCTTAATATCGCCAAGCGTGAACCGGATCGTTGCAAAATTGTTGATGCCTCAAGGTCGGAAGAGGTAGTTGCTGAGAAGATTGCAGCCATTGTTATGCCCTTTGTGGCGGCGGGCAAAACAGATGGCTAAGAAACCTGCCAAAAGTGAAGAAAATCTGGTCCCGCATCCACGGGCGAATGCCTACTTCACAGGACATGACGCAGCGGAAGCCTCCTTTCTGGAGGCCTGGTCGTCTGGCCGATTGGCACATGCTTGGCTGATCTGTGGACCGCGTGGTATCGGAAAAGCGACATTTGCCTATCGAATAGCACGCTTTGCGCTGTCCCAGAAGCCAACCGTAGCATCAGAAAACAGCCTGTTTGGCGATCCAACGCCTGCTGGGGGATCCTTGCAGATATCTGGGGAGCATCCGGTCTTCAAACGCATTGCTGCCCTGGGGCATGGGGATTTTCGGGCTATAGAGCGTGCGTGGGTGGATAGTAAACAAAGCAAACGAAAAGCATCCATTACTGTTGGGGAAGTCCGAGGCATTGGTAACTTTCTGAGGTTAACACCAGCGGAAGGCGGCTGGCGTGTGGTGATCATAGACGCCGCTGATGAAATGAACCGTAATGCCGAGAATGCGGTTCTGAAGGTACTTGAGGAGCCGCCAGAAAAAGCTCTTATTTTCCTGGTCGCGCACAATCCGGCCAGGCTTTTGCCGACTATTCGTTCCCGCTGCCGCAAAATTGATTTATCGCCACTGCCGTCAAATACAGTCTTAGCCTTGGTAAATCGCTACCGACCGGACATCCCAAGTAAGGATATTAAGGCATTGTCAGTCCTGGCAGATGGCTCGATTGGCCGCGCCATAGAATTGGCCGATGCTGGAGGCTTAACCTTATTCCGAAATCTTATCGGAGTTCTGGCATCCATGCCTAAAATGGATATTGGAATGGCGCACAACCTGTCTGATGCCGCGTTTAAGGGGGAGGGATTTCGCACCATAGCAGACCTTTTGACCTGGTGGCTGGCGCGGATGGTGTCTGTGACAGCCCGCGAGGGTTGGGCCCAGACGGAAGAGATTATACCGGGGGAACATGCCATCGCGGATCGGCTGTGCGCCTCGGCTGGCCTTGATCAATGGGTGGAGGTATGGGAAAAGATCGCCC
>CAYGSZ010000057.1:0-13308 GCA_964352705.1 uncultured Rhodobacterales bacterium
TGTCCCCCTTTAAATGTGTGTCCGACCGCATCCTTTACAAGCGCCAGAACCTTGCCGTGGCAATTGTTTAGCGGGTCGGTCTCCGCGGTCAGGGCCAAAGTTGGCACGCTCACCTGTTTCAGTGCGGCTTCCATGTCATAGTTTTTAAGGGCGTCAGCAGAGTCATCGCTTTGTTGCGCGAGCAGGCTGTCAATCACCGCATTCCGTAAAAGGGCGGCCCCCTTGTCATCAAGCTTGAAGCCAGAGTCCCACATGCGTTGCAGCCACAGCGAACGCTCCCACACCCAGGCAATATGAGCACCATCTTCCGACCAACCTGGGGTTGCCTGACGCGCGGTTGCCAGAACCTCTTCACGAAATTTACGATTCCAGACTGGGCTACCGTCTAACACCAGATGGGTTACGCGTTCCGGATACTGCAACGAAAACTCAACAGCAATTTCTGCCGAGAAATGCCCTCCAACGATGACGGCCTCTTCTAAGTTCAAGCCATCCATGACCGCCGAAATGTTATGTGCATAGTCTTCGACCGTCCAAGCTTCAGGGCGCGGATCAGATTGGCCGTAACCCATGTGGTCGGGCGCATAAGCGCCATACCCAAGATTGCTTAAACCGGAAAAAAGAGGGGTATATTGCCGACTTGAGGCTGGGGTCCAATGCAGCAGCACTATGGCCTTGCCGCCTCCTTCGGAACGTACATGCACAAAGCCAGAAGGTGTTTCAATAATCGCGCGCTGACTGCCCAAAAAGACCTCTTTTTAAGAATATTCCTTAGTCTGAGAAGAAAACTGGCAGTGTAACTTCATGACTTCCAATTCTATTGTGTCATACATCCATAATATTTCCTTATGCCAACCTTAATGAAAATGACGTATTCCTTCATTGCGGCGACGGAAGTCCCGCAGCAGTCCACATTCTGGGGCTTTAACGCACTGAAACCAGTTTATGTGTCTAAGGATAGATTGTTAGATTTTCGCGGAACCCGGCGGCGAGTTCTGTGTTAGTGTGTCTATATGGCAACTGTTTTTGGAGTTATCCTGTGAATACTGCATTAAAAAACGGCGTTACGCTCTTCGTTGTGGGACTTATATTCTCAGCCTGCGCTTCGAAAGTGCCAGAGCCCGAGTATGCCAAGCCAACATTTGATCACTTGTTTCCAATCCCGGTCGATGCAGAACGGGTGCAAATTGATCATGTGTTTGAAGCGTCCAAAAGGTCGCCCTTCGTAGGGCACCTTTCTCCTCTCACATTCGAAAGCGCCATTCAAACCTGGTCTGGGCAACGGTTTAGGCCTAACGGTAACAGCACCGACCGGCTTGTGATTGTCGTCACGGAGAGTTCAATTCAGGAAAAAGATTTAACCTTGGATACCGGCATTTCTGCCGTGTTTAAGAAACAGCAGGCCTTTGAATACACTGCAGTATTAGATGTCACCCTTAAACTTATTGGCCCAGATGACAGAGTGAAATCAGAGGCGAACGTCCGCACCCGGCAATCAAGAACCGTAGGGGAAGACGCAACAATGCCTGAAAAGAAAGCAATTTGGTCAGAGATGATCGCCCGACTGGTCAATCAGATGGACGAAGAACTCCGGCCAAAACTGCGCCAGTACTTTTCAGGCTCCATGCGCTTATAAGCTAGGGCGGCTCTAGGGGGTAGGCGACTAACTATAAAGGATGGCGGACAAAAAGTTCGTCATCCGGGCATTCTGAATTTGACACACCAGAGTCTCTGTTTTGATCCGGGGCAATGACCTATGAAGGATACCAACAGAAACGTCCTCATTTCAGAGAGAGTTTTGTCGTGCCCAAAGACAGTGTCCCCTCCATAGATCATATTCAATCGGCCAAGCGGTTGATGAATGTCGAACGTGCCCGCGCCATTATGGACAAGTACGACCTGGATGGCCTCGTCGCCACAACGCCCGTCAACATCTATTACCTGTCCAGCCATGGCGGGATTATGCAGTGGATGGGACGCCCGTTCTCAACCTTTGCCTTTTTCCCGCGCAAGGAAGATGCACCGCCCGCGATTATTCTATCGGCTGTGATGCTCTACCATTTGGATTACCGTCCAACGTGGATGCCATCGATCCAGGCTTACACCATGCCGCTGCGGGGTGAGGACGGCGCAATCAAACTAGATGATCGGGGCCAGCCCGTTGCCAATCCTAAAACCAGTTTTTGGCCTGTGGGCGATGGCGAGCGAAGCGAACGTGACAAGCTTCAGTTGGCTTTGTTTGCCGCCTACGAAGGCAAATGCAGTGCGACGCCTTTGGCGGCTCTGGTTAAAGCCATTCACTTGGGCGGCGCGGCCAAAGGCAAAATTGGTTTTGATGATCCACGCATTGCACCTTGGCTGCGGGATCAAGGCGCGCCGGACATCACAGCGGTTGATGCTCTGAACATTTTTAAAGAAATTCGCATGGTCAAAACCGAGAATGAAATTGACCTGTTGCGCGAAGCAGCCCAACGCAATGAAATCGCGCTCGATTATGCCATTGATCAAATCGTTCCGGGTTTGCCCTTGGAAGAAATCGAACTGGCGCACGCCCGCAAGTGGGGCGAATTAGGAGGCCGCGGCAAATGGATGATTGCCAACATCGATGGTTTGAATTCCGGCGTGGTGTCTAAGGGCGATTTTATGAAGCTCGACAGTGTCGGGGTGTACAAAGGGTATCATGGCGATGTCGGTCGCACGGTCATGGTCGGCGACCCGCCGGACAGTCTAGTGAAACGTATTGAAGCCGATACTAAGTGTTGCCAGATCGTGTACGATGCTGTGCGACCAGGCATGAAGTTCTCTGAAGCAGCCAAAATGTTTTACGATCTGATGCTGCAAGAAGGTGTGCCCAACGGTTTTGGCGGCGCACACAACGTCGGGTTGGAGCATACGGATCAGCCATGGCCGACAGGTGCTGAGGCTCCTGGCACGTTCGATCAGGATTTCACTTTTGAAGAGGGCACGGTTTACACTCTGGACATGCCCTATAGCGAAATCGGTTGGGGCACGACCCACGTCGAAGATATGATTGTTGTGCGTAAAGATGGCTATGAAGCTTTATCGTCCATGGACACCAGCTTGAAAATTAGACCAGCCTAACATCCTGCGCCTGATACAATTTTCCCTCACCCCTTATAGGAGTGTCGT
Source organism: uncultured Rhodobacterales bacterium (assembly GCA_964352705.1). Taxonomy (GTDB): domain Bacteria; phylum Pseudomonadota; class Alphaproteobacteria; order Rhodospirillales; family Rhodospirillaceae; genus WLXB01. The sequence continues at coordinate 3,151 of CAYGSZ010000057.1, forward strand.
TATGTCATCCAAGTTTTTGTCTATTGCACTATCCGTTTTTCTCGGCCTGAGTACTGTTGGGGCTACGGCCATGGCAGCTGATGCCAATATTGATATTCCGCCAGAGCGGCAAGCGGATGCCGACAAGATTTGGGCGCAGGAGATGAAGATCTACGAAATGCGCCGCAGCGGTGACATGGGCTACTACCTGTCTTTGGCCAATCCCGGCTACATGGCGTGGCCCGCCCCAGCCGAATTTCCCCTCAGTTTTGAGCGTCTCTCCAAACAAGTTGGCGATGGTCAACTCATGGAGGCAGGTGAACGCATTACGGTGGCCAAGAAGGGCATGTCCTTCGATGGCGATACAGCGCTCGCTTTTTTTGAAACCCACCGCACCCAACGGGCGGGGGGACAAGCCGTGGATGAGCGGTTCGAAAACATTCATGTTTGGGTCAAGCGCGGCGAAGACTGGCGGCTAATTGCTAATATGTCCCGGCCTGTGGATGAAAACCGCCAGCGCTTGGGTAATCCAACCATAAACGCCCGAGACTAAACCGTCACAATAAACCGCGACAACCCCCGGAGGTTATGCTTGATAGGGTGTTAACCCCTACCGCCAAGGCATCGCCCGCGCATGTTCGTTCTCTATCTCGTTGTTTTTATCGGCCTGACAGGGGTCGGTATCATCGTTCCGTTATTCCCGTTTTTTGGCGAGCAAGTTGGTGCGTCACCCGCTGAGATCACGCTGCTTATGGCGGTGTTCGCTTTGGGTCAGTTTGTTGCCGCTCCCATTTGGGGGTGGTGGAGTGACCGTGTGGGCCGCAAGCCGGTGCTTGTCATTACATTGCTTGGCTCAGCGGTGTCCTATGTTCTTCTCGGTTTCGCAGAAACCGTTCCAGCGCTTTTGTTTGCGCGGCTCATTGGCGGGTTAATGGCGGGGAATATTCCCGTCGCCTTCGCGGCTGCGGCAGATGTAACATCTGGAGAAGACAGATCCCGCGTTATGGGTCGGGTTGGCGCGTCGTTTTCCTTGGGATTCATCCTCGGCCCTGCACTTGGCGGCTTTATTGCGGGGCCTACACCTCAAGCCAGTAATTTTCTGACCATCGCCGTGGTGTCCGCGTGCATGAGCATCTTTGCGGTGATTATCACGGTCTTCTTTTTTAAAGAGACGCGCGTCCGTTCTCGTCGGTCATCGAGCCCCCTGTCTCTGAAGTTGATTTCGGTGAAAGGGCTTACCCGTTTTTTCTTCTTGCCGGTTCTTGGGGCGTTGATAGGCGTGAACTTCATCTTCGCGTCTGGCGCTTCTATTATGGACTCTGTTTTTTCACTCTACGCTTACAAACAACACGGGTTTGGTCCAAGCCAAATCGGCCTCTTGTTTACCTACATGGGTGTGATCATGGCGAGTGTTCAGGGCGGTGCCATTGGTCCACTGTCTAAGCGCTTTGGCGATGCGCGCGTACTGCGGGCCGGGATCGTGCTGTATCTAATTGGTCTCAGCATCATGATTTACGCAACCGGGCTCTATACTGTTCTGCTGGGACTAACGTTTCTCACCATGGGCAATGCCTTGTTCTTTCCGTCATCCTCCAGCTTGGCGTCAAAGCATGCGCCAGAAAACGAGCAGGGTGCGGCGCTGGGTGCTTTTCAGGCCGCCGGAAATCTGGGTCGCGTGATTACACCAACATTTTCAGGTGTTGTGTTCGCGGTCTACGGCACCACAGCACCGTTTGTGGTGGCCTTCGCTCTTATTTTACCGACGTTTATCCTTATTAGAATCTTCATTAAGCAAGCCCAGCTTGAAGCTGCTGAATCCTTGGTCAAAACAGAGACATAACGTGCCAGTAAGTGTGGCCTAACCGTTTTTGCTCACGTATTGTCGGAACACATTTTGTCAGAGCACATCGGGGAGCCATCAATGAAAAACTCATCTTCTGTTTCACGTTCTGTCTCACGTCGAACCGTACTGGCAGGTGCGGCTGCAACAACAGCTTTAGCATCGCGGCCTTTACATGCGGCGACAGAGAGTGACGTCATTGTCATCGGCGCTGGCCTGTCTGGCCTCTATTCCGCCATGCTGCTCGAAGAGGCAGGGTATTCCGTAACAGTGATTGAAGGGCGGGACCGGATTGGCGGGCGTCTCTACACGCTTAAAGACCTGCCCGGTAACCCAGAAGCGGGGGGCAATTCCATCTTGGGCGGCTATGGCCGTGTGCGCGACATGTGCGACCGCCTGAGCGTCAAACTGATGGACTATAAACCGCGTGGTGCTCTGTCTAAGCCTGAGATCGCACTCAGAGGGTCTGTGATTCCGAAGGACAAATGGCCAAGTCATCCCCTAAATAAAATGCCGAAAGGGGCGGAAGACCGCGACCCAAGCGGATACATTTGGGGCGTGATTGCGCGCAACAATCCGTTGGACTCCTTTGAAGATTGGTATGATCCAAAATCGTGGAAATACGATGGTCCTGTGTATGGCCTGTTGCGCAATCTTGGCTGGTCCGAAGAAACCATTGCGCAGGTTTACGATACCAACGCGCAGTATGGCACCTCAGCCCACGATACCTCGTTGCTCATGTGGTACTTTATTCAAAAGTGGTTTGCAGCCCAGGATGCAATTGATCCGGTGTCCCTCTCGGCTGTGGGGGGCAACCAACTTATTCCCGAAGCAATGGCCAACACCCTGAAGTCTGAGATTCATCTCAACAAGACTGTGGTTGGCATCACCAGCGAGCCAGCTCTCGCCGAAGTGCATTGTGCAGATGGCAGTGTTTACAAGGGTAAGCGCGTTATCTGTTCCATGCCGCTGCCGACTTTGCGCTGGGTGAAGTTTGATCCTATTCTGCCACCTACCAAACGCTCTGCTATTTTGAACATTGGCCAGATGCTGATCACCCAGGTCCACATCATTCCCAAAGAACCCTTCTGGGAAGAAGATGGTCTCGACCCTTCTATGTGGACGGACACGCCTGCGGGCGTTGTCACCGCGCAACGCTTCGGTGAAACCGATGATGAAGTGACGAACTTCCTCTGCTGGGGACGGGGCCACACCGCCCAGTATCTCGATACGTTGGGCGAGGAAGAAGCCAAAGCCCGTGTTGTCAAAGAGATCGAAACGCTTCGTCCCGCCGCAAAAGGCAAAATCGAAGCCGGTGGCTTTAAGTCGTGGCAGCTTGATCCGTTTTCAGGTGGCGACTGGGTCGTGTGGCATCCGGGGCAGATCGCCAATCACCTTTTGGATGTTGGCACGCCTGAACTCAAAGTCCACTTCTGTGGAGAGCATACGGCTTTGTCGAACCGTGGCATGGAAGGTGCAATGGAGTCCGGAGAGCGCGCCGCGTTCGAAGTGATGGGTTTACTCTAAACAAAATTAAGTCCGAAATTCGAAAAGGGCGGCCTATTAGGCCGCCTTTTTTGTCGAAGCGTAGGATGTTTCAAAGACCCAAGACGCCGGGGTTTAAAAGGCCTTTAGGATCAAGCGTTCTCTTGACACCCTCCAACAAATGCACCGTATTGTCTTCTGTCACTGATGCGTACTTATAAAAACGCCCATACTGCATGTGCGCCGCGCCCAACGCATCCATCTTAGTCCGAAAGTCTTCCCGGATCAGACGCACGCGCGCCTCTCTCTTTTTTGTATCTGCGGACGCTTCAATACTCTTTTCTGCTTTGCCCATGCCCGTGCGATGCATATGACTTGCCGGTCCTTGCCAGCGCAACACGGGCTCAACCATCATGGCTGTGCCAGCGCAGGCGAAGGAGAGCGTCGCCTCAATTTCAAGAGCTGCCATTTCAGAAGCGTGATCTTTCATCACGTTCATAAAGCCCTCGTAGGCTTTGACCGTGTCGCCGATCGCGAAAATGCCGTGGGTCCATATTTGCAACCGGCCTGCTGCATCAAGGGACGACTGAACAAATGTGAATGTGTTCTCGCGAATAAAAGTTGGCATGCTCGGTTCAATGGTGGTGCCGTCTGCACCAACAATCTCTATGAGTGCCTTCTCTTTTTCGTCTGCAATCGCTTGGGTCCAACCCTCACACACCACATGCAAGGTTGGCGCGCCACCGGCCTGGTGATCCAGGGGGGCAGGGCCAAGCCCCAAACACTCTGAGGCAAGACCAGATCGGCCAATCTCTTGAATAGCGGGGATTAAACTATCGAAAGAGGCAAACGAAAACGAGGCATAAGCCCGTCCCGTTGGAATTTTCTCCAAGCGCAATGTTGCGGCAACTTTAACGCCAAGGGCACCACCATCGGCGAGAAAAAGTCCCGTCAAATCTGGACCATTGTTGCGATAAAACGGCTTGCCGTTTTTGATGGCACCAGAGCCTGTGCGGACCAGGGAGCCATCTGCGGTAACAACATCTATACCTAAGGCAGCATCCGCCGCCGTTCCGTTATTGGCCGATCCGAAAAACATGCAGTTGTTTGACAGACTGCCACCGAGGGTCGAGAAGCGACCGGTCGAGGGGCCGAACATAACAGGGCGCAGACCATGTTGTGATGTGGCGTCCATGACCTGTTCCCAGGTGCAGCCCGCTTCAGCCGTCACCGTCATATTCTCCGGGCTGACCTCAAGCACCGTGTTTAAACGTCGGGTATCAACAACAACCGCAGGCGGTGCAGCGTCATCGGTCTGAACATATCCGGCTGTATACGACAGTCCGCCACCGCGCGGCAGTACAGCAATGCCTTCATCCGTGCAGAGTTTTACGGCCTTGCTGACCTCCTCTGCCGATGCGGGTGCAATAACCGCAAGCGGGTTTTGTCCCGTGAAAAAAAGGTCCTGCGCAAAATGACTCACTGTTTCATCGTCAGCATGAAGATGATCATGGCCGACCAGAAACTGTAATCGGGCAATAACTTTTTCTGTTTTCATAACTTCAAATCCAACGATCACATGATGACGACGCGCGACCGTAGCGTATCTTGCCACAACCACGAACCGAGAGAAGACAGGTCTAATGAAAGCGGTGCAATATAGCAAAAATAGCAATTTATGCGCGGTCACGTGGTGCCCGCTGATACAAAAGCCCACGCTATGTCTATACAAGAAGGCGCTAGACTAAACTTCTAGCTGAGAGTGTCCGGGGGAAAGTCCATGGCTTTTAGAGTCTCACATTTCGCTGTTGCCGTTCTGGCGAGCATCTTTGCTTTTTCGGAAGTTGCGTCTGCACAATCTGTCTTGATCCAAAACGTCACGTTGATTGACGGCACAGGAACCCCGCCCGTCAGCGGCGCGTCGATCTTGGTCCAAGACGGTCGTTTCGCTCAAATCTCAACCCAACCTATTGCGCCACCTGCGGGCATAAATGTTGTGGATGGCACGGATAAGTTTTTGATGCCGGGGATTATCGACAGTCACATTCATCTGCCGGGCGGTCGCACTGGTCCTGGCAACCGCACCATGGAGATTGATATGCTCACCGGCCTGAAAGCCATGGACGCATATCTCTATTCTGGGGTCACAGCGGTGTATGACTCCGGTAACAATGCCGAGTTCATACTTAAGATGCGTGATGATGAACGGTCCGGGCGCATAAGCGGACCACGCATTTACGCCACCGTTAGTCTCATTGCTCCGCCTGAAGGCCACGGCTGTTGTGCCGGTGGTACCGTCGTCACCAGTTATGAAGACGGTGTTGAAAAACTGGATAAGTTGTTTGCTTTGAAGCCAGATTTACTGAAATTCACCCGCGAACGTCGGGGTATGGGTCCAGTGGGGCGCAACATGCCCGTGTTTGACACAGAGTTGATGAACAAACTCGTGGCCTATGCCCATAAAAATGGCATGCGCACCACCGTCCATGTCTCTGAAGTCGCGATGGCCCGCGAAGCCGTTGACGCTGGCACAGACGCCTTTGCCCATATTGTTTACCTGGATGAGGCCAACAAAGACTTCGCCAAGTTGGTCGCCGACAAAGGCATAATACTCTCAACCACCATGACGCGGATCGAACCGGACACTTCGTTCTTTGATGAGCCTCTGTATGTCGCGACATTGCCCCAAGAGATGCGGGATGAAATACGCGAGAATAACCGCTTTAACGGTTCACCCTATACCGGCTGGCTGAGTTCTTTACGCCCGGCCATCATGAACAACGTCAAGGCGTTTTACGATGCGGGAGCCATTTTAGCTATGGGGACAGACCGCTCTATGGGGCCGATGCCGCACCAGGAACTCAAAAGCATTGTTGCGACCGGAATTTCGCCCCTGGAAGCTCTGCGTATGGGCACGTTAAACGCGGCTATGTACATCGGCGTCGAGGATGAGATCGGGTCGATTGAGCCGGGTAAGCTCGCCGATATGCTGCTGCTGAACGCAGACCCCACAGTCGATATCAACAACACCACGATGATTGACTCGGTTTACAAAGGCGGCGTGTGGATAGATCGTTCCACGTTAGATGTTCCCGCCAATGCGGCAACGCGCCACTAAGCAGCAGCAATCCGTTCAAACATTTGCGCGGTCTCTGTCGGTAAGATCACCATAGAGTCATGGCCGCAGGGCAGTTCTTCATAGTTCCAGGTCGGGTCGTCTGTGAAGTTCTGTAAAAAGGCTTTGCGCTCCGCCGACAGGGGTGGTTTATCTGAGCAATAGATAAAGGTGCGGGGCACACCCTCAGATCCACCGTTTACAAAGGAAAACTTCTGGGTCCAGGTACCAACCAGATGGGGAGTCACGCGGCGGCGCACCCAGGCCAGCTCTTCCGTCATGGACTCCGGAATACCAAAGGTCACGGGCGGACGAGGGGGCGCAAGATACCCATCAATAAAAGGCCCAAGGCGCTCTTCAGCGGCTTCTAAGGTCGCATCAGGGATCATCCGATTACCGCTTTCCGGCACCAACGCATCAAGATAGATGGCGTGCGCGATCCGATCTTTATGGGCGTCGCACACGCCGGTGATGATACCGCCGCCGTAGCTGTGCCCCACCAGAATTACATTTTCCAGTTCTTCCCAGATCAGTAAATTGGAGATGTCCGTAATGTGGGTGTCCAGGTTCACCTCTGCTGAGGCCAGATGATTCTTGTCACCCAGACCGGTCATCGTTGGTGTGAACACGATGTGACCTTGGGCCTGCAAATACTCCCGCACCATTTTCCAGCACCAGCCGCCATGCCACGCGCCATGCACCAGAACAAAGGTCTGGCGTTTCTTAGGGTTATCCTGCGCCTGTGTTGGCCCAGATATCGCTGCCGCTAATCCTAAAACGGCTGCTCCCTGTGTGGCTGCTCTGCGAGAAATCATGATTGTAGCTCCTTGAAGAATTCAGCTTCACCGTAAATCATGCAACGATGTCTCAAAGTTAAAAGCAAGTAACGTATTCGTTCAGTTTCAGGATGCCCAATGCCAGAACCGATATCTCAGCCAACAAACCAACTCACCGGTGGCCAGGTCATAAGCCGTATTCTCAAAGGGTACGGAATCGAAACCACCTTCGTCCTGGCGGGTGCCGCCTTTGCTCATACCCTTTATGCCTTTGAAGATGATGGCATGGCCATTGTGTCCGGTCGCCACGAAACCGGCACCATTGGTGCGGCAGATGGTTATGCGCGTGTCACCGGTAAACCGGGTATTGCGATGATTGCCGGGAAGCAGGGCATGCCTAATGCTATGGGCGGAGTCCAGACCGCGCGGATGGCGTGCTCGCCGATTGTTCTGTTCGCGAATGTCTATGCCGATCCATCCCGGGAGTCTATCGGTGATGAGGGAGAAGACCCGCTTGATATGGTCCGGCCTTATGCCAAGTGGTGCCGCACGGTCCCGACGGTTGAGCGCTTGGCGGAGTTTGTCCATGCGGCCATTCGCGCGGCGACCTCTGGTCGACCTGGTGTTGCCGTCATTGGCGTGCCGCTGAGTATTCAGGCCGCAACGATCAGCGGCGATGTGGCGCTCGATCCGCACCCACTGAAAACAAATGTGTCAGAAGCTTCCGCAGACTCTGTTGCCGCCGCCGTTGAGATGCTGGCGCAGGCCAAGCGGCCTTTGGTGCTCGCAGGTAGCGGTGCGGCCTTGTCCGGGGCCGGTCCGGCCCTCAGAGAACTCTCCAAAACCCATAATCTGCCGGTGCTCGGTCATGCGCTTGGGCGAGGTCTGGTGCCGGAAGATCATGTGCATGGCTTCAGTTGGCCGTTGGCGCAGGTCGCGGCCAAAGAGGCAGATGCAGTGTTGGTTGTCGGCATGCGCTTGTCTCAACGGATCGGCTATGGTCTGGCACCGCGGTTTCATCCCAAAGCTAAGTTCGCGCAGATTGATGTGGTGGCCGATGAGTTTGGTCGCAATCGCGTCACAGATGTTCCCATGCTTGGTGATGCGGCGTTGACTGTTGCAAAGGTCACTTCCGCGCTTACGGCCAAAGGCTATAGCAGTGCAGGAGCGCCGACCTGGATCAACAAGGCTATGGCCGCACGTTTGGCCCGTATTGATGAACTGGGGCACAACACCGACGGTAAAATTCATCCCTACCGTATCGGGCGGGATTTGATGGAGGTCATGCCCAGCGATGCCATCTTTGTCGGCGACGGCGCTGATGCGTTGAACTGGATGCTCGGTGTTGTCCGTATTTCCGGTGAGCGTAGTTACCTGGACCACTATCCGCTGGGCTCTATGGGAATTGGTACAGCCTTGTCTATTGGTGCGGCGGCAGGCGAACGTGATTTGGCCCGTCAGCAAAACCGCGCACTGCGAGAGGTTGTTCTTGTGACGGGTGATGGTTCATTTGGGTTTTATGCCAGCGAGTGGAGCGCTGCCGCCATGGCCGGTCTCAAAGTGGTGTGCGTGATCGCCAATGATGGCGCGTGGGGCACGGAAAAGAACGGTCAGCTCAATTCAGCCGGACGCAACGTAAACTGTGAACTGGGGCAAGCGGGCTATGAGTTGATTGGTCAGGTTTTCGGCTGTCTCGGCGACCGCGTTGATCAGCCGCAGGATATCAAACCCGCCTTACAACGCGCCTTTGCGGCAGATCGCACCACCATCCTCAACGTGCTCACCGATCCGGATGCTGGACTGGACCGCAAGAAAGACCCACGTTTGCAAATGATCACTTTTGAAGACCTGCCCAAAAGTCACAAAGCCCATTACGCGCCCGAGGTAGCTTAGATGAAGTCTCTCCTGCGTTTTGCTGTTATCGCGTTTGCGCTTGTTGCAACACAGGCTGCATCTGCTCAAACCTTGCGGGTTGCTGTGGCAGCCTTTCCGCCGACCTTAGGCAATCCGTTTACGGGGGCCAGTCAGCCGTCTGCGGAACTGTGGTGGTCGATCTACGATGGCCTGACACGCCTGAACTGGACGGGTGGTCCAGAACCAGCTCTCGCGTTGTCGTGGGAGAACACATCGCCGACCACCTGGGTGTTTAAGTTGCGCCCTGGGGTGACGTACCACAACGGTAAGGCCTTCACCGCCCAGGATGTGGTGGATATTTTAGCGTTGCTTAAACGGCCAGAGATGCTGGGCTTTCTCATCCCCAATGAGTTGGCTTTGGTGTCGGACAGTCGCGCCCTTGATGATTTGACTGTTGAAATTTCAACCTCAGAACCCGATGCTATTCTGCCCAAACGGCTCGCCACATTGATGATCATTGATCCTGATCTCTGGGATGAAATCGGCGTCAGTGGGTATACGCTCGCACCCGTGGGCACCGGGCCTTTTCGCCTGATCAGTTTTGGGCGCGGCAATGCGCTCGCCATGCTGGAAGCGAACCCTAGCTCTTGGCGTGCGCCTAAGGGGCTGTCCGCTGTTGAGTATCGCCTTGTTGCGGATAAGACGTCCCGCATCCAGGGTTTGTTGTCGGACCAGATTGACCTCGTCACAGGTTTGCACGTAGATGATGTCGCTGTCGTCGAAGGCGAGGGGCTGAACGTCCAGGTCAAAGCCAATCCTCAGGTTAAATCCATCGCGCTGCCCAACCTGCTCCATGGCGACGATCATCCGCTCCATGACGTTCGCGTTCGCCGCGCGCTCAACCATGCGGTTGATAAAGATGCCATTGCCAAGTTTATCATGTTTGGCTTTGCAGATGTCGCCAGCCAGGGCGTGACGGCTGCGACCACAGGCTATAACGACAGCCTTAAGCCCTATGCTTACGATCCAGATAAAGCACGGGCGCTCTTGGCAGAAGCCGGATATCCCAATGGTTTTTCGTTGACCGTTGAAGTGGTCACCGACAGCAC
>CAYGSZ010000058.1:0-13006 GCA_964352705.1 uncultured Rhodobacterales bacterium
TATGCGATTGCAAAGACTTTGGAGACCACAGAGAAAGAGCTTATGGAAACCGTATTCCCGCATCCAACGCTTTCTGAGATGATGCATGAATCAGTTCTTGATGCTTACGACCGGGTTATCCATATCTAAGTTATGACCAAGATTACTCCCCTTAAGACGCAGCCTGCTAGAGTTCCCAAACCAGATTGGTTGCGGGTAAAAGCCCCAACGTCTCCGGCTTATGCGGAGACGCGCAAGCTTATGCGCGACTTAAAGTTAAACACAGTTTGTGAAGAAGCGGCCTGTCCTAATATTGGGGAATGCTGGGCGCAGAAACATGCGACCATGATGATCCTTGGTGATATCTGCACTCGGGCCTGTGCCTTCTGCAACATTAAGACTGGCAAGCCGGGCAAGGTCGATGCTGATGAGCCCGCACACGTGGGTGAGGCCGTCGCTAAATTAGGACTGCGTCATGTTGTGATTACATCTGTTGACCGTGATGACCTGGAAGACGGCGGCGCAGCACACTGGGTCGCGGTTATTGAGGCTATTAAATCAGCTTGCCCAGAAACAACCATTGAAGTCTTAACACCGGATTTTCGTAAGAAACTTGGTTCAACTGATTTGGTCGCAAAAGCACATCCCGATGTTTACAACCATAATCTGGAAACAGTGCCACGGTTATACCGTACCATTCGGCCAGGAGCGCGTTACTTCACCAGCTTGCGTTTGTTAGAGCGCGTGAAGGAAGTTGTGCCGACTGTCTTTACGAAGTCGGGCATCATGGTTGGACTAGGTGAGACGAAGGATGAAGTGTTGCAGGTGATGGATGACTTGCGCGCTGCGGACGTTGATTTTCTTACCATCGGTCAATATCTGCAACCGACCCCGCGGCATGCGACCGTTGATCGATTTGTAACCCCTGATGAATTTACCGATTATGAAAGAATGGCACGGGCCAAGGGCTTTTTGATGGTCTCAGCCAGCCCGTTAACACGCTCATCCTATCATGCGGATTCAGATTTTGAGCGTTTGCGTGAGGCCCGCGAGAAGAAGCTCGCGCAAGCCGTTTAAGGCTTAGAGATAACGTTTCACCATGCCTGTTCATACGGAAAAACGAATATTACCTTACACGCCTGATCAGGTTTATCAGCTTGTCGCTGATGTGGAGCGTTATCCTGAATTTTTGCCATGGTGTGTGGCCTGCCGCAAAACACAAACCCATGAGAATGGTTTCGATGCTGATCTCGCCATCGGGTTTAAAATGGTACGCGAAAAGTTTTCATCGCGCGTTGTGTTGACCCCAATAGATAAAGTTGAAGTTGTTTATAAGGATGGTCCGTTTAAGCACCTGTCAAACTCTTGGTCTTTCAGCGCCACAGAAGATGGCAAAGGGTGCGTGGTCGATTTTTATCTCGACTTTGAATTCCGTTCTCTGATGCTGCAAAAAATTATTGGTGTGTTGTTCGAGGAAGCGGTTCGCCGCATGGTATCTGCTTTCGAGGTCCGGGCTGAGCATCTCTATGGTAAAGCATAAACGTCAATTTGCGTTTTTAGCTTGTTGAGTCAGTGGCTTCTTATTTGATTTCTCGGAGTCGGCTTAACACCAGTTCGAGGGCGGCACCGACAGTTGATCTCCGGACGTCATCACGGGTTCCGGCAAACACGTAGCGTTTGATCACAGCATCTTGACCGCGTTCCGCGAGCGATAAGAACACCAATCCAACTGGCTTTTCCTTGCTGCCACCCCCAGGACCGGCGACGCCGGTTACCGCGACGGCTAGATCAGCATCTGTATAAGCGATTGCGCCTTCCGCCATGGCGGCTGCGACGATGTCACTGACAGCCCCGAATTCATTGATGGCATCAGCAGGAACGCCTAACAGTTTTGATTTGGCTTCATCGGCATAGGTCACAAAGCCGGCAAGGAATGCGGCAGATGATCCGGAAGATGCCGTCAGGCAACTGGAAATCAAACCGCCAGTGCAAGATTCTGCAGTCGCAAGCGTTTTTCCTTGAGCAACGGCTTCCTGAATCACGGTTTTTGCGAGAGAGGTTAGGTCGTCGGGAAGCGAAGCGATCATGAGGCACCTATAAACTGAGCCGCAGCGTATAAGACCAAACCAGCGTAAACAGCGGCAGCGATGTCATCTATCATAACGCCTAAAGCGCCAGGAACACGCTGTTCTAGGGTGCGTATAGGCCATGGTTTTAAAATGTCAAAAAACCGAAATGCTAAAAACCCTATGATATAAAGCACCACATCAGGCGGGACGATCGCTAGAGTCAGCCATTGGCCTGCAACCTCGTCAATGACAACCCAACCAGGGTCCTTTTTGGCTTCTTCTGTTGCAGCGGCTGCTGCCCAGCCGATGCCAGTTGCCAAAACGGCTGCGATAACGAGACCGGTTGCACCAAAATAGGTTGATATTACCCAAGCGAAGGGTAGGGCTGCCAAAGAGCCCGCCGTTCCGGGAGCTTTGGGGCTGTATCCGGATCCAAACCAAGATAGCAACGCTAGGTTGATATTTCTCATTTCCGGCTCGCCTAAATGTAGATAGTGTTCAGATTCTGGGTCCGCCTGACGACATTCTTTCAGGTATTAAACATTCCTAAAAGATCACAAGGCTTAAAATCCATGTTAGAGTCAAACTGTTCTTTTGAGGTTTAAAGGCGTCTTTCTGTTTGAAAAACCTATAAAAAATCGCCACACTCAATTTCTCTTATTTGTTTAGACCGCTGGTTAAGGTTTTTTTAATCAAACGGTTTAGAAAAAATGACAGTTGTTTGATGATAAGCCGATTTAAAACCTGCGACAAACCAGGTATCGGCTAAGTTATTGTTTGTATTGCGCGCGCGAGGCCGGTGAGCTTGGGGTCTGGCCAAGGTAGTTTTTGTCGTGTCTCGGGGAAACACATGTCAAAGTTTGATCCGCATAATCGAAGCTTGTCGAAAGCCCAAAGGTGGCTGCAGCGCTTTTTTCCGGAACGCCAAATTATTTTACGCACTGAGGAGCGCATGCGGACGCTGCGCCTCACAACAATGCGCCAGGCCGTTACGGCTTCGGTTATCACAGTCGTTGGCGGATGGCTTCTCATCAGCTCTGGCCTTGTCGTCAGTCATAGTGATCGCATTCGTGCAAAGAATATTGAAGTTACAGATGCGCGCTCAGGCTACGAGCAGCTTTTAGCGCAGTTGACTGTATACAAACGGCGCATAGACGAAATCACGGGAGAACTGAACGAGAATACGGAACGTATGATCGGACTTGCTGATCGCCAGGTTTCCCTTGTTGACCTGAAAACGCCAGAGGGTGCATTGGCCTCCGCTGCTCGCCAACGTAAACCTGACGGTGAAATGTCACGCCAGGAACAGCGTCTGGCTTCTGATCCAGAGCAAATTGAAGTGGCTATTGGTCGTCTTGAACTCGAACGTCACCGTGTCGCTGAGGCGCGCACGGATTTGCATATGCAGTTGGATAATCTCAAGTCCGACATGACAGACGTGACTGAAGTGCACCAGAACACAGACTTTATTGATCCGAAGAGCTTAGAACTGCGGCAACTGGTTATTGAGAGGGATTTAGCCTCTGTAGAGCGTGATGGACTTCTACAAAGGGTTACTGACCTGGAAGATCAATTGAGTGAAATGGAGAGCACGCAGCTTCTTTTGTTCCATAGATTTGCCGAAGTGGCTGATGAAAAGATCGGCCATATTCAGACATCTCTTTCCAGCACTGGCCTTGATGTGGACGAGCTGTTGGGCGCTCGGCGCGGTGAATCTGGTAGCGGTGGACCGTTCATTCCTTTGAATTCAGTGACCGGGGATGAGGGACCATTGCATGATTCTTTAATGTCACTAAATCTTCAAGTGGAGCGTTTGACCGAGCTGCAAAACTTAACGGCTGTTATGCCGCTTGAGAAACCTCTCAAAAAGTACAGAATTACTAGTGGTTTTGGGGTGCGTAAGGATCCGTTTACCGGCACTTATGCACGCCATTTAGGCCTTGATTTTGGAGCGCCTTACAAATCCCCCGTATACAGCGCTGGCGAAGGAAAGGTTGTTTACGCTGGCTGGCGGGGGCGCTATGGTCGTTTTGTAGAAATTGATCACGGTATGGGGCTGACGTCCCGCTTTGGTCATTTGGCAAAAGTATCGGTAGAGAAGGGTGAGTACATCGGTCGTGGGACCGAGATCGGCCTTCTCGGCAACAGTGGACGTAGCACAGGCCCTCATTTGCATTTAGAGGTTCTGTACAACGGTAAGCAGTTGAACCCGTTAAAATTTATGAGAGCGGGAAGTGATGTTCTCCAGCAAGAATAACGGACAACCCCAAGGGCAGGTCGCACGGATGACTGAAGGCCAGGTGAAATCTGTACCGTCTATCATCAGCATCGACCTAAACGTTCATGGAAACCTCTCCTGCAATGGTGAGATACAAGTGGATGGAAATGTCGAAGGTGACATAGACTGCAAAGCACTAATTGTTGGTACCAAGGGCTCAGTCAGCGGTCAGGTAACAGCACAGACTGTTCGTATTCATGGGGCTATAAAAGGCCAAGTGAAAGCGAAGTCAGTGTTTTTGGCATCTACTGCTAAAATGTCCGGCGATATTGAGCACGAGAGCTTGGCCATCGAGCCTGGCGCTTTCATGGAAGGGCATTGTAAGCGCATTGTTGCAGAACCGGGTACAGCAGCTAAGTCAGAACCTTTCGCGGTTAAGAGTACTTCCAATGGCGCAAATCATGATGCTGAACTCGTGCCCCAGGCTGCTGCTTCATAAGCTGACTCAATTACGTCGATGTGATCACACAGATATGATTAGGGCAGAGCAAACTCTGCCCTTTTTCTTTTGTGAATCGGCTTTGCTTAAAAACTGAGTGTTGCACACAATCCGTTCTTTGCTTTGGCCTAGTTTTGCGAACGGCTGAGGTCACCGGGGAGTGTTTGGGCCAGTTGCTGCTGGTTGGTTAGAACGGCACGATAAACTTGCAGGTTTTCCATGACACGTTGAACGTAGTTACGTGTTTCGTTAAACGGGATTTGTTCAATCCAATCAATTGGGTCAACTTCTCCGGTCCGCGGGTCTCCGAACTCTTTGATCCATCTTTTAACCCTACTAGGGCCTGCATTATAGCCAGCAATAGCCATGATGTACGAACCATCGAAATCATCGATGAGATCGCCCAAATACTTGGATCCCAAAGCGATATTGTAGGCCGGGTCAATCGTGAGTGCATCAACGTCATAGGGGATGTGAATTTGACGAGAGACGGCGCGTGCTGTCGCTGGCATGAGTTGCATCAAACCACGTGCACCAGCGTGGCTGCGCGCCGAAAAATCGAAATTGCTTTCTTGCCGTGTGATGGCCAGCAAAAGGGGTTTTTCCGGAACGCTAGGGAATTCGAATCTGGGAACCGGAAAACCGTACTTAAGCAGAATGATATGATCCTGGGCAGCGCGTCTCGCCACCCAGACTCCGTAGTCTTCACGGTTGAATTTGCTGGCCATTTCAGCTGCCAAATGACGCTCGGTTGCGAAGTCTGAAGACTTGGCGGCGGCGAGAACAAAAGCTCTCAAATAATCAAGGTTTTCTACTTCAGCCATCATTCTAGCAACGCGCGCTAATCGACTTTCATGGAAAGAACTGCTCTCGCTAATGGTTGGCAGCGGGTCAAGCGGCAATTGAGGCAGGGTGTCGCCCGTCAGTTTCGCTAATGCCAATTGACCATAATAAGTGGTGATGTGGACGGCAGCTTTTTGGTACCAGGTTTTTGCCAGTTCTAGATCTCCGCCAGCTTCTAAGGCACGACCAGCCCAGTAGGCACCGCGTGACAGGCTTACGGGAAAAGCGACCGCGTCATAGACCCTATAAAAGTGTGGTAATGCGGCTTCAGGATCTTTTAAAAATTGGAGCTGAATCCAGCCTGCGATCCATTCAGCTTCAAATACCGAGAGGGCATCGGTGGCTTTGTGGCCTGACGCTATTTTATAGGCTTCGGTGATATTGCCATTTGAGAGGGCTTCACGTGCCAGAATGTGGCGTTCTTTCCACCATAACTCTGGCCGCACTGCATCTTGATGAGGCTCATGAATAAGCTCGGCTGCGCTTTCATAACGCCCACGTTTCCGGCGCCATTTTAAACGGTCATAGATCAGACCTGGATCATTGCTAAGAGCGGTGGGGACTTTAGAAATGACTGAATCAACGCCTGCCAAATCATCTATGAGCGTAATACGCGCTTCTGCCAGCTTTCTGTAATCTGCACCGACACGCCGAAGCATGCGTTGTGCGCCATTGGTGTGACCGTCCCATAAAAGGCGCTCCAAGCGCGCAATGTGATCATCTTGGCTAAAGAGGTCCTCGAACTCCGACAGAAAAGAGCGTTCTTGCGAGCGATTGAAGGTGCCGTTTAGCCAGGCGTTCCGAGCGGTCTCGACAGCTTTATCCTCTTGTCCTGTGTTTCTAAAGGCTTCTGCAAGACTCGCTAGCCCTGGACCTGTTTGGGCCGGAAACTCTTCAAACCATTGAATAATCTCTGCCGCAGAGAGGGTTTTATCGTCTGCTACTTCTTCGGACCGCGTGCGAATACTGTCGATTTGTGGCCAAATTGAATTCTGCCGAATGAACTCTGTGCGGGCTTTGAACGGCGTACTTGCGCCTGTTTGTCTAAGGTATAGCCAGGCCACTACACTCTCGGCTAAAGGCTCGTTGATCCTTTTTGTTAACTCCACAGCTTGTGACCAATTTTTGGACTTTGCGGCTGACAAGGCCTGAGCAAACAGCGCTCGGTCTTCACGGCTCAAAAGATACGTGTAGTCACTGCCAAATGGGCCGTAATAGGGCGGTTTCCGCGTTGGCAGGACTGCTTTAGCAGTTGTTGCCGCCATGGTTGCTAAAGCTTTTGGCACAGGCGGCTTCAGAGCCGGGGTAACAGGAGCGGCATTTAAGGGATTAGCAGGTGCCAACGCGACAGCGATGAGCAATCCAACTGCGAAGGCAATATGACGATACAGCACCAGAGTCATGAGCGTGAAACACCATAAACGACTGTAAAAACAGTAATTTATCAAGTCTTGCGCCTGAACTAAAGGCCTTTGCTTGCTGCTATTGCATGTCAGCGGTATGTTCCGACAATTATGATGGCATGATGCATGCAATTAACGACATGTGCCCTAATCCCGTGCATCCTTGGAGTACGCTTTCATGTTTACTGGATCAATCACCGCGCTCATTACGCCATTTAGAGATGGTGGTATTGATGAGAAGGCTTTTCAGGACTTTGTTCAATGGCAAATTGATGAGGGGACTCATGCTGTTGTTCCGTGCGGAACCACGGGCGAGTCGCCAACGTTAAGCCATGAAGAGCATAAGCGGGTTGTCGAACTCTGCATCGAAGTGGCGAAAGAGAAAATTCCAGTTATTGCTGGCAGCGGGTCGAATTCGACTGAAGAGGCGATTGCGCTGACCAGGCACGCAGCGTCTGCGGGAGCTGATGCGGCTTTGGTTGTGACGCCGTATTATAACAAACCCAGCCAAGCGGGGATGTTGGCGCATTTTAAAGCCGTTGCAGACTCAGCCGACCTTCCAATCATTATTTATAATATTCCGCCGCGCAGTGTTGTTGATATGACCGTCGAAACGATGGCTAAGTTAGCAGAGCATCCCAATATCGTTGGGGTTAAAGACGCGACGGGTGACCTCACCCGCCCGCTTACGTCGCGTATAGAAATAGGCCGTGAGTTTTGCCTGCTGTCCGGTGATGATGGATCGGCAGTTGCCTATTTGGCGCAAGGCGGTTTTGGCTGCATTTCAGTTTCTTCTAATGTTGCCCCCCGCTTGAATGCTGAAATGCATGATGCATGGCGTAATGAAAAATATGAGGATGTCTGGCGCATACGCGATATACTGCAGCCTTTAAACCAAGCCATTTTTTGTGAGCCAAATCCGGTTCCCGTAAAATTTGGCTGCAGCTTGATCGGCAAATGTCTTCCTGACTTACGTCTACCTATGGTGCCGTTATCGCCCAAGGGGATGGCCTGCGTTGAAGAAGCCATGCGCGACGCTGGTTTGTTTGATTAGACAGTAAGTGTAATGACAAAACTGGGTTGGATTTCCACAGGTACGGTTGCCCAAAACCGCAAGGCCCGCCACGATTACGCAATCGAGGAGACCTTTGAAGCGGGTATGATGCTCATGGGGACAGAGGTTAAATCGTTACGTCTGGGGCGAGGTAATATTCAAGAGTCTTATGCCTCCGTCGAAGATGGCGGTGTCTACCTCATAAATTCATATATTCCGGAATATGAAGGCGCCAAGCACTTTGGTCATGAGGCCCGGCGTAAACGGAAGTTGCTGTTGCATGCCCGTGAGATTGACAAACTGACGGCTGGCGTTGCGCGCAAAGGTATGACCTTGGTTCCTTTGTCAGTGTATTTTAATGATCGTGGGATCGCGAAACTTAAACTTGGTCTTGCCAAAGGTAAGACTGATATAGATCGGCGACAGACGATTAAGGAACGTGATTGGAATCGTCAGAAGTCGCGCGTGCTCCGAGATGGAAGTTAAGGTGCCGGACAGCTCTTCCAAAAACGAAAAGCTTATCCGCACCAAAGAGCAGTGGGCGCGTGACGGGCGGGCATTAACTGGCGCTATCTCTGGTTCAAAACAAGAGCGATTGCCTCCGGGGCAAAGGTTGGTCAAAGACTTTCCAGTTCTTGATCTTGGCACGACGCCAAACATGTTGCCTAACGACTGGTCGTTCACGGTTGCTGGTCAAGTTGGTCGACCGCTCAAATGGAGCTTCGATGACTTAATGGCGCAGCCCCAGGTGGAGTTCACATCCGACATTCACTGCGTCACGACGTGGTCCAGGTATGACAACAGGTGGAAGGGCGTCAGCGCCAAGCATTTGCTGGCAGAGGTTGAACCGCGCGCAACAGCGGCTTTTGTGATGCTTAGAAGCTATGACGGATATGCCACAAATGTACCCTTGAACTGGCTAGACGATGATGACGTTTTACTGGCCCATACCTGGAATGGAGCCCCGTTAAGCCGCGAGCATGGTGGCCCAGTTCGGATGGTCATTCCAAAGCTCTATTTTTGGAAGTCAGCCAAATGGCTTCGGCATCTGACCTTCATGGATAAAAATGCGCCAGGGTATTGGGAAGCACGTGGGTACCACGATGTCGGCGACCCCTGGAAAGAAGAGCGTTACGCTTAAGCCAACGCGCCTTCAACGATAGACATTGTTGAAGGGGAAACAGGGGGAAGAATTCTAAGAACCTGTAGTCCGGCTTTTAAGAATAACGCCTCAAAATCTTCAGCGGTTCGTTCCCGCCCATCCAACAATGTCATTATTCCAACGTCTAAATATTTATTTGGGTCTGGTGCATTTCCAGGCTGAATCACGGCATCAATAACAGCGAGGCGTGACTCGGGTGTGAGGACTGCTTTTACGTTCTTGAGAATTTTTACAGCGTTCTCGTCACTCCAATCGTGTAAAATACGTTTGAGTAGATAAACGTCATGACCAGCAGGAACGGCATCAAAAAAGTTTCCAGTAATTAAGTCGCAGCGATTCATGAGGTTTGCGTCGCGGATAAACTGAGGGTCAGCCAAAACATGACTCTGATCGAACAGGATGCCCCGCAGATTGCGGTGCTGTTTAAGAATTTCAGCCAGCAGTCCTCCACGTCCCCCTCCGATATCTACCACATCGGCGGCTTCACCGAAGGGGTAGGCACTCGCGATGATACTGTTTTCAGCGTTCGACATGAGCGCCATTGATGCATCGAAAAGGGCTCCTAAATCTGGCTCGGAGGCAAGCTTGTCGAAAAAGACCTCTTCATGCGCAAGGGTGAAGGCGGTCTGTCCTGTCTTGATGGCCTTTGGCAGTTCTTTGTAAGTATCCCAGATCACATCCTGCCAAGCGATTCTGACCATGGATCTAACAGAACCGGCCACGTTATCCCTCAGGACCTCAGAGGCGTCTGTATTGCGAAAATGGCCTGTTTTGTCTTGGTGATAGATCTCAATAGAGGCAAGGAACCGGAGCAAGCGAAACAGTGAAGGCGCATGCACGTCACAGGAGTTGGCCAATTCTTCTGCTGTCATGGGCCGCTCGGCCAGTTTGTCTGAAAGACCGAGTTCTGCGGCGATTGCGATACAGCGTGCTGGGAGAATTTGACCTGTGATGCGCAAGATAGTGGCTTGTGCCGCCTGAATACCTGCTGCCTGTAAATCCATCTTGTGATCCACTTCCATTTTTTTTTCCGTAACCAAGATAAACCATTGTAACGTACGCAATATCGAATTCTAAATCGCGCTATTGAAGAGCACCACAGACCAACCTCAAACTAGATTAGAAACGGAGCAGGGCGGCCATGACAAAAATCTCATTTGCAGCAATCGTGACTTCACTTTTTACATTACTCGGGGGGGGCACAGCGATGGCTGAAACGGCGCACGATTTTGCTTTTTCATCTATAGATGGCGGCGCCTTGCCAATGTCTGAGTACAAAGGCAAAGCAGTTCTCGTTGTGAACACAGCTTCATTTTGTGGGTATACGCCCCAGTATGAAGGCCTTCAGTCATTATGGAGCGAATATAAAGACAAAGGATTAGTCGTGCTCGGCGTGCCGTCCAATGATTTTGGTGCGCAAGAACCAGGTACTGCGGAAGAGATCAAAGACTTCTGCGAAACCAATTTCGATGTCGACTTTCCGCTTGCGGCAAAAGAAGTGGTCAAAGGCAACGATGCGCATGCCTTTTACAAGTGGGCTGCAGACGTAAAGGGTAACGAAAATGCACCAAGCTGGAACTTTCATAAGTATCTAGTCGGACCGGACGGTACTCTGATTGCTGCGTTTCCAAGCCGTGTAGAACCCATGAGCAAAGAGTTGGTTGGGGCCGTCGAAGCCGCACTCGCTCATTAACAGGCCTTAACTGATCAACCTGAACACGTCCTCAAACATCTTAGGTGTTAAGCGCCGCGTGTTCAGGTTGTATCGTGAACAGTGATAGCTATCGATCAAAGTGAGTCCATCACCTAAGTCATGCTGTGCTGCATGGGCGAAAGCATATGCAGATTTCTTCAAACCTAAAGTCGTGAGCACCGCTTCGTGCGCGATCCGGCCCAGTGCAAGAAGCGTGGTTAACTGAGGCAAGCTGTTCAGTTCATCAACCAGGAAAGACCGGCAGGCTTTTTGTTCTGCGCCGATGGGTTTGTTTTGCGGTGGCACGCACCGCACCGCATTGGTAATTCTGCACCCGTGCAGGGATAAGCCGTCATCTATAGATTGACGATAAACACCTTTAGCCCAGCCGAATTTGATGAGGGTCGGATACAGAAGGTCGCCGGCATGATCTCCGGTAAAAGGACGACCTGTGCGATTCGCGCCCTGGAGGCCTGGCGCAAGGCCGACCACCAGCAATGTGCAATCGGTTGGTCCGAACGCAGGCACGGGTCCGTTAAACCAATCAGGGTGGGCGTCTTTATTGGCTTGGCGGAAATCAGCCAGTCTGGGGCATTTTCTGCAGTCGCGGGGTGGGTCAATGAATACAGATGCCATAATCAATTTCTGTCTTTATTAGAGTCGTCATCGTAACCATTATCTGATGGAGAATCGCTGTCTGGTGAGTGTTGAGGTTTGCGCGCGATGGCCTCTCTCAATGTTGCAAGTTCGATAAAGTTATCAGCCTGACGTCGCAGTTCGTCTGCCACCATAGGGGGCTGTGATTTGGTGGTACTCACAATGGAGACACGGACTCCCTTTCTCTGCACGGCTTCGATCAGGCTTCTAAAATCACCATCTCCAGAAAAAATAACAACATGCTGAACATGCTCAGCCATTTCCATCACATCGACGGCAAGCTCTATGTCCATATTGCCTTTAATTCTTTTGTTTCCTTGCGAATCCACAAACTCCTTTGCAGGTTTCGTGACCATGGTAAATCCATTGTAATCTAACCAGTCCACCAGCGGGCGTATTGGTGAATAGTCTTGGTCTTCCATGAGGGCCGTGTAGTAAAGCGCACGAACCAATTGGCCTTTGTCTATAAAAAGCTCCAGCATTCTTCTGTAATCGATGTCAAAACCGAGCGCCTTTGCTGCGGCATAAAGATTGGCACCATCAATAAACAGCGCCATACGTTCGTGAGGATAAAATAACAAGCTGACCTCCTGGAAAATAGATTTTGTGTAAAAGCTGGAATTTTTAATGCGTTGTAATGCAACGCGAGGGCTTATGCGTATTATCAGTCATATAAACATAAACACTATGAACACAGCAAAATGGGTTTTAATAATGGCTTTAGGCCAATGATTTACATCGCATTAGGGGCAAATCTACCAAGCCATGTCGGCACACCGCTCGTGACGTTGAAGACGGCTCTTGAACGGTTTCCAATCCATGGACTGAAAGTCGAGGCGATCTCGTATTGGTACGAGACGGCACCAGTGCCGGTTTCAGATCAACCTCTATATGTTAACGCTGTAGCAATGATTTCAACTCAACAAGACTCCGTTAACCTTCTAAATACCTTACTATCTATTGAGGATGAGTTTGGCCGCGAAAGACTTGAACGAAATGCAGCTAGAACGGTGGACCTCGATATCTTGGATTTTGACGGGGAAGTCTCCGAAAACAACCCGATTCTGCCGCATCCCAGGCTTCAGGATCGAGGGTTTGTTCTTCTGCCTTTACGCGATGTAGCCCCAAAGTGGCGTCATCCTGTGACGGGTCAGGGGGTTGATGATCTCATTTCTGCCGTTTCAGATGCCTCGGCGGTGAAGCGGATAACTGAAGGTTTGACATAAAATTAACGATTAGGAACCGACGAAGATAAGGAAAACCTTGTTTTTCAGTCTGTTCCTCACTAAATACACTACAAATCTAAACACATTTTCCGGCGCTAAGAGCGTTTTGCGTATAATGCGCTTTCGTCGGTCTTAAAAGTACAGGAACTCACTATGGCACGCGTCACTGTTGAAGATTGCATTGATAAGGTCCGTAACCGCTT
>CAYGSZ010000059.1:0-12991 GCA_964352705.1 uncultured Rhodobacterales bacterium
GTCTGACGGCCTCATAAAAGGCATCAGCCCTGGCCGGATTTACATCGTAGGAAAGTGTATCTGTCCATTCTATATCTGGCCCAAAACGGCCTTGCCCGGACAAATCTAAGGTGTAATGCAAACCAAGGCTGGCCGTTCCCGGCAGAGGATAGATCAGGCGTGAAAAAGGGGCTTTGCCGGTCAGGTAGAAATAGTTTCCCTTCGCATAGTGTAGGGCGGGAATCGTGCTCTGATCCAAGCCGTTTATCGCCTGGCTGATTTCTTGAGCCCCGAGACCGGCGCAGTTAATAACATCGCGCCCGGTCAATTTCATGCCATCAGCGCCTCCGGTCTCTAGCTCAATGGCGTGGCGACCAGAACCTGAGATCACGCGCCCACCGATAACGGGACTATTGAAGGCAATTGAAGCACCATGTGCCTCAGCATCTCCCTGTAACGCCAACATAAAGCTATGGCTGTCAACGATACCGGTTTCAGGAGATAGAAGAGCCGCGGCGCACTGAAGGCTTGGCTCTAATCCAGCGGCTTCGTTTGCAGATAGCCAATCTAGCCGGACGCCATTGCGTCCAGCATGGGCTTGCAAAGACTTTAGGTCTTCGAGTTCACCTTCGTTTGCAGCGAATATAAGCTTGGTTGTTTTCCGCGCAGTAACACCGTGGGTGGTACAGTACGCGTACATCATATCTCGGCCACGTACACACAACCGTGCCTTGAGGCTGCCTTCCGGATAATATACGCCCGCATGAATGACTTCACTGTTACGGGAACTGGTTGCTGTCCCAATGGCATCGGCAGTTTCAATGATAATAACTTCTCGGCCAGCCATGGCCATAGCTCGGGCGACAGCCAACCCGACCACACCCGCACCGATTACAATACAGTCCGCTGTCTCGCTCATAATTTAGGACGTACTTTCGGTTGTTGGCGATGATTGCGCGAATTGGCTTATCCAGTGATACATCACCATGTTCTGTGTCATGCAAGCCTACCCATATCGTCGAACTTTAGAATACAGTAAAATTCGAATGTTAAGAATAAGATGTAAATTCATATGGTCTGCACATCTGGCGTTGGAATTGCCAGAGTGCCGTACTCATGGTGTTGATACGGACTCTACAGGCCTATAGGGTCCGGGCCAAATTAACGTGAACTAATTCATTCAGGATCAACCCGAACTCTCATGACGATTGTTATTGTTTTTGGAAATGAAAAAGGCGGCACGGGTAAGTCCACTTTGACTTTTCACGTTGCTGTCGCGCTTGCCAAGCTTGGATTAACAGTCTCTCTGATTGATGGGGATTCTGAGCAAGGCAGTCTGACCAGCTATCTCAAGAACCGTGCGCGTTTTATAGAGACTCATTCAGATGCGCCGCTCGTCAGTCCCGAACTTGCAACTTTGTACGATTGGCAAGATGCAACTGCTACAGAACTTGCAACTCAGATTGCAGACCTTAAGGCAGACGTCGTCGTGATCGACACGCCAGGGTCCCACAGTTCTTTATCCCAAAGGCTGCATTCCTGTGCTGATCTTATTGTGACACCATTGAATGACAGCCTCATCGATATGGCGGTGCTTGCTGATATCGACCCCGAGTCGGGTAAAATTTTGAAGCCAAGTCATTACGCCGAGCGCATCTGGCAGGCCCGCCAAGTCAGGGCGGCCCGTGATGGCAAAACAATAGATTGGATTGTTCTCCGAAACCGCTTGAGTGCCCTTGATGCGCATAATAAGCGTACCATGTCTGATATTATTGAAAAGCTATCAACACGGGTTGGTTTTCGCGTTGGGCCAGGGTTTGGCGAGCGGGTCATCTTTAGGGAGCTCTTCTTGCAGGGGTTAACCTTGTCCGACTTCGAAGGGCAAAAGTCTGGGTTTTCCTGGACTCTCTCTCATGTTGCTGCCCGACAGGAGCTGCGAGACCTAATTGATTTGATTGCCAAGTATGTTCCGGTAGCGCAGGTGATATCTGAGACAAATGCGGAGTAGACTTTAAGCATGAGTGCAAAATCTCTCAGACCAACGGGTGTCAGCCGCGATGTTTCCGCTTTTCTTGATGCGGCAGAGGTCACCCCGGTCAGTGGCAGTGAGCCGTCAGGGCGTCTTATTTTTTCTATGGATGCAACAGCAAGCCGAGGCCCAACCTGGGATATGGCAATAGGTATTCAGGCTGACATGTTTGCTGAGGCCGCATCTTTGGGCGGTTTGGAGGTCCAGCTTGTGTTTTACCGTGGATTGATGGAATGCCGGTCAAGCCGGTGGACCAGAGACTCTAAAGAACTCGGTCGATTAATGGGTAAAGTTAGAATTTTAGCCGGGCGCACCCAAATTGAGCGTATTCTTAAACACGCCTTGAAAGAGGCTGGGACGAAAACTGTTAATGCTCTCGTTTTCATTGGTGACACCATGGAGGAAGATATAGATTTATTGGCGGATGCAGCTGGCAAACTTGGACTGCGAGGCGTTCCAGTGTTCATGTTCCATGAAGGAGGGGGGGAACCTGCCGCCTCAGCGTTTAAGCATATTGCTAAAATCTCCGGCGGTGCATATTGCCTTTTTGACTCATCTAGCCCTGGGGCGCTGCGCGCCCTGTTGAATGCCGTCGCTACATTTGCTGCTGGGGGTGCACGGGCTTTGGA
The DNA here is from genome assembly GCA_964352705.1 of uncultured Rhodobacterales bacterium. GTDB lineage: Bacteria > Pseudomonadota > Alphaproteobacteria > Rhodospirillales > Rhodospirillaceae > WLXB01. Next base: position 2,638 of record CAYGSZ010000059.1, read on the forward strand.
GGACTACGGTCGCAAACACGGTGGTGACATATTAGGTATCACCGATCAGATGACTCGGCGGTAGATCATGCTGGCGTCAGCTATACTAGGCATAGGCATACTTGTTGGTCTGATTCTCATCATGAAATGGTATGCCAATGCTGACCCGGCAGCACTTAAACGGGCTATGAAGTGGGGGGCAATTTGGGGTCTAGGTCTTGTCGCCGTGTTCCTTGCATTGACAGGGCGTCTGGCCGCCGCATTCGGCCTCGTGATGGGGATATTCGCTTTCGGTTGGCGACTCTTTAACATGTTTTCGATGTTTCAACAGGCGCGAGGTATGTTTGGTAATCTTGGAGGATTTGGCGGTGGGTCTCATGCAACGGGTCAAGAGTCTCAGGTTGAGTCACACTATTTAAGTATGTCCCTGGACCATGACAGTGGCCGGATGGACGGAGAAGTTTTGAGTGGTAAATTTAAAGGTCGCTTGCTGTCTGCTATGCCTCTCGAAGACCTGATGGAGTTTCGGCAAGACGTAACCGCGGATGCAGATTCTCGTGGCTTGTTAGATGCCTACCTTGATCGAGCACATATCGGATGGCGTAGTGATCGCGAGCCTGATGCGGACGAGACAGAGTCTGCGCCATCGCCGCCGAGCGGACCAATGACGCGAGCAGAGGCCCTTAAAGTATTAGCGTTGGAACCTGATGCGGATCGGAAAGCCATAAAGGCCGCTTATCGCAGTCTTATGGCGAAGGTGCATCCGGATCGAGGTGGTTCTCCCTATTTGGCGGCAAAAATCAACGAGGCTAAGGACTTACTTCTAAAGGACTGATCCAGATATACCTACAATGACCAATCAGTATTGCAACAGTATGTTCCGCGTGTCACAACGCGGCGTCAAAGCCTTCTGAAGGCGGCAGAATTCTGCGCTTTCAGTCACAAAAATGTCATAGGAGAGGGGTGTATGGCAGGTCGCGTACGCACAGCGGTTTTTCCGGTTGCAGGACTTGGAACGCGTTTTTTACCGGCGACGAAAGTCATCGCCAAAGAGATGCTTCCGGTTGTTGATAAGCCTCTCATTCAGTACGCAGTCGAAGAAGCTGCGGCCTCAGGCATTGAGAATTTTGTATTTGTGACAGGACGGGGTAAATCGGTTTTGGTTGATCATTTTGATCATGCACCAGAACTGGAAAGCTTGCTCAAAAGTCGAGGAAAGAGCGAAGCTTTAGACTCTGTTTTGTCGTTTATGCCGGAACCGGGTAAAATTTTTTCCGTTCGCCAGCAAGTGCCATTAGGTCTCGGCCACGCGGTGTGGTGCGCACGCGCTATAATTGGCGACGAACCGTTTGCGGTTCTATTGCCCGACGAGTTGTTGATGTCAGATCCACCCTGCCTCAATCAACTTATAGAGGCCCATGCTGATCTTGGTGGCAATCTGGTTGCTGTGACAGAGGTGCCGGAGGAACATACAAACAGGTATGGCATTTTAGATGTTGAAACTGATGACGGACGCATCGCGAAAGCGCGTGGCATGGTTGAGAAACCAGACCCTAAGGTTGCCCCGTCCAGATTGGCAAATATCGGACGTTACGTGCTTGATCCTTCGGTGTTCGATTTCTTAGACAAACAGGTTGCGGGTGCGGGCGGTGAAATCCAATTGACCGACGCCATTGATTCAACAACAGGCAGTGTTCCATTTCACGGTGTGCGCTTTGAAGGCGAGCGCTTTGATTGTGGCGATAAGGTCGGTTTTTTGACTGCTAACATCGCGTTTGCTTTAAAGCGCCCTGATATGGCGGACCAGGTTAGAGCGATGGTTGGCCCACTTCTAAAGTAAAATCACCTCTGTATAGGGATAATCTTCAGATATGCGTATTGCGATGATTGGAACAGGGTACGTCGGACTAGTCTCAGGCGCGTGTTTTTCTGAGTTTGGTGTCGACGTCGTGTGTGTCGATAAAGACGTAAAAAAAATCGAGGGCTTAAAAAGAGGCGAGATACCAATTTATGAACCGGGTCTAGATCAGCTCGTTAAAACCAACGCCGACGCTGGCCGCTTAACATTTACAACGGATCTAAAAGAGGCTGTCAAAGGTGCGGATGCCGTGTTTATTGCTGTGGGCACACCCAGCCGTCGTGGAGATGGCCACGCTGATCTGTCTTATGTCTATGCGGCTGCCGAAGAAATTGCCCAGGCCCTTGAGGGATATACAGTCATTGTAACTAAGTCGACTGTGCCTGTGGGAACTGGTCGTGAGGTCGAGCGTATTGTTAAGAAAACGCGTCCGGATATTGATTTTGATGTGGCCTCCAATCCTGAGTTCTTAAGGGAAGGCTCAGCTATAAATGACTTTATGCGACCGGACCGTGTTGTCATTGGCGCAGAGTCAGATCGAGCCAAAGAGGTCATGCGCCAACTCTATCGGGTACTGTATCTTATTGAGACCCCAATTCTTTTTACGGCACTCGAAACATCAGAGTTGATTAAGTATGCAGCGAACACCTTCTTGGCCACCAAAATAACGTTTATCAATGAGATCGCAGATTTGTGTGAAAAGGTCGGTGCTGATGTGCATGACGTTGCGAAAGGCATCGGATTAGATGGTCGTATCGGCAAGAAATTTCTCCACCCAGGACCTGGGTATGGCGGATCTTGCTTTCCAAAAGATACTCTGGCCCTTGTTAAGACCGCGCAGGATTACAAGTCTCCACTTCGGATTGTAGAGGCGGTTGTTGATATTAATGATAAGCGGAAGTCGGCAATGGCTGAGCGTATTGTAAAGGCTTGTGGTGGTTCAGTGGCTGACAAGACCGTTGCGATTCTCGGCCTGACGTTTAAGCCCAATACGGATGACATGCGGGACAGCCCTTCGCTTGCCATCATTCCCTCGCTTGTCAGTGCCGGAGCAAAAATACGAGCCTATGATCCGGAAGGGATGGACGAAGCGAAGAAGATGCTGTCGGACGTCAGTTTTTGCGACGATGCCTATGCGACGATGGAAGGGGCAGACGTTTTAGTGATTGTCACGGAATGGAACGAATTTCGGAGTCTCGATTTGGACCGCGCCAAGGGCTTATTGTCACAACCCATTCTTGTTGATCTCCGAAATATCTATGCCCCAGACGATGTCGAGAAGGCGGGGTTCTCCTATCATTGTATTGGACGACCCAATAAATCTTTCGGTGTCTTAGCATGACGTCACCTCATATTTTCCATGCGTCGGTTTTGCGTGAGTACGATATTCGCGGGATCGTTGGAGACACCCTCCACGAAGCGGATGCAAAAGCTCTAGGACAGGCTTTTGGAACCCGCGTTCTTGAGCAAGGCGGAAGCCGAGTTTGCGTTGGCTATGATGGTCGGCATAGTTCGCCTGTTATGGAAGCAGCTCTTGTCAGTGGTCTTATATCGACGGGCGTGAATGTCGAGCGAGTCGGGCGTGGCCCAAGTCCTATGCTTTATTTTGCGACGGTTGAGGGCAAAGCCGATGCAGGTATCATGGTGACTGGCTCTCACAATCCTCCGACTCATAACGGCTTTAAAATGATGCTCGGCAAAAAGCCTTTCTACGGAGAGGACATTTTAGACCTGGGTCGCCGCGCTGCGCAGGCCGTCTTTCAGAATGGGCAAGGTACAGTATCTGATAAACCTGCATTTGATCGCTATGTCGCAAGAGTTTTGAAGGATTTTAAGGGAGATAAGAAACTCAGTGTTGTTTGGGATCCTGGCAATGGTGCTGCTGGCGAAGTTGTGTCCGCCGCTGTTCAAGGCCTGCCAGGCAAGCATGTTGTGATCAACGGTGAGATTGATGGGGCATTCCCCAACCACCATCCAGACCCGACAGTGCCGAAAAACTTAGAGCAATTGATCTCTAAAGTGAGGGGTGAGCAAGCGGATGTTGGCTTCGCCTTTGATGGCGATGGTGACCGTATCGGCATTGTGGATGGTCGCGGAAATATCCTGTGGGGAGACCAAATTCTAATCATATTGAGCGAGGCGGTTCTGGCAGAAAAACCAGGTGCCCCAATTATTGCAGACGTTAAGGCCAGTCAGGTCCTGTTTGATGAGATCGCTCGTATGGGCGGGCAACCAGTTATGGCTAAAACGGGCCACTCGCTTATCAAAGCTAAAATGAATGAGTTAGAAGCACCGCTTGCTGGCGAAATGAGCGGACATATCTTTTTTGCTGATCACTATTTCGGTTTTGATGATGCGCTGTATGCGGCGATCCGCTTCCTTTCAATACTGGCCTCGCAAGAGGAGACTTTAGCGGCCCGTTTTGACCGTATTCCGAAAGCGCTCAATACACCTGAATTGCGTTTTGACTGTCCGGATGATCGGAAGTTTCAGGTGGTTGAAGAAGTGAGAGAGCGTTTAAAACAATCAGGTGCCAACGTGAATAATGTGGATGGCGTGCGCGTTCTGGAAGAGGGCGGCTGGTGGCTGCTCCGTGCGTCTAATACACAAGCGGTATTGGTGGCGCGGTGTGAGGCAGAGACCGCTGAGAAACTGACAAAAATTAAAAGCTCTTTGTCCGCTCAGTTATTGGAAAGCGGAGTCACGTTGCCTGATTAGGCGTATCAACTAGCCTGCTTGGTCGGGTGGAATAAGGGCTGCAAACTCTGGCGTAACCACCAGGCATTGGTGGGGTGCACGTTCCATTAAAGCGCAGGCTGTTCTTGTGTCCGCCTGGGTAAGACCCATAATTTGCGCGCGATACAGTTCCTTGCCGCTGATTGTTACCGGCTCAATTCTGCCAAATACGGAGGTAAATTTGAGCTTCACTTTAGAGGCGGCTTCATCAGCCTTTTGTTGGGCAACATCGCTGATTGAGAACGCCCCTATTTGAATTCCCCAAGCCTCTGCTCTTAGCACGGCAAGGTTAGGCTTAGCTTTTGGCTTGATCGCAATGTCGGACGGCATGAGAGAGCCATCAGCCATGACCATCATCAAAGGTTTGCGTGCGGGGTAAGGAGGGCGTCCATACCGAGCCGCCTCAATAAAACCCTTGTCCATGAGTTCTGCAAGATGTTGATCACGTTCCTTTGCTGATTTCCCCCCGAAGACAATTCCGATCAACCTTTTGTTGTCTCGTTTAGCAGATCCGGCAAGATTGAAACCTGATGCGTTGATGTAACCGGTCTTTAATCCGTCAGCGCCGTCGTACCGGTCAACAAACCTGTTATGGCCCCTGTAGGTTGTGCCTTGGTAAGTAAACTGTGACCGAGAGAAATAACTGTAGTATTGAGGAAAATCGTTCATCAGGTGCTTGGACAGAGTGGCCATATCTCTAGCCGTTGAGAGTTGTCCGCGATTGGGCAGGCCCGAAGCATTTCGAAAATTGGTTTGGGTCATGCCAAGAGATTCTGCTTTTTTTGTCATGTCCTGGGCAAACCCCCGCTCGGTCTTCCCTAAATGCTCTGCAACAACTACGGCCACGTCATTTGCTGAGCGCACGACCAAAGCCAGGATTGCATCTTCGACGGCGATCGTGCTGCCTGTTGCAAGCCACATTTTAGAGCTTGGTTGACGCGAGGCGTTTGCTGAAACTTTCATTTTCGTTTTTAAGTTTAGCTCTCCCTGTTCAAGTTTCTCGAACAGCATATAAAGCGTCATCATTTTTGTAAGTGAGGCAGGGTAGTTACGGGTGTCTGCGTTTACCTCGTGATAAACTCGGCCTGTTTCTGCATCAATGATCATTGATGCATATTTCGCCTGAGCAACTGGGCTGCCCAATGCCACTAAAAGTAGCGTTGCACCGAGAATTCTGGTCATCTTCGCGAAGATATGCAAAAGGATTTCCCCACCCAATAAATCCTGAGGTGCTATTAGAACCTCTCAATGACTAAATCGTAACGTGTAAAAGGTTAACGTGTCCAGCCATCTCTTTGATTCCTATAGTTAAATAGTGATCATTAAGATTTCGTTTAAGATTATCTGGCGTGCTCGCCAGTATCTCTTAGATGTCCCACGTTAGAGTAGGGTTGAAGACTCTTTTGAAGGGGGTCTTTTTTTACACAAGATGCGATACCATATTTGGTAATATCAGAACCATGGTACCTACAAGAATGACTTCAAATACTAAACTAAATCTCTTTTTTTCGCAGATGAGTGCTGCCGGTAACACCGGCGACCATGATGATGAGGATGACAAAGGCGGACCAGATACCGGCGTCGTGACCAAGACACGTCCTAAGGTCAAAAAACCCTCAATGTACAAAGTCCTCATGTTGAACGATGACTACACACCGATGGAGTTTGTTGTGCATGTTTTGGAGCGTGTCTTTGGAAAAACAGGTGATGAGGCGACACGCATCATGTTGCATGTGCACCAAAAAGGTGTCGGTGTCTGTGGTGTTTATACTTATGAAGTTGCTGAAACCAAGGTGACGCAGACGATGGATTTGGCACGAAAACACCAGCATCCACTCCAATGCACATTAGAGAAAGAATAACGACAAAGGCACGCGCTAAAATAACTCCCTCTAAACCTAAGGTATTTTTTAGATGCTTTCACAAAACCTAGAAAAGACATTGCATCACGCTCTCGCTTTAGCTGCCGAGAGAGATCATGAATATGCAACGTTAGAGCATCTCTTATTGGCGCTTTGCGATGACCAAGACGCCATATCGGTCATGCGTGCATGCAATGTTGATTTGGACCAGCTTAGTCAGGTGCTGACTGGCTTTGTTGATGAAGACATGGAAGGCCTTGTCGGCCCCGGAGAAGAAGACCCTAAACCAACAGCAGGCTTTCAGCGTGTTGTGCAGCGAGCCGCCATTCACGTTCAATCCTCTAATCGTGAGGAAGTCACGGGTGCCAACGTGCTCGTGGCCCTTTTCTCGGAACGCGAGAGCCATGCGGTTTATTTTCTGCAAACCCAGGACATGACACGATTAGACGCCGTCAATTACATCTCGCACGGGATCGCTAAGCGTCCTGGTGAAGCCCGGTCTAAACCTGTAAGCGGCTCCGAAGACGAGGGGCAGGACGGGGAGGAAACTGGCAAGCAGGGTAAAGAAGCCCTGACGACCTATTGTGTTAACTTGAACGAAAAAGCTGCAGCCGGAAAAATTGATCCGCTGATTGGTCGTGATCTTGAGATCGAACGCACCATTCAAATCCTATGCAGAAGAACGAAAAACAATCCGCTTTATGTTGGTGATTCTGGTGTTGGTAAAACAGCATTGGCCGAGGGTTTGGCTAGGCGCATCGTTAATAAAGAGGTTCCGGCTGTTTTAGAAAACGCCACAATTTTTTCGCTGGATATGGGATCGCTATTAGCGGGGACTCGTTACCGTGGTGATTTTGAGGAGCGCCTCAAGGCGGTTATTTCAGAATTGGAACAAACAGAAGGCTCTGTCCTCTTTATTGATGAGATCCACACCGTTATTGGCGCGGGTGCCACATCAGGGGGGGCAATGGATGCGTCTAATCTCTTGAAACCGGCGCTGGCGGCTGGGTCTTTGCGGTGTATGGGTTCGACGACATATAAAGAATATCGCAGTCACTTCGAGAAAGACCGCGCCCTGGTGCGTCGCTTCCAGAAGATAGATGTGGTCGAGCCGTCCGTTGAAGACACAATCAAGATTCTCAAGGGCCTCAAACCTTATTACGAAGAACATCACAAGGTGCGTTATACGGCCGATGCAATCCGCACAGCTGTTGAGCTTGCCGCAAAGTACATCAATGATCGTAAGCTGCCGGACAAAGCAATTGATGTGATCGATGAAACTGGTGCCGCGCAGATGCTGGTGCCTGAGGCAAAACGACGCAAGACGATCTCAGTCAAAGAGGTTGAGGCTGTTGTCGCCAAAATGGCTCGTATTCCGCCTAAGTCTGTATCGCGTGACGATAAAAAAGCTCTGCAGGGCCTGGAGCGCGATCTCAAAACAATGGTCTTCGGTCAAGATAATGCCATCGTCGCTTTATCAAGTGCCATAAAGCTATCGCGTGCCGGTTTAAGAGAGCCTGAGAAGCCCATTGGCAATTACCTGTTCTCTGGCCCAACGGGTGTCGGTAAGACCGAAGTCGCGCGTCAGCTTGCGGCCAGCTTAGGCATAGAACTGCACCGCTTCGATATGTCTGAGTACATGGAGCGCCATTCTGTCTCACGGCTTATTGGGGCGCCACCTGGTTATGTTGGGTTTGACCAAGGTGGGTTGTTAACTGATGCCGTTGATCAGCATCCGCATTGCGTCCTCCTGCTCGACGAAATTGAAAAAGCGCACCCGGACTTGTTTAACATTTTGCTTCAAGTCATGGACCACGGGAAGCTGACGGATCATCACGGTAAAAGTGTCGATTTTCGCAATACGATTTTGATTATGACAACAAATGCAGGTGCTTCTGAACTTGCAAAGAATGCGATTGGTTTTGAACGTGAAAGTCGTGAGGGTGAAGACAAAGAAGCTATTGAGCGTATGTTTACGCCGGAGTTTCGTAATCGTCTTGATGCCATTATTCCCTTTGCATCTTTAAATACAGAGGTGATTGGTAAGGTTGTCGATAAGTTTATCATTCAGTTGGAGGCTCAACTATCGGACCGCAATGTGACAATTGAGTTGTCTCAGGCTGCGCGCGATTATTTGGCCAGCAAAGGTTATGATAAAACCATGGGGGCTCGTCCTCTTGGACGCCTCATTCAGAATGAGATTAAGAAGCCCCTTGCAGAAGAACTTTTGTTTGGGAAACTGGTGTCCGGTGGTCTGGTCAAGATCGGCCTGAAGGACCGCAAGTTGACGTTTGATCTTGAGTCGATAGTGAAAGCGGCGAAGCCCGTAAAGAAAAAGAAGAAGGGCTCTGGTGGATCATCAAAGATTCCAGAGACGGTGCGATAGCCTGTACTCCTTAGCCGCACTTCCTAACTCTACTTCGAGTTTCATTTCAAAACACAAGTAAAGAAAAACCCTCGCCCATAAGGCGAGGGTTTCCCTGCGCGATCAGACGTCCTGGGTAACAATCTGATCCAGGCCGTCTAGTCGGACGTTTCTAGGCTGAATAGTACATATCGAATTCAACCGGATGTGGTGTTTGCATAAACCGGATAACTTCAGCTCGCTTGAGGCTGATGTAGCCGTCGATCATATCGTCAGTGAATGCATCACCCTTGGTCAAAAACGCACGGTCCGCATCTAGGGCGTCCAGTGCTTCTGCCAGTGAAGAGCAAACAGTTGGAATGTCTTTCAGTTCTTCAGGAGGCAAGTCGTACAAGTCTTTATCCATTGGATCACCAGGATGAATCTTGTTCTCAATCCCATCGATACCGGCCATCAACATGGCAGCATAGCCGAGGTACGGGTTGCCTGCAGGATCAGGGAAGCGGACTTCTACGCGCTTACCTTTTGGGCTTGCGACGTGCGGAATACGACAAGACGCAGAGCGATTACGTGCCGAGTAGGCCAATAGCACCGGGGCTTCAAAGCCAGGAACCAAACGCTTGTAGCTATTGGTCGTGGAGTTGGTAAAGGCGTTGATGGCTTTAGCGTGCTTGATAATGCCACCGATGTAGTACAGCGCCATTTCAGAGAGATCGGCATAGCCAGAACCAGCGAACAAGTTCTTGCCATCCTTCCACAAAGATTGGTGAACGTGCATGCCAGAGCCATTGTCGCCATAGACGGGTTTAGGCATGAATGTTGCTGTCTTGCCGTAAGCATGGGCAACCATGTGCACGCAGAACTTATAAATCTGCATGCCATCACCACATTTGATCAACTCATCAAACTTGATGCCGAGTTCGTGCTGGGATGGAGCCACTTCATGGTGATGCTTTTCCATTGCCAGACCCATCTCGTGCATTACGGTGGTCATTTCAGCGCGCAGATCGGTTGCACTGTCTACGGGCGGTACTGGGAAGTAACCACCCTTATCCTTTGGACGGTGGGCGTAGTTGCCTTCGTCGTATCCGCGCCAGCTGTTGTAAGGACCTTCTTCACTGTCGATCTGGTAGCCCATTATGTTTTGTTTGGTGGAGAAGCGGACATCATCAAAAACAAAGAACTCAGCTTCCGGGCCAAAGTAAGCCACATCGGCAATCCCACTAGACTGCATATAAGCGAGAGCAGCTTTTGCCACGGAACGCGGGCAGCGATTGTAAGGTTGCCCTGTCGAGGGTTCAATGACATCGCAGAACAAGATCAACTGTGCCTGAGCTGTAAACGGGTCCATAACAGCGGTTGAAAGGTCCGGCATCAATGTCATGTCCGACTTGTCGATGCTCTTCCATCCTTGAATTGAAGAACCATCAAACATGATGCCTTCATTGAGCATGTCTTCATCTACAGTGCTGACATGTTGGGCCGTGTGCTGCCATTTGCCGGCAGGGTTGGTGAAGCGGAAGTCGACGTATTTAACGTCATTTTCCTCAATCA